>NZ_JBVVQJ010000010.1:99835-148756 GCF_055811475.1 Mesorhizobium sp. WSM4829 | reverse complement strand
CGGCCGCCCGGGTCCCACTTTTCCCCCCGCCCCCCCCCCACCCCCCCGGCCCGGGGGCGGGCGCCGCCCCCCCCCCCCGCCCCGCGCCCCCCCCCCGGCGCGCGCGGGGGGCTCGGGCGGCGTCAGGCCGCCTGGTAGCGAGGCGCCGGGTCGCCGGTCTGCGTCGCGGCGAACAGGGTGGCGCGGGCGGCGTCATAGGTCTCCCACAGCGCGCGGTCGTGGACCGACGGCAGCGTGATGGCTTCACCCTGATCGAAGCCTGCCAGGGCCGCATCGACCATGTCTTCCGCGGTCATCACCACTGCCGGGTCGAACGCTGAAAGCGGCATGCCGGCGAACTCGTAGAATTCGGTGGCGGTCGCGGCAGGAAGAACGAGCTGCAGCCTGACGCCGGTTCCGGCAAGCTCCTCCTGCAGGCCACGGCTGAAGTTCACCACATAACCCTTGGTGCCGCTGTAGAGGGAGGTGATCGGCAGCGAGTGCAGCGCCAGGACCGAGGCTATGTTGATTATCGTCCCGGCGTTGCGCGACAGGAATGCCGGCAGCGCCGCTCGCGTCAGGCGCGTCAGCGCCGTGATGTTGAGCGCGATTGTCGACGCGGCATTCTCGTCTGACGTGTTTATCGTCGATCCGAGCGTGCCGTTGCCGGCGTTGTTCACAAGCAGGGTGATGGCGGCGTTGGTGGCGAGCACCTTCTCGACACGCGCCAAGCCCTCCTCCTTGGTCAGGTCGGCGCCGATCACCTCGACCTTGGCGCCATAGGCCCGCGACAGCTTTGCCGAGAGGGTTTTCAGGCGTTCGGCGCGGCGCGCCACGAGCACAAGATCATAACCACGGGCAGCGAGGCGGTCGGCATAGACTGCGCCGATGCCGGCGGAGGCGCCGGTGACGACGGCGATCGGCTTGGAAGCGGAGTTCGACATGGGTTATCTCCTGAACGTTGAGGGCTCAAAAGTTGAGCGCTCAACCAATTAGCCAAATCTGCGCCCCTTTGCAATGCTTCAGCCCTCAACTATTTTGTAAGGATGAAAAAAGCAGTCGAATCGTTCGCATCGCTAAAAGGTCGGGGTGAGCCAGACGCGGAAGCGCCCGGCATGCCGAACGATTTCGTCTGCATCAATTCGTCGCTGCGCCGTGCGGCGCGGCGGCTTGGCCAGTTGTATGACGTGGCGTTGGTCCCAACCGGGCTGACGTCAACGCAAACCCTTCTGCTCGGCCAGATCGATGGGCTCGCGGCCGCTTACGGCGAGGACGGGCCGACGCTGCAGGTCCTCGCCGGCCGCCTGGCGATCCAGATCTCAGCGCTGACGCATGCCCTGCGGCCGCTTGTGCGCGACGGTCTGGTCGAGGTCCGCCACGATACCCACGATCGGCGAACCAAGCATGCTGTGCTGACGCCGCTCGGCAAGGCGCGATACCAGCAGGCATATGTCGTGTGGGTCGAGGCCAACCGGCGCGTCGAGGCGATTTTGGGGGCGGCCGCGGCCGAAAAGCTGAGGAGCCTCGCCGACGTTGTCGCCTCGCAGGACTTTCTCGACGCCTATGTTTCGGGCGCGAAGCCGCCGAGCAGCACCGAATCGTCGGAGTGTTAAAGCGCCGCGCGCCCTTTGGGACGCGCTATGGACGGTCTGGTTTTGCGCGACCGGCAACCGCTCGGATGCAGGCGGACGACAATCTGTGCTAAAGTGACCCTATGAAAGCATGGCTGGAAGCGGCAAAAAGCCGGGCCCGCGACATCAAGCTTGATGTCGTCGCCCTGTGGTTCGCCGCACGCGATCCTCAAGTGCCCTGGTTTGCAAAGTTCGTTGCCGGAATGGTAGCCGCCTATGCGCTTTCCCCAATCGACCTGATCCCGGATTTCATTCCGGTGCTCGGTTACCTCGACGACCTGATCATCGTACCGCTCGGCGTAATCCTGGCCATAAGGCTTGTTCCGCCGCCGCTGATGGACGAGTTTCGAGCGCGGGCGGCCGCGCTCGAAACTCACCCGCAAAGCAGGACAGGAATGTTCTTTGTCGTGGCGCTCTGGCTGGCTTTGGCAGCTTTGCTGATCTGGGCGTTCTGGCCCACCCACGCCAAATAGTCCGATCAGGCTTGCACCTGAAGCCGCCTTGCCTGCTGCGCCGGCGGCCTAAAACCCAAGCGCCAGCCACGCCGTCCCGGCAAGCAGCGTAACCAGCGTCAGCGGCAGCCCGACCTTGAAGAAGGCGGCGAACGACAGATGCGTGCCGGAGACCCGCGCGTACTCGGCGACGATCAGATTGGCCACCGAGCCGAGCAGCGTGAAGTTGCCGGCCAGCGTCGAGCTCATCGCCACGACCAGCCAAGCGCGCTCGGGGTCTTCCAGGCCGGGTATGAACGGCCGCAGCGCCAGCACGGCCGGAACATTGCTCATGATGTTGGACAGCACCGCGGTGAAGCCTGACAGCCGCCAGACGTCGTCCAGCCCGAGGCCTTTTGCCGAGGCTATGATGTCGGGCGTGAGCAGCGTCTTCTCGGCGCCGGCGACGACGATGAACAGGCCGGCGAACATGAACAGCAGCGGCCCGTCGATCTCGCGGTAGATGCGCGCCGGCTTTATGGCACGGGTCACGAGAAGAATGGCCCCGCCGATGAGCGCCGCCTTGGCGACCGGAACACCGGCAAAGAAGGCGATCGCCAGTCCGATGCAGACCACCACCGCCTTGAGTACCTGGCCGGGCAACATGCGGCCGCGATAGACTTCGGGGCTGAGCTCGGCCTTGCGCGCGAACTCGGCGCGATAGACGATGCGCACGATGACAACGACGGCAACGAGGCCGAACAGCGCGACCGGCGCCAGGGCCGCCGAAAAGGCCGGATAGGAAATCCCCGACAGCGCGCCGATGACCATATTCTGCGGGTTGCCGGTGATGGTGGCGACACTGCCGCAATTCGACGCCGTGGCGGTGGCGATCAGATAGGGGACAGGGTTGCGGTTGATGACGCGGGTAACGTGGACGACGATCGGCGCCATGACCAGGCAGATCGCGTCGTTGACCAGGAACGCTGACAGAACGCCGGTCAGCAGCGTCACCATCACCAGCAGCATGAACGGCGCGTGCGCGTGCTCGATGGCGACGGCGCCGAGCGCGCGAAAAGCGCCCGACACTTTCAGATGCGCCACGACGATCATCATGCCGAGCAGCAGCGTAATGGTGTCGAAATTGATGGCACGGTAGGCATCCTCCAGGCTGAGCGCGCCGATGGCGATCATCGACGCACCGCCGAGCAGCGCGATGCCTGCCCGGTCGAGGCGCAAGCCGGGGAACCTGCCGACGGCGACGCCGGCATAGGTCAGGATCAGGATCAGCAGTGCCGCCGCGCCCATCAAAGTCATTCGTGGAAAAGCCCCGTTCAGATCCGCCCTGCCCCAGGCCCTAAGGGCAGCCGGCGCAAGCTGTGATTCCTGCCGCCATACTCACCCGAACTCAATCCGATCGAGCGAGCCTTTTGGCAACATCAAAGATTGATGTGACGCGCACGGCGTCGAACCATTGGCGCACATCGGCCAACAGACAATCACACCGGCAGAATATCTCGTAAAACGTTGGGTAGGGTTCCGTCAAAAGATGAAAGGTTTGGAAGAGGCCCAAGCTCATCGAAATCGTGGGCTCTATCATGCCCTGAACACTCGGCTGACGCGGGGAACAAGCAGCCGATTGCGGAGTTGGAACGGCGGTAGAGGTTTGCCGGTATGAGACCCACTCCCGTGCTGCAGTACATTTATAGGATAATTGCTCGCGACGTTTTTCTCGTGCTTGCGCGTGACGCTCTTTGCGCGGCGTGGCCGCAATGACGCAGCGCGATCGTAACGCCACTTCACCACGGGAAGACAAGAAGGACGGCATAGGGCGAGCACTTGGACTCGGCCTTATCACCGGCGCCGCCGACGACGATTGCTCGGCGATCGGCACCTATGCAAGTGCCGGCGCGCGCTTTGGCCCGGACCTGCTTTGGACCGCTCCTGTAACGCTGCCGATGATGTACACGGTCGTGTATCTCTCGTCGAAGCTTGGACAGGTTTCGGGCCGCGGCCTCTTTCATGCGATCAAGGACTTCTATCCCCGATGGCTGCTCTGGGCTGTCCTTGTGGGCGTGCTGATCGGCAACACGATCGAAGCAGCCGCCGATCTCGGCGGCATGGCTGCATCCATCAACATCTTCCTTCCTGTTCCGATCCCCCTCATTGTGATTGTAGTCGCGGCCGCGATCTTTGCTCTCCAGCTTTGGGGCTCTTACACGCTCATACGCAACATCTTCCGCTGGCTTGCGCTGGCCCTGCTTGCCTATGTCGGCTCGGCCATCATGGCGAAGCCGGATGCGGCAGCCGTGCTGTGGGGAACCCTTGTTCCGAAGATCCAGTTCAGCCGCGAGTTCCTGTCCATTCTGGTGGCCATCATCGGCACCACCCTTTCAGCCTATCTCTACACCTGGCAGTCGAATGAGGAGGTGGAGGAAGAGATTGCCGAGGGGAGAACGACGCTGAGGAAGCGCAAGGGCGCCACCGACGGTGAACTGCGCCGCTCCCGCCGCGATATCCTGATCGGCATGATTTTTTCCAACCTCATCATGTACTTCATCATCCTGTCGACAGGGTCTACGCTCTATGAAGCCGGTGAGCACGACGTCGAGACCGCCGCTCAAGCAGCCGAAGCTCTCAAGCCGCTCGCTGGCGCAGCCGCTGGCGTACTGTTCGCGGCCGGCGTGATCGGGGTCGGGTTCCTTGCCGTTCCGGTCATGACGACAGGTGCGGCATACGATCTGGCGCAGGCGGTTGGATGGGAGCACAGCCTTCATGCCAAGCCGCGTGAGGCGCCAAAGTTCTATATCGCGATCGGCGCCTTCACGCTGATTGCTGTTGGCCTGAATTTCCTGGGTTTCAACCCAATGAAGGCGCTCGTCTGGTCCGGTATCGTGCAGGGTTTTTCCACGCCGCCACTGCTTCTTCTTATCATGCTGATGACGAACAACCGGCGGATCATGGGAGACAAGGTCAACAGCCGGACAACCAACGCCCTGGGATGGGCTACTACGATCGCAATCTTTTCCGCCTCTTTGGGGCTGGTGGCGACCTGGTTTATCTAGGTCACCATGACACTCGCGCTCGAGTCCGGCAATTCGAGCTCACTTTCAATGAAGGAGTTGGCAATGAAGGAGTTGGTCTGCACATCTGCCGCAGCTACCGCGCTCCCGGCGGCATGGCCAAGTGCGCGTGCTTCTGGAAGATCGCAATCTTGTCGGGATAGGTAATGCGGATCTCGCGTCCGCATCCCTCGCACTTGTAATGGGAAACGACCTGAAACCAGCGGCCGTTCTTGATGATGGTAAAGTTGCACTGCGGGCATTGGAAAGTCAGGCCAACAGAGAATAGGCTGGGAGACAGGGACATTGCAGCACTTCTTGTCAGTCCGGCGGATCGACGACGAAGGATGCGGCAATCAAATCGTCGGCATCGATTCTGCCCTTGCCGTCCTCCAGGACTGCTGCGACCTTTCGAAAGGTCTTCAGTTCGTTTTCGGTAATCCGGGCGCCGCGCATCCTCTCAGCGAGGTCAGCCACGCGTATTCGCAGCGCCTGCGACGCTCCAATCTCACGGTTCGACATGGTGATCACATTCCTCGTCGCTCGACTTCCCGCCGCACCCTTTCGGCACGGCGGGTCCAGTCGCTTAGCTCATTCGATGACTTTGATGATCTTGCGCGTGCCCGGGTCAACCACAACGGTCCGGTTGTCGACCACCACGTAGCGGTATTTTGTGTCGGGGACTTCATGAAGTTCGACGGTTTCGGGCAAGGTTGAGCCGATATTGAGCTCCACTCCAGGGATTTTCACCGATGCCAGCGGCTGCTTTTTGACATATTCCCTGATGACGGTCTCCTGTTCAGGCTCGATGACTACGTCCTGAGCGGCAGCGGCGCCGATACCGGCCAGCAACAGAAACCCAGCGGCTGCAGTGGAAAGACGCATACTCATAGGTGCCTCCTTTATGTGAGCTCTATTGCGCTGAACGGCATCGTCTTCGCGCCAGGCTCACCAAACCTCAGGCAGCCGCAAACGTTCCTTGGTTGGGCTTCGGTCTGATTCGAGACGGGACCTAAGTCTCACCTGTTTTCGCGTAATAGCCCGGATACCCCGCCACCCGGAAGTGCGGCTGCTCGTAGCAGTTGCTAGCTGTGAGCTCACGCAAGGAGCCGATGGAAAAGAGCGTCCACCAAGCCCGCTGGTTACTCGCTGCGGTCTTCGCCGTCTCCATCACGTTCCTTGCGAACAGTCGTTGGCCAGGGAACCGGCCGGACTTTGACGATTGGACCAAGAATCGAGATCTGCGCAGCTACGTCCCTTCCTGCGCTGATAAGGACTACCCGCCATTCCTCATTTGGCGGGTGGTCCACAATCACGGCCAAGTCCACCCGGGCGAGGCCTGTCAGCGGTTCAAGGTCGCGAGGGCAGCATCACCTCACATCAGGTCTTCGGCAACTCCGTCGAATTTCCTGAGGCCTGCGCTTGGAGGCTTTTGCCTGAGAAGGCCCTGTTCAGATGCGGCCGCCTCGAAAGCAGCGAGCGCAGCTTGATGACTGCAATGTCCGGCCAGGCACTCCTCGATCATTCGGATCGCTTCAAGTCGGGACGACTTATCCATGGATGGCCATGGTTGCCTCAGCGCTTTCGCAGCGTCGGCTATCGACGCGATCGCCATCGCTTTGCCATTCAAGGTGATTGAAATCGGGGTGAACGCCGTCATTTTTAAAGCTCGCCGGGATTGAAGGCGGCTAAACGCAAAGACAAGGCAGTGGTTGCATGGTTGTGAATTCAGAGCGCCGCTGTCCGAAACGATCGAGGCTGAACACGCACGTCCGATAGCCTTGATCGTTTCGGCGGCGCCCGCGCTGAAGTCCTGCCTGGATTCGACCGGGAAGCCCCATCGTCCTTAACCGAACTGAAAACCAGCCCAGCAGCAAATACCGTGGAACCTTTCAAAGCCGCATGCCTTGTCCGTTCTTCATGGAAGGAGGTGCGAAATGAGCCTTGACATAGGAAAAGTCGCCATAGCCTTGCTTGGCCTGCTTGCCTACAAGAACAGGGACAAGATCGGCGAGTTAATCGCCGGTAGGAACTCGACAGATGCCAAAAACGCTGGCTCCACCGGCGGGCTCGGCGACATCCTGGAGCGTCTCAAGAATGCGGGGGCGGGCGATCAAGTCGATTCTTGGGTTGGTACAGGATCGAATCGCCCCGTTCAGCGCGACCAGGTCGAGAAAGCGATCGACCCGCAAACGTTGAGCGATCTCGCCGAGCAAACCGGATTGTCCCGCGAGGAACTTCTCGACCGGCTCACAAGTGAACTGCCCGACGCAGTGGACAAGCTTACTCCCGACGGCCAGATGCCTGTGAGTAAAGGTCCAAATCTCCTCGACGAGGCACCTGGAGCCAGTCGCACTTAGCACCAGGCTGAAAAATGAAAGCCCGCGCCTCCGGGCGAGGACGCGGGCCGATCAGCGCATCGCCTATACTAGCCCAGAATGGACCCTGAAAATGCTGGCGATCCCGACAGGATTCGAACCTGTGACCATCGGCTTAGAAGTTCGAAGAGGGGCCTGCACATAGCTGAACATGCTTTCCAAAAAACCTATATATTTCAATGCCTTTTAGTGCTACTATGCTCATAGTTGAACATGGAAACCCGCCGCTACAACCCTCATTTCTGAGCCTATAGCGAGCCTTGAACGGGAGCTTGGCATGAGACTAACCGACATCTCAGTACGGGCGCTCCCGTTTGGGCAGGCGCAAAAAACATACACCGATGACACACTCGCCGGCTTTGGTGTTCGGGTCTCGAAGACCGCCAAGACGTTTGTGGTCGTCCATGGTCCGACGCGCGAGCGTATCACGATCGGCCGTTTTCCGATCATCAGCCTATCGGACGCTCGGCAGGAGGCAAAGCGCCTCCTTGCTGAACGGACGCTTGGAAAGCGCCGACCGAAGGTTATGACATACAACGACGCCAAAGCCGCATATCTTGAGATGTCAGAGCAGAAGAACCGTCCACGCACGCACAAGGACTACCAGCGGTTCCTCGACAGCTTCGCATTCGGCAAGACCCACATGGCCGACATCACGAAGCACGATATTAAAAAGCGCCTCGACAAGCGCAAGCACTCGCCGACGCAGTACGATCAAGCACTGCGGGCGGTAAAGACGTTCTTCACGTGGGCGGTCAGGCAGGACTACATCGCACACAGTCCGTGCGAAGGATTGCAAGCCCCGAAGGCTGGCACATCGCGCACCCGCGCGCTTTCCGCCGAGGAATTGGGCACGGTCCTCGCAACGGGCCTCCAAGGCCCCTACCCGTTCGGCAACATAGTCGCTTTGTGCATTCTCACCGGCCAGCGTCGAGGTGAGATTGCAAGGCTTGAGTGGGAATGGATAGATCGCACAAAGCAAACGATAACCCTTCCCGCGACGGTCACAAAGAACAAGCGCGAGCATACGTTCCCGTATGGGGATATGGCAGAGCGGGTGCTTGAAGCGATCCCGATCATCGACAACGCACAATACCTTTTCCCGGCCGCGCGTGACTCGGGGCGGCGCATGAAAGCGACCGTTTTCAACGGGTGGAGCAAGGCAAAGCGGCTGTTCGACAAGCGCCTTGAGGAAGTTGAGCCCTTCACGCTTCACGATCTACGCCGGACGCTTAGCACCTGCATGGCGTCGCTCGGCATCGAGCAGATCGTCGTCGAAAAATTGCTCAACCACGTATCCGGCGGAACCCAATCGCCGATTGCCCAGGTATACAACCGCCATTCATATTCGAAGGAAATGCGCGAGGCCATACAGACGTACGAAGACTACCTCGCCAAGCTCTTGAAGAATTGATACAGGGCATCCTGGGCCTTTCGGTGCACGGCTCCAAACGATTGAGCTACACGACCGAGTCACCAAAAGTGCCGCTCCTCCCCACCTACGAACTGACCACCACCGTGCTGTGACCCCTGCGATATCCTCCAGTTGAGGCTAGAGTCCGGACCGAAGGATGGCACGGGCACCAATGTGCCGCTCGCCAACCAGTCAGGGTTGATGAGTTTGGCGCATCGGTAGCGCATTGCTGGATAGCGCTAGCCTTATCGTCGACGACCTCATGAATTTATGACGACGTTGTAGCGGCTATTTCTTTTTCTTGTTCGCCGCTTGCGTGAGCACTGAGCCAGCCAGCCTCCTACTTTCAGCGGGCGTTGGCTTCTTCGCGCCACTCAGCACTTTGCCTGCCAGCTTAGCCAATTTCGGCGAGGACTTTTCGTTCTTTGCCATAGAGGCATCCTTTCAGCGACTCAGAGGATGGTATATTAGCACGCGAAAAGAATTGCATAGCTTAGCCAGACAGCGGTTTTCCACCGAAAGGCACAGTAGTGAAGAAGCGACGGCGATGGGACAACTGCGCATTGTGTGGCGAGTATCGCCTCACGACACGCGAACATGTTGTCCCGCGCGGTCTCTATCCGTTGTCCAAGGCGACAAGCCCTGTTCAGCGGATCACAATTGCAGCTTGCTTCGGGTGCAATAACGGCACCTCAGACGATGACGTGCATTTCCGCAATGTGATTGTCATGTCTGGCGACGCGAACCCCAGCGTCCGAGAGGTTTGGGAAGGCCCGATAAGAAGAAGCCTTGAAAAGGTCGACGGCCACCGTCGCGCGCTCGATGTCTTCAAGCTTATGAAGCCGGTCCCAGAACTCGATGGGGATCGTTACAAGATTTATCCAGGGCACGATCCACGCATACTGCGTACCGTACGGAAGATCGTGCGCGGGCTCATCAACCATCATGGACTTCCGCCCGTCTATGAAAACGACGCAGTACAGGTGGATGTGGTTACTGAGCCTATTCCGCCTGAGCTTCTGTCAGAGATGACGACAGCACATGCTGAGACGGACATCCTGGCATATGGATATGTGGAAGAGGTCGTAGATGCGGAGCAACATTCCGTATGGTTGTTGAGCTTCTATGAACGGACGCTATTCCTAGCGATCGTCGGTAAAAGCCAGCCTCTTTCGTCGCCGCAATGAATGTCTTGAAAGCCCCAGCGCAGGAAGGGTCGAAGACAAGCCTACCCGGCGCTAAGCGGGGTCGGTAGGAGGAACGGTCGGGGAAGAAAGCCGCCCGAAGTAGCGGCATCCGATCAAGGCACCCCTCATGCACCAGGAGGCGTGGAGAAACATCCGGTGGCGAGTGTGCGTGGCGTGACGAATGAGAAGTTGGTGCCCAGGAACCTCGGCATCGAAGCAGGGGCGGTCCCGTTCATGATGTCCGTGTACAACTTTCACTGCGCACGTTCGTCTAGTGGTGAAAATCTGACGCTTGGTACCCGATGCGGAAGGCGCCTTCCGACCCTTCTCCGCCTTCCTTCCAAGCAGTCCTGCGGCAAGACCTGACGCCAGAGCAGACATTCGCTTGAGCGGGTCATTTGGGTTTCCTCCCGCGTTCATCGAAGGATAATGTTGCGCGGCCGTCGATTTGGGTGGAGAGTAAAGAAACCCCAGATATAATCCGATGGAGGCGACGATGCCCTTTTCTTTCCGTCCGGACGCTGCAAGCGACTCAAACCAAGTGTTCGCCCCGCCGTTTCCTGATCTTCTCGCTCTTTTTTCGTTTCGGATGCGACGGGATGATGCGGCGGGTCACGTTTATATTTCCGGTTTCGTGCGGAACGTTGGAAATGCGCCGGTTCGGAAGCCGTTCGTGGTTGCGCTTGGCGTAACCATCCGTCAAGAGACTCAAAACGGAATGGAGATTCTATACTCCTCCGAGAAAAGAATATCGATAAACGAGTATATAGGTTCAGGTGATCAGATCATCACTCCGGAGGCGCGGGTGCCGCTGAGATATCGCGATGAAGGGAACGCGCGGTACACAATTGAGATGATTGTTGACCTTGAAAATGACATTGCTGAGTTAACGTCGAGAAACAACCGAAGCTCAATAGATTGGTATTTCTATCGAAATGCCGCATTGGAGAAGGATGCTGAGACGATATTCATCGACAATCTCACGCAGTAAAAGATGTAATAAAATCCGGCGCCGCCGTCTTTTGTACGGATAAACGGACTGTCGTGCCTCGTGTAGGTGTCAGCGCCACCTGGGCTTGCGGCCGCGCCGCCTAGAGATGAAATGCGGATGCCGAAGCAGTGCCGGCACCGATGAAGGTCGGATCGATCCATTCACCGTCCATGTGCCTATGGCAGCAATCTTGCGCTCTTTGCTCCGTTCCGGTAGCCGCCTCAAAACGGCGAACTTCCACCCTGAGCGGGCTTACCACTCCGGCACCGAGCGTTAGATTTTAACCACTAGGTTGGGATATATAGGAAAGCGAAGAAGTGGGCGAAGCGCACCCGCATCGACATGTCTTCAGATAGAACTTGGCTGGAGAATTCTTTCGAAAACTTGGTTTGCACCTCGACGAGCCTTCTCCGATTCATAGGTGTTATTCAAGTAGGTGATGACGCCCTTGCCGGCCTCTGAGCGAGCGAGTTTTCAGGGGTTTTTCGTGTCATTGCGCTCCGGACGAGAAGACCACCAGCGCCACAGAAAAAGTCCAACGCCGCCGAGGAGCGTCAGGATGGCGGCGAGGTTAGCGCCGTCTTGAAGGTACTCGCTGTAGATGCCTGCGGACATAACCGCTCCTTTCGTGCAGGGCACCGAAAAGGGCGGTGCTGGCACTATATACAAAGAATTTGGCGAGGTGATCACGTCGTCTCGACAAATTGCCATCCTATATATCTGATTTTGCAACGAATAAATATTTTTGCGCTACTTTGCGCCCACGGCATTGATGTATCCTCTGCCGTAACGGTGGAGGATAACCCATACCGAACCGGCAAGGTCGACGACGAGGCCAATGAGTATCGTGTCTTCTGGGAGCGCGACGACGATAAATCCGGCTGCGGTGAAGATGAGACCGACGAAGCTCGTTCGCGATGCGATCGGAATCGACTCCTTCGGCAACTCCTTGGGCTGGCTACCGAAATCGAAGGCGACGAGGGCGGAGAGGATTAGGCCTCCGCATCCCAGCAAATAGCGCGCTCGACTATGAACGTGGTTATGACGCCATCCGCCGATACACAAAGAGCTGAGCGAAAGGCGTAGGAATCGATGCCTACGAAGCGTATCTCGCCAAGCTCTTGAAGAATTGATAGCCTGTTCTCGCCAATTGGATTGTCGTCCATTGGGCATCGCGATGCTCCCAAACAGGAGCTTCCGCGATGAGGTGCATAAGCTGGAGAGAACTGAAAACCATCGTTCCGTATTCCAGACAGCATATTAGCCGCCTTGAACAGGCCAAACAGTTCCCCTTGCGGGTTACTCTCGGCCCGTGCCGGGTGTGCTGGATACTCGATGAAGTACGGGCCTGGCTTCAGGAACGCATTGACAGCAGATCACTCACCGACACTCCTGACCATTGATCAGGAGCGGCCCCCGGCATCCAAACCGGGGGCTTTTTTGTGCGCACGATGAGCGACATAATCTACCTCGATCCTGCGGATACGAGTGTGCCGCCTGTATCCCCATCCCGCGTCGAAACCTATCCTCACACATAGGGCAACGCCCCGACTCACGGCGTCGCAATTATCGGCGAGCACTTTCTGTGACTTCACTGTCTTTCCTCCTCCAGCAACATCGAAGCGCAGTTGTGAAAGATAGACGATTGCGTTGCTGATTGAGTAGCTATCCTTGACGCCACTGCCATCTACCCGCTTCAATGCTGAATTGTATCGGACAGGGGGATGCAATGAAGCTCTTATTCAAACGTGAACAGTCACAGGGCCAGACCGGCACAGTGAAATTCAAGCTCTGGGGCAAGGTCGAGCTCGAAGAGCAGGAGGACGAAATCATTCGTCGCTACGCATTCGACAAGGCGGTCTTGATCGATGCCTTCCAGCCGGAGCTTATGCGCAGATCGGCCTATGTCGGAGCGACAGCCTTTGTCGTCGCCCTCGCTATCGTATCTTTAGCGGTGAGCTTCTCGTTTGCCATCTTCCTTGCGCTCTTTGCTGGCGCTGGCGCCGGGTATTTCTACTACGACCGCAAACGCGACACCGTCTTTGTCCGCGACCTCATGCATGGCCGCTATTTCTCGTGCGACAGCGTCGTTGAACTCGCGCGCAAGGAAGCCTGGCTTGGCAACATCACCGCGTATTTGCGTCAGGTCATGGAAAGCGCCAAGCATTGGGGCGGTACCGAAACCGTGCCGATCCCGGTTCTTGCCAAGGAGGACGCCAAGGAACTGATCGTTCGGAGGCAGTAGATGCTGCATCTCGGTCCGCGGCTCCACGCCTTCGTCTACGGCCTCTTTCGCCAACGCGATGAAGCCGTCGTGCGCGAGCTTCACGCGCGCGTCGAGAGGATGTTCGCAGCACACGATCTCGACAGAACAGACGGTAAAGAAGCGTTGGCGCTCGCGATCGCCGAGGACGTGCTGTCGCGATTCGAGGAGCCGGCAGAGGCTGCACAAGGGGAGCTTGCCGCGCTCGCGCTGGCGATGTTCGACTATGAGGACATGTTCGTCTTGCCGCAGATTAACTGGTCAGAACGGCGGTCGGTTGCGGAGTGGTGGGAGCTCAAGGATCAGCTCATCGCGCAGAAGGCGCTGCTGGAAAGTTTTGCAGCCACGCGCGAGCACATCGCGGATGTGCTGCTTGCTTGTATCGCGAGCACTGCTGCGGCTCTGCCGGCTGAGATCGAACGCCCGAGCCGACGCGGCGGCATCACCGTGGAGACATCGAAGCTTGATATGCTGCCTGATGTCGGGGGTGTGGTCGAATCGATCATCGCGGCCTTCTTCGATGAAGCCATTGAGCGAGCCGATCTCTTTAAACGTCATCGCAAGCGCCTGGAGGCCAATTTGATCATCGCGTCCGGCGGCAATCCCTCGGACCCGAAGCATTTTTCCCGTGCGCCGAAACTGCCCTCAAAATCCGATATCCATAACCGGCAGGAACTGATCGAGACGTATCTTCGCGGCACACCGCTGCGGCAATTGTTCAAAGGTGCGATCGATTTCACGATCCCGCAGAGCGCCCGCTTCGAGCACCACCACATTGTCGCCGGCACCGGCCATGGCAAGACCCAGACCCTTCAATATCTCATCGTAAACGACCTTGCCGCTGTCGAACGAGGCGAAGCGTCTGTGGTCGTGCTCGATAGCCAGGGCGACCTCATCAATACCATCTCCAATCTGGAACTTTTCGCGCCAGGCGGACCATTGCACGACCGCATCTGCATCATTGATCCGACCGACGTTGAATACCCCGTCTCGCTCAACCTGTTCGATGTGGGCCTAGAACGGCTCGACAAATACTCACAGTTGGACCGCGAGCGGCTGACCAACTCCATCCTTGAACTCTACGATTTCGTCCTCGGCTCGCTTCTGTCGGCCGAGATGACGCAGAAGCAGAATGTGATCTTCCGCTACGTGACACGGCTCATGCTGCACATACCGGGGGCCACAATCCACACGCTGCGCGAGTTGATGGAGCCAGGTAGCCACATCCGTTTTGCCGAAAACATCGCCACCTTGACGGGTACAGCCCGTCAGTTCTTCGAAACCGAATTCACGTCGAAGGAATTCGACCAGACGAGAAAACAGGTGCTGCGCCGTCTGTGGGGGATTCTCGAAAACCAGACGTTTGAGCGGATGTTTTCGCATCCGCGCTCGAAGCTCGATCTCTACTCGGAAATGAACAGCGGCAAGGTCATCTTGATCAACACGGCAAAGGATCTGTTGAAGGAATCCGGCACGGAGATCTTCGGCCGCTTTTTCATAGCGCTCATCGCTCAAGCCGCGCAGGAACGGGCGGTCTTACCCGAGCACACGAGAATGCCGACCTTCGTCTATATCGACGAGGCCGCCGACTACTTTGACCGCAATGTCGGCCTGATCCTTTCCCAGGCACGTAAATTCAAGATCGGTATGGTGCTCGCGCACCAGTACCTCGGACAACTCGACCCGAAGCTCCTGGAGGCGTTTTCGTCAAATACGTCGGTCAAGTTTGCCGGCGGCGTTTCCAACAAGGATGCCCGAGCGCTGGCGACGATGATGGCGTGTGACGCGGGGCTGATTGAAGCGCAGCCCAAGGGATCATTTGCGGCGTACGTGCGCGGCGTCACCAAGTCGGCGCTCCCGCTGCGGTTCCCGTTTGGCCGTATGGAAGCAATGCCGCGAATGACGCATGACGAGCGTGGCACCTTGCAAAGCGTGATGCGGGCGAAATACGCAGTCCATTATTCCGAACTTGATGGTGCGCCGAAGGGCGACGGCGCTGAGCCGGATGACGCCAACAAGCCGGGTAGCGCATCGCAGAGAAAGGAAAGTCCGAAAAAGCCGCCGACCAACGATTCCGACTCTTCGGATATCGCAGCCTCGCCGGAATGGTGACGCAGACACATTCTGGATCGGTTCAGATGGATGACCAAAGAACACATGACACGCTACACCGCCGCCGGCGCGATCGGCCCCAATCAACCGACAAGCGCGTCACGCCGCAGAAACGCGATCTTTTCTGGTTCCAGAAAATCCATGAGCACGGTCCCTTGTCCTCAACCTACCTGCACGCGTTCTCCAGACACATCGCCCGCAATGAGAAGCGTGCCCGCGACCGGCTGACCGACCTCTTCAACGAGAGCCGCACACCGCAAGGCGGAGCGTATCTGTGCCGCCCATGGCAGCAATTCCGGACATTCGACGCACGGTATCAAGATTTGGTCTACGATCTTACCAGTGCGTCAGAGGAGGCGCTTCGGGAGAACGGTTTGTGGCACGATGCCTCGCAAGGCCCTACCGGCCCCTGGACGCACCGCTACATGGTGGCGTGCATCACAGCGTCGATTGAACTCGCCACCCTTGATGACCCGACCCTGACCTACATTCCGCAGCATGTGATCTTGGAGCGGGCGGAAGCCAGTTTGCGGTATCCCGTGCCTTGCCTGAATCCGGCAAACGGAAAAATCGAAATCAAAGATCTCATTCCAGATGCCGTGTTTGGATTGGAATACAAGAAGGACGAGAAGCGCTACTATCGCTTTTTCGTCGTGGAGGCAGACCGAGGCACCGAACCCTCACGAACGCAGGCGTTCAACCGCAAAAGCCATCTGCGCAATTTCCTTCAGTACCGTGAGTATGTCGGCGGCGGGCTTTACAAGGATCACCTGAAGCTGACCGCGCCGCTTTTGGTGCTGAACGTCACCACCAGCGCGCGCACGATGGCTAATATGATGGAGTTGGCGAAGGCTCTATCGGAGAATGGGAATCCCTATTTGCTCTTTCGGACTGCGGAGCACTTCGGAAGGTACTTTAAGCCGCCAAAGCCGATGCGGGGATTATTAACCGGCTTCTGGTTACGTGCGAACCTGAACGAATTGCAGGTTGATAAGCCATGACTGGACGAATATCCCTCGTGTGTTGTCGGATAGACGACAAACCATCCATAGGCTTAATTGGCGCACTAATCGATTCACTGATATAATGCGCAGAAAACTCCTAGACCTATTTTAAGAATAATTCATCATAATATCTATGACGATAATTAATTTCATTCAGTACCAGAAATGGCCGGCAATTTTCATTTCAGTACTGTTGGTTACTACCATTGGAGCGTTATTCGTAACTATAATTCTAAATGCATACCCGCTTGTTGGTATGATCGTTTCAGGAATAGCAATAGAGATTGCAACAATCTTGGTACACAAGAGATATAGAAGCGATATTAATCATTCAACAATTTTATACTATCGGATGAATCAAATACATATTCTAAATTTAATCATCGTGTTTTCTGCTTTGGTGATATACAGCTTTGAGCTAGCGCGGTTTCTTATCATTGCCTTCTTGTTTGGGTGAACCCGCGGGTGGCCTCCTGCAATCCGTTAATCATACCATCCATTGTGTGAGTACCAATGGACGATCTGACATAAAGGTATTCTCCCGGAAGGGTTCCATGTCCTGCTACTCCTTGCCATAGACCGTTTGGATCTCCTACCGCATCGCCTGGAATAACAATATTTGTCTGATTTCTACTCATTCCTTGAGCGGAATCATCATTGCGAGCACCGTCAAAAGTAACAACTTTGTGCCCCTGCGATGCCGCATAGCTTGCCTGGCCTCCACCCTTTGAGAAACCAACCAGTGTGATATTTCCATCGTATATCGCGGATATCGTTTCGGTGAAAAACCGTGCTGCCTCGTACTGCGGCGTAGTTAGACCAAGGTTTTCTTTAAGATTCGTTTCCCGCCAGTCGGCTTCGTGTCGTGGGTTTTCATAATCACTAAAGCCAACAGAACTTCTAAAGGCGACAACGATCTCACCTGTATTGTTGTTGATGTATACTCGAGCATAAAAGCCAGCACCGAGATAGCGAGCTATCCTAGCTGTGTCCACTCCGGCGTCACGTAAGATCATATACCATTCTGAGTCAACGCGACGATAACCTGCTATTTCCGGTCCTGTTTCCGAGTTCGTGTCAACATCTCGCGCGAGCATTGCATAGGGCAATATCTCTATCGCCATCGTTTTGCTTATGTTAGTCGGGGTAACAAAAGCTGGCGTCGAGTTGGCGGTTTCAAAGCCTATAGCGGGGAACAGGTCGATCTGAGATATCGGTACTTGGCCGACCGGATCAGGCTCTGGAGTCGGGTCCACGGGGTCCGGCGTCGGATCAATCGGTATGACCGGCGGCAATGGGTTCACCGAAACGCAATTCACTCCAAAACATGTCGGGGTGCCCGCGACCTCAATGGTGGGGATTACTACCGGCAGACCGGGTGTGGCATATTGCAAGAACAAACTGCCGTCAGATGTAACTTCAGGAATGCCGTTTTCGTTCGGCCCAATCAGATTTGGGTCTCCGTATAAGAAAAGGATTATATCTCGACCACTCGATGCGAATGCGGCGTTGTCCTCCAGAGCAAGTGTGTCCACGTTGTCCAGATGGATATGTAAATCTCCAGAGCCGGCACCGCCATTGAGTTGAATGCTGTATGGGGTATTCAGGTCAACCGGGCCGCTGCCGCCGGCGTAGTACGGGTCATCAGCATAATCAAAATAAATAGCCTCGCTGACTATAGCAGGGGCGAACGTAACCGTGCCGGACGTGTTGTCGCGGAGAAAATAAATGCGATCCTCTGCGTTCGGGCCAAATTCAACGCGCACCGGTGTATAGGGATTTGGCGAACCACTACTCACTAGGCTGATGGTGGTGTCGTTTGGCATCAATCCGTATGAACTGAAATTGATTGCGTCGCGTGCCTCCATGATGAAAGTGCCGCCATTGACATCAATGTTCCCAACATTGTTGCTCGCTGCTATCCCACCCTGCGCGGCATATAGAGAGAAATGGAGTTTGCCAGACGTTGACGTGACATCGACATCTTCGTCGATAAATATGTTAGCGACGGAGCTCAGGTTTAGGAATGCGTCTCCGCCGGAGGTCTTGCTGATATCGCTCAGCAACGAGATGTTGCCCGGAGAAGAGCCAACGGTGCCGAATGTCGTCACCTGCACACTCGTCCCGCTATTGAGGGCCGCTTCAATAGTGCTGGTCAGCAGGAGCGAAGTGTCGTCACTGGGCGACGTGGGAGAATAGATAAACCCATCAAGTTGATCGATAAACGACCCCTGAACGAAAAAATCGTCAAATATCTGCCCGTAGTTTGTGGTGACACCTTCTTCAGTCAACAACGGGAGGCTGAACAAATCTGCAGATGCAATCCGTATGTTGACAGGATCAAGAAGCCACGTTCCGGCCGCTCCATTTGGTGCAGACGCATCTGCCGCTTTCAACGCTTCAAGGTATTTGCCGGACGTTTCAATAAAACCGCCATCACCACCTTCGGCTCCGCCCCGCGCTGTTATTGTCGCTGCGGTAACAGCCGCTCCATCCGACCAGACGACCACCTTGCCACCATCGCCATTTACCTCGGCGTCAGCGGAAATCGAGACGTTTTCATTCAGCATCACGTACGATGCAGTGGGAATGTCATACTCAAGTTCCAGGATGTCATAGTTTGCAAGGACAGACGGATCAGCATTGCCGCCCATGTAGCTGCCGCCAATTAAGATTGTACCGCCGCCACTGGTACCGGAGGCATCGATAGTAGCATTTGAGGCGACTATCATCTCGCCGGTGATTTCGATGTTGCCACCGATGCCTTCGATGTCCGGGCGTGGCATCGGGATCGGAATGTTCGTTGCCGACAGCACACCAGAAACACGGACACGCTGCACCGGCGCGGAAGCGGTCTTCGTGCTTGCCGTCTGGGCACCGAGCGTGATCTTGCCGTTTCGGACGCCAACTGAATTGGCCTCAATGACGCCGGTGTTGTTGATGACGGAGTTTACCGCGCGCCTTGCCGTGACTGCCTTGAGCGCGACGGTCCCGCCGTCAGCGGAAAGATGGCCCTCGTTCTTGACGAGATCCGCAACAGGCTCGCCGGTTGCCACATCGACGACCTCGTTTGTGATCTCGTCACCGACCAAGAGATGAATCAGATCGTCGCCGTAAAGATCGAGCGTGAACGCGTTGGCCGAGGCGAGCGAAATTGAGCCCAGTCTTGCTGTGATGACACCTGAGTTCCGGACACCAGGTGCGACGAACGCGCCAAGCCCATAGTCGCCGATGGTGATCTGCCCTTCGTTCATCACCGAGGCCGCCGGATTTCCCGACTGGGTGAAGTTGAAGCGGCCGGCCATGAAATCGTCGTTGGCGATATCATGCGTCGTGGCGATCAATCCATTCACGTCAACCCGCGAACCTTCGCCGAACAGGATGCCGTCGGGGTTGATGATGGCGACGTTGCCGTTGGCTTCAAGCGTGCCCAGGATGCGGGATGGCTCCATCTGCCCGGTCACGCGGTTGAGCGTCCAGGCGTTGGCGTTCGGCTGGACGAAGCGGGTGGTTTCACCGGCTTCAATATTGAAGCTTCGCCAATTGATGACCGCATTCTGCGACGCCTGGTCGATCTGAACCGTGGAAGGATTCGGCGCGGAAATGGTGGCGCTTCCCGAGACGACATTGCCGTCGAGCGGATTTGCCGCTGCACCGCCAAGCGATATGGCCGATAGGCCTAGCGCCGAGGTCAACGCGGTTGTGGCGTAGAGCAGATGGCGTGTTCGCAGCGACTTCATGACACCAACCCTAAAATGTTGCAGATACCTTGAACCAGCCTCGCCAATCGGACGGATCGACAACGCTTTCCGGGTCTTCCAATGTTCGTGATACGGCAATATCGGCGCTGAGCTTCTTTGTCCCGAAACGAAAGCCCAGTCCGGCGGATGCTCCGTCGTCGGCTTCCGGCGTCCCGGCCGGAGCATCGATGTTCCAGATGCGCCCGTAGTCGGCGAACAGATATGCCTGCGCGTTGTCGAGCACGGCGTCCAACGATGATGGAACCTGCAAGTCGTATCGTAACTCGCCGTTGAGGAGCAGACAGTGATCGCCGGTTACGATAGATGCGTCGAAGCTGCGGCCATATCGCCGCCCGCCATAACCGCACTCCTGCGAAGACAGAAGCGGGTCGGCCGCCAACTGACCGAACACGCTCACATACGAGCTGAAGCGATTGGGAAGCGGCTGCTGGCGCGAGAGAAACAGGGTCGTCTTGAAGAAATCGACGGCGCCCGGCATGCGAGAGGCGTTCGGGTTGTCGTTTGACGTGCTTCCCAATCCGTCGATGCCTTGGCTTAGGGCGATGATCGCCTGATTGATTCCGCTCCACCCATCGGCAAAATCATAGGCGAGTTCGGCGCGGAGGATGCGAAGCTTGTCTTCGGTTGAGAGTCCGCTTGAGGTCAGTCCCTCAGAATCCTCGTAATCAAAGTAAACTGCGCCAGTGAGATTTTGGGATCGGGTGCGGATAAACGGATAGGAGACGCCGGTAGTGAGGTTCAGGCTCCGCGTCTGATATTCCAGCGCGGATAGAAGCGCGGTGCCAGGATCACCCCGGCTTGTGTTCCCGGAGAAAGAGAAGGTCAGGCCTTCGCCGTTGAGCATCTGATCGTAACCCCAAAAGAAGTAGTGCAGTTCGGGATCGTCGTCTTCGGACGGGCCGGCGATCACATAGCCGCCGCTTAATCGCTCATGCACCCCAAACGCATTGTTCAAACGGCCGGATATTGTTCCCTGATACGGCCCGCTGGCTTCCGTCCCGTGATTGTCTGTTGACATGGACACGTCGTAGCGATCGGTCTCCATTTCGAGGACCAGCGTTGATGCGCCTGGATTTTGCTCCGAGGCGCGCAGTGTGGAGCTGAATTTCAGGCCGGGCAGATCATTTGCCAGGAGCAGATAGCGTTCCAGGCGATCGGCTCGCGCCGGACGCTGCGCGGTGATCTTGGTAGCGTAGTCGTCGAAGAAATTCCGGTATCGCTCTACGCCATCTGGCCAAATCACTTCGTCGATGTATCCTTCGACGGCTTGCAGGCGGATGACGGCCCCGGCTTGGTTCAGTTCCTGTGGCGGGACGATGACACGCGACAGAAGATAGCCGTCGTTGCCGTAGCGAGCGGTGATCTTGGCTGCCACCTCAAAGACCTGAAGGAGCGTCACCTGCTTCCCGAGAAGCTCCGCGTATAACTCCCGGAGTTCGTCGTCTGTGTATACGGTCGATCCCTCGATCTCTACGCCACGGAGCTCAAGCGTTACCTGCGCCGCTTCGGCTGCCGGCATCGTGCTCTCAAGGCCTTCGGGAATGCGCACTCGCGCTTGCGGCGCTGGCGGCTCCTCGAATCGCTGCTCGATCCGTCCTGGCTCAGCGCCGGGCGGAACAGTTTGTGCATAAGCGGTGTCAAGCGACAGAAAAAAGGCTGATCCGCAGGACAATGCGAACGCCGGCACAATTCTATTCAAAATCGGGACCCCCACCCCAGATGCCGCAACGGCAACGGATTTGCATAGACCATGCGGCGCGAGTCATTGCAACAGCAGGTAATGCCAAAAGCCACGACCTTACGCGTCGAATCTTGGCGCAACCGTGGTGGGTAACAAGCTCTCGCAGGGTCGGCGAATTTGCCACCCGCTCGGGCCGCTGCAAACGAAGTGGAGGGTTGCAGTCCTCTGGTGCAGTTTTCGGACGCGGAGCCTGAGATTCACAGTTCGGCAGCCCAGCACCTCGAGCCTATTTTGGTGATCCGCACGCTGTTTCGAGCGTGGCCCCGGCAATCTACATGGGTACTCACATGCCGATGCATCTCGCATCCGTGATCGGGCGAAATTCCCTGATAGTCGCCGAGCTGCCCGGGTCGCTTGGATGCGCCGGCCCGTCCGCGTGGCGTCTCGGATCGAAGCTCCGTCCGCCCCGGCGTTCGGGCCACCCGAGATCCTCCAACTTGAACCGAATTCCCGCAGCCCCGGCTGTCATGTTGCTCTTGTAATGGACGCCGTGATCACGTCTGCTGTTGACAAGCGCAGCGTGTTGCCGCCCGTTCGCCCTCATTCGGCGAACAATTCCTTGTAGCCGGTGGTCACCATCCAGTTCGCCCGATCGAGATGGCTTCGCGCGGCTTTCCGGGCGCGCTCCGGTTCTTCCACCGGATCGATGCCGAGGATGACCTGCGCCATCTCCTCATAGCTGGCATCGTCGGCGCCTGCATCTAGGAACCTCATGTAGGTAGTGAAGTGCTCCTTGTCGTAGGCGGTCAGGCTGTCGGACCAGGGCACTTCGTCTTTAAGACCTGGTTCAACCTCTGGGTAGTTCATCACGATATCGGGCTCCGGAAACAAGCAATCTGAACTTTTCTTTTCGACGAGCTATCTACGCGGATCGGAATGTCGTCCCCAAGACGACATTCCGATCATCATCTGCGAGTGCCCGCTCGAGGCGACATGCGCACCCTCTGGGCGATTCAACCCCAGGTTAGGAATGAATTGCAAAAAGCTCAAGACCTTGCCGCTGCGTATCGGACTGCTCGGCCATCAATTTCACAATCCAAAAAGAGAGGATGGCAATTCGCGGCAGTCTCTACCAGAAGATTCCCATGCCCCTCGCTCGCTACAGCGCTATTGATGGCGCGCTCGCGAGCGGCAGTTGGGGTCGCCGTTGAGTGTCGTTGCACTGAACGGTCGCGACGGCACCCCCTCGATCATGAGCTTCAGATAGATGTCATGGTTCGAAAGAGTGAGAAGATCGAGCCTATCGAACACAGGCTCGAATTCCCGCGCGATGTGTTCAGCATCGTTTGCGCCGAGGCGGAACGAGATGAGTGTGCCGGCATTGCCCAGGACCGCGTGCAAGATGGCAGGGTCAAGCTGATCCAAATACTGATGCGCAAGCACCATGCCGACGCCGAACTTGCGCAGTTCGGACAGCATGCTGCAAAGAGCCAACGTGGTGAAGCTCTGGAACTCATCAATGTATACGTGGAACGGACGCCGTGACCCTTCTTCGGTATAGGCTCGGCTGAAAGCGGCAGATCCCAACGACGTGACGAGAAGCCCGCCAAGCAACGACGAGCTATCGCCACCGATCTTTCCTTGTGAGAGATTCACGAGCAAGACGCGGCTCTCGTCCATGATGGTGCGCAGGCGCAGGGTTCCGTCCTGGCGAGTTAGGATGCGCCGCAGCTTGGGATCAGCCAGGAACGCCCCGACTTTGTTCTGGATCGGCGCGATGCCATCGGCCTGGTAGCGGAAGGAATACTTGGGAAATTCGCGCCGCCAGAAAAACTTCACCTGCTCGTTCTGCACATTTCGTAGGACACCCCATCGGAATTCCTTGCTGACCAGCATGGACAGTATGTCCGGCATCGCGGCGGACGGCTGATCAAGGAGCGCCAACAAAGCGTTGCGCAAGATGTGCTCCATGCGCACTCCCCAGGCGTCGCCCCACATTTTCTTGAAGACATCCATGATGCCCGAGGCAACCAAGGGCCTCATGCCATAACTCACCTGCGCAAATGGATTGTATCCGTAGGGCTGCGACGGATCGGGCACGTTGAAATACACCGCATCCGCTTGGCGATGCGTGGGAATGCGGGCGGCAATCCGTTCAACGAGATCGCCGTGCGGATCAAGGAGCGCGCAGCCGCGTCCCTCTGCGATGTCCTGCATAACAAGCGTTTCGATCAGCGTCGTCTTGCCGACGCCGGTCTTGCCGACAACGTACATATGTGAAAGCCGGTCGGCCTGTTTGATGCCGAAGTTCCGATATGGCGCTCGTCCGTTGGTCCGCGCAAACAGCGATACGTCCGACTTATGTTGCATCACCGTAGCCTGTCAGTTTTGAGCGCGCGGCCAAGGCTCCAGCACATGCCGATGGAGCAAGTCGTGCGGTCTTTGCCGCGTTTTGCCGCCCGCATAAAATGCATCGAGACGAGATCGGTCTCGGAGGTACGAGCCAGCGCTGAATGGTCAGCGCTGGCATGTGCCACGGAGATTTATCATGGTCCTTTCCCAGTCCCGCGATCATCAGAGAAAGATCGCGATCCTCAACGATGCGTTCCGATCCACCTTCCTTTGCGGCTCTATTTTCGTGACTGTCGGCGTCCATTCCTTGGGACACGTATTCGTCGCCGAAGCCCTCGTCGCCGTGCGAGAGTTCGACAGCTTCGAAGACGCAAACGACCCTTACGACGAACACGATTTCGGCTCGCTCGTCGTTCTGGAGCAAAAGCTCTTCTGGAAGATCGATTACTACGATCCGAGCATGACCCACGGGTCCGAAGACCCGGCCAATGAGGAGATCACACGTCGCGTGCTCACCGTCATGCTCGCCGAGGAATATTGACGTCGCGCACCAAAATGCCCCGCAACTCTGCGGGGCATCTTTCGTTTCATACGCGAACTTGGCGTGTCTTCAGTTCTCGCCATCAGCCGATCCCAAGCCTTTTTGGCGCGCTGCGAGCCATCCCTTGGCGAGCGCAAGCGCTTCGAAGTAGATGACATTGCGCGGTTCCGGCTCCCAGATTTTTCGGGGTCGCGGCAGCCACGGTTCGATCTGCGGAAACTCCTGTGCCAGCGCTGCCGCTTCAGCATACTTGTTGGGATACCGCGACCTCCTCACAACGCTCGCACAGTTGATATTGAGTTCATTCGCCGCCTCTTTCACGGCCTTGATAAGCGATCGGGTGTGGTTACCCTTTCGTGTTCCCTGATCGACGTGCTCAATAATCAGCAGATCGGGCCGGTAGTAGGCGAGCCATGCCTTCGCTTGATTAAACGCCTGGTCGATACCCTTGCTCGCTTTGGCGGACAATCCCCAGTCATGCAGATCGCCGCCGCTGAGATAGACAAACCCAACCTTGCCCGAAGCCGCTGCAATAGCGAGTATCCTGCGCGCCCTCATAGTTCGGTTCGGCTTAGACCCTCCACCTTCTCTGCAAGACTGTTGAGCGTGCCGAGCCGGTTGTATCGATCGCGCCAGTTGTCCGGACATTCGGGCATGGATGCAAGACGCTCATTCAGCGCCGCCGCCAGCGACACGAGGATGCAGTCACAGAGGGCATTTGGACGTGTATTGAAAACGAGACAGAGGATCGACAGCTCAACGAGTGTCGGTGTCGACTTTCCGGCTTCGAGCTTGGAAATGCGCGAGGGATCGACCCCCAATAGATGCCCGCAGTCCGCCTGCGACAGACCCGACTTTCGTCGCGCGACCTTGAGGTCGAGCGCGTATTCATAGATCATAAATGCGATTGTTAAGGTGCTGATAACACCTCAATCATAGCGACCGCCGTAGAGCGGAATAGACCGCACTACTTGCGGATTTGGCATGTCGGCGACATCTACGGCTGCCATCTTGTGGTCATTTTGCATTCGCTGGTCGGAAGGATGAAATCCATTCCGACCGCATCGCAGTCCCCGAGGCACCCCGACCCCCACTGCGACACCTTTCGTCGTTCCTCGCATCCCCCCGGATAGATAGTAGCAAGCCGCAGCATCGTTCAAAGACCGCACCACATGCCGCAAGCGGTGTCTTCTAGGAACGGTTTCCCTTGGTAATACAATGTTTCCCATGGACGATGATCAATTCGAACGATACCTGGCGCTCTGCAAGCGCATGTATGAACGCATGCAGCGCGACGGCTCTTGGCCATGGGCCGACTCGCAAGATTCGGAGGACGTGGTAGAGTCCAAAGATAATCCCGAAAATGTATGAAACAGTGTTTTGGATACGTCCGCGTCTCGACGCAAAAACAGGGCGAGGGTGTGTCGCTTGACGCACAGCGCAACGCTATCGAACAGTTCGCAGCCCGCAACGACATTGCAATCACAGAATGGTTTGAAGAGAAGCAGACGGCCGCCAAAGGAGGCCGGCCCGTTTTTGGCGCTATGCTGAAGGCCCTGCGGCATCGC
Organism: Mesorhizobium sp. WSM4829; assembly: GCF_055811475.1. Lineage (NCBI taxonomy): Bacteria > Pseudomonadati > Pseudomonadota > Alphaproteobacteria > Hyphomicrobiales > Phyllobacteriaceae > Mesorhizobium > Mesorhizobium sp. WSM4829. The sequence goes on along the minus strand of NZ_JBVVQJ010000010.1, from coordinate 122,401 downwards.
AAGGCCGCTGGCGTTGTCATGCACAAGATCGACCGCTCCGCCCGGAACTTTGCCGATTGGGCCAAGATTGGCGACCTCGCTGACGCGGGCATCGATGTGCATTTCGCCTCCGAGAGTCTTGATTTCCGTTCGCGGGGCGGACGCCTATCTGCGGACATCCAGGCAGTTATCGCCGCCGACTATATCCGCAACCTTCGCGAAGAAACCATCAAAGGCATCACCGGTCGCCTCGGCCAGGGCCTCTATCCATTCAGGGCGCCGATCGGGTATTTGGACAACGGGGGCGGAAAGCCAAAGACCCTGGACCCTGCCACCGCCCCACTGATCCGCAGGACATTCGAACTCTACGCCAACAGGCAGCATTCGTTGCGTTCACTCCGAGGAGAGCTTGAGCGCCTTGGCCTCCGAAATGCGCATGGCAAACCACTCTCCAAATGCGGCGTTGAGACGGTTCTCAATAACCCTTTCTACTGCGGCATCATCCGGATCAAGCGAACCGGCGCAATCTATCAGGGAGTGCACGAACCGCTCATCTCAGCTGCGCTGTTTGAACGCGTGCAACTGACGAAGGCGGATAAAACGAACAAGAAGGTCACCAAGCACAACCATACCTATCGCGGTCTCTTTCGTTGCGCAGCGTGCCATGCCGCCATGACGCCAGAACTCCAAAAGGGCCACGTCTACTACCGTTGCCAGACGCACGGCTGTCCGACGAAGTGCGTGCGTGAAGGGGAACTGGAGCGCGTCGTACAGGCTACCCTGTCACGAGTGCGGCTGACCGATGAGGATGTGACGAAACTAACGGAGGAGATCGAAGCTTGGTGCGAGACGCGCGAGGAACCCGATTTTGCTGCGACCGCCGCAATGCAGCTCGCGCAGATTGATTCGCGTCTCGATGCGCTAACCGATGCGCTCATCGACCGTGTGATCGACAGCGACACGTACTCCAAACGCAAAGAGAGTCTGTTGCTGGAGAAAGCTCGCATCACGGAAGAGGTGAAACTGAAACAAGATCAGCGAGATGATCCGGTCAACGTCCAGAGATTTCTCGAACTGATAAAATGCCTTGCTGCTACGTTCCTTTTCGTGCAATCGGCCGAAAAACGCGAGATCGTCGATATCGCCACCTCGAACCGGCGCGTACTCGGAAAATACGTCAGTTTAGAGCCAGCAAATTGGCTTCAAACCGTCGAGGATGCCATTGCTGGCCTCTATGGTGCCCCTCATCGTCCCGCTTCTCGAAGCCGTCACCACATGCGGAAGAAGCATGTGCTTGCACTCATTGCGGCCTCAAAGGCGAAAGAAGCGGCAAAACTCCACTCCGTTCTCCATCCCGACAACGACAACAATGCAGACGAGCTTGTACGAGCCTCACAACGACACAGATTTCAGCGTCGGCTAGATTCGTATTAATGCAGAATTTGCTACCGTGCACGGATGAAAAAACAATGAACAGCAATGTGTTGACCTGAACGACGAGCAATTCGAGCAGTATCTCTCACTCATCAGGCGTATGTACGAACGGATGCAAGCTGAGAATTCGTGGCCTTGGACGGCACAAGCCGATACGCAACAGTAGCAATTGGCCTACTTGTATTTGCTAAATATGTATCATTTGATAGTGTTGGCAAATAGTATGGACACACTCATCAACATTCTTTCGCAACTGCAAGATTTCGGAGATTCAAGAAATCTCGATTTTGTCGAATCTCTTTGGTATATATCGAGGACGACCAACGACGCGTCCGAACGCGATATCAGTACTGATCTTCTCTTGTACTGCGAGGCAAATGAAAACGGCCCGCTTGGCATGAAGCCGGCGGATCAGATTCGTAGTATGTACAGCACCCTCATGAGCTAGCGTCTGGAATCAATTCTAGCGCTTCGACTTTGGCCCGGCACCATGCGCGGTCGATCGGCCCGTCTTCGTGTTCGAATGAACAACCACGTGCGTATGATTGCTCTTGTTGCCCTCTACGGCTCGGAGTGTATGCGACGAAACACGATCACCTAACCGCTCAGTCTTGGTCGAGATTTTGCTTCCACCGTGAGAAAACCAACTACCAAATCCCATGTTCATCTCCATCAGTTCGTGTCGGCAGACGACAAGGATGGCATAGTGAACCACTATCCACGAGAGGGCTATCGGCTCACGTAAAAAATGATGCGCGCTAATAAACACCGAGGCGAACGACAAGAAGGTTCGATGGCCTGGTGGGGGTAGGAGAATTGCTAAAACCCGACACACAAGAACCGCTCAACTGAGCGGTTCTTGCTGTCTAGGATACATCGTATGTATGGTGCCCTTCATCGTCCCACTTCTCGAAACGGTCACCACATGCGGAAGAGGCAAGTGATTGCACTCATTGCAGCTTCGAAGGCGAAGGAAGTGACCAAACTTTACTCCATGCTGCACCACGATAACGACAACGATGCTGACGACCTTGCTCGAGCCTCACGACGACACAGGTTTCAAAGCCGACTCGATTCGTATTGAGGCCTAACGTGTTACCGTGCTCGGATGAATGTGACGATAGGCTATGGTCCTTAGACGCCGTTTCAGATTTCGTAAATAGTTTTACGGCGAGCGAAGGCTTCCTTACCGCCCTCCATGATATCGACGATCCTCGCCTGTCGTCGGGTCGATTCAGCGCACCTACAACAAAGCAGCGGTCAGCGCTTCCTACCGCTTCGCACACATTGCGATATAAAGGGTTTCGATCGCGGCCTGGTGTTTCATTCTGTTTTTTGGTTCTTGGGCTGCTAATTTCGAAAGCCGCGCAATGTCTTTGTGCTGGGCATTCTTACGATCGAAAATTGGCACATGCACTGGGGGCCGGATTTTGAAAGATCGGTTGTCGGAAGATGCATAAATGAAGTGCCCGACTATCTCAGTGTTGAATATGCCCGCGACAAAATGGGCCTCTGTCTCGTCAATGATTTTTCCATCATCGCGCTCGCAAATAGACACGGCATGATTTTGAAAAAGGTATCGTTTTTCTTCACCCCACGGCATCATTTTCTTCGTCATGACCGCCGCGCACCAGTTCGTGTTGTCTCTGAAGGCAACATAGCATGAGTTGAACGAATAGGGGCCCGTTCTTGCGACGCCGTAAAACTCGCCCTTCCCACGAATGGAATCGCTGTAGGCTGTCTGTCCTTCGAGTTGGTTCTTATATTTTTGGTAGTACCGCAGCAAAAAAGGCGACTGCTTTTTCAGCTCCGATTGTCCAATTGGTGCATGAGGCCGGCTATCTTCATACGGAAAAGCGACCACGATTCCCGGGTCATCGTACTCAAAGGCCGAAATGCCCGGGCCCTTGGCAAGAGGGAAAAGATACTTCGTCTCCAAAACAAGGCGCTGCTGCGGAATTTTGTATTTTGATTTTGTCACCTGAATGTTTTTGACCCATGCGGTTCCCGGCTTCGGACCTGGCCCGTCATAGTGAAACAGCATAAGCTCCTGAGGGTAGAACTCGATCCCTTCACGCCCAATGTAAGCGCAGGATCCTGCTATTTTAGAGAACTTGCTTAGTTCTTTGACGTTCTCGGCGACGGTGTACGCCGTACTCCCGGATATGATCTGCCCCGCGATTTTTGTGACGGGTGTCAGATGGGTGTTTGCTTCGCCCAGGCTTTGCCAGAGGTGCGCCCTCGTCTTCTTGGTTGTTTTCTGGAACTCGATTACAGGCACAGTTTCTCGGTTGCTAGCTTTCCCCTCAAAAATGAACGTCATAAAATCTTCTTTGACGGGATCAAACGGGTGCCCGGCCGACGACCAGTCATGCAATTCGATCATCGAGAAGTTTGCTCCTCCAACTGCCTTGCGCCAGCCTTCGTAAGAAGCTTGATTTGCGAGTTCCTTAGGCATCAAAAATGCGAGATGACCTCCTTTAGCAAGCCAATTTGCCGCCGCCACATGGGTGATCAGAGCACAAACGTTTAGATTGATTCCGCCGGTACGACCAGCACCGCTAAACAATCCGCGATCGACACAAAGCGCTTTGACTTTTTCACGGTAGCCAGCCGGGAGAGATTTCCAGTCAATCCAAGGCGGATTTCCTATGATGTTCGAAAACGGACCGATGCATGCAGTGGTAATGAAGTTAGCAATAATTCTTGCCCAGATTCCATTCCACTCCTTACGTTCCAATTCAATGATTTGATCGGCTAGAAAGCCTATTCGCTTTGTGACCGCAGGAAGTTTCTTTCCGGCAGTAGCCTGCTTGATCAGATATGCCTTCGCTTCGTCATATGCCGCCTCTCGGACCAACCTCTCGAACTCAAACATAGTGAGAGCAAATTGCTTTGTGTCCTTCGCCATTGTGAGCGGAATTGATACCGAAAGAGGCGTCTTCAACGTTTTCAGTTCGTAGTGGATGAAGTCAATACCATCGACTTTCTGCTTAATCGGAACGTTCGAGGCGTCCCCTAAAAACACCGGTATGACGATATCCTCGCTGTCCTCAATGAGGTCCGCGACATGGATGAAATAATGAATCCTCGCGGTCAGCACGGCGAGCGGATTCAGGTCAATGCCGTAAATCCTGGACAAGATTGACGCCGCAATCTCTTTGCCCTTTTTCCCTGTCATCTCTTCCCGAAGCTTTGAGATCGCAGCGATAAGAAACGTTCCTGAGCCGCAGCATGGATCAATGGCGGTCCAGTTTTTTTCGCACCGAGACGACTGAAGCACCTGCTCCGCTAACCAATATGGGGTGTAAAATTCACCAAAACTCGCTCGGACAATTTGAGGCACGGTCGCCTCATAAAGCGACCGAAACAGGTCGACAGCCTTCTCGCTGTCGAAGACGTTCTTCACGTCCTCGTAGCGGGCCAGCGTCGTCAGAATGTCCTTTATGCCTTTCGATATTTTTGGGTTCCACTGCTTTTCGTCCGAGTACCAAGAGAAAAAGTCACCTTCCAAAAGGTTGATGATACCGATTTGGCGAAATAGTTCTCCATCCTCAAGCGTCGCACAAAACATCGCATAATATCCGAATTTGCAGTAGTAAGAGATTTATAGTCCTGCAATACGGATTTGAATTTAACGTCTGACACAACTCGATAGGCAATAAGCTTCAAAATGATAGCATAAGCTGTATGCAACGCGAAAAGAGCTCGATACTCCATTGTCGCTTCATCTATGGTTATATTGAATATCTCGCCGAGGACACGGCGGCGCTCCTGAATGCGTTTTTGCAAAGACTGATCTTCGTGCGCAAGCCGGAATAATGCTTCCCACTCCGTACGAAGCATTTCTGTTTTAATAGTAGCTTTGTAAGCTAGGATATCGTTCAGGTCGCGCGCGACTTTGAAAACTGTTCCGTCGAATTTATCTTCGCAAAAATCTCGAATTAGGTTCTTCGAAGATAGAGCACTGCTGTCCAGGGCAATGATGGCTCTGACGAGACGTGAGAGCGTGTTGCCATTGATATCTGCAAAGGCTGAGCTCGAAATGGTCACCCCAGAAACCGAGCGAATTTCCAGGATTTTCATACCGTCGGTAAGAAATCCGACCGCCTCATTTTCCATGTCGTCGGAGATTGCGTCCAAATATTCTGAAAGCTGAGACTTTGCGCGCTCCACATCTTTCGCGGTGGTAAGGGTCGAAGGCTGTTTGTATTCGATGACAAGCGCACCAATTCGGCTATCGGTTCGGCCCTTTGCCTTGTGCCGGCGCGTCTTAATCGGCTTCTCTTTTTCAGGGTGAAACGGCAGCCCGATATCTTTTAGAACGCCATAAAGAATGCGTTCAAAGACACCTTCAATCGTCGCTTCATTCGCGGCCGACGCGCTAAGTTTCCGGATCTGTACGGCAGCTTCTTTCAACGCTCCCATGAAAAGGGGATCTCGAACGGCTTGGGATACAAGCTTATTTTTGAGAGCAGTTGTGTGAGTGACGGGTTGCGCCAGCATGCTCGCCAACCCGGTCAATGCATGCCAGGCTGCTGCGCAACCTTGGGTCTTGGCACAAACGGAGATACCTTAATCTCCCCGGCTCTTTGGCGGGCCTGCGCGATATCAAAGCTGTTTTGCATCCGCATAAGCGTTTCCATGCTCATGCCAAAAGCCTTTTCTACTCTCAAGGCCATGTCCGGAGATAGCGATGTACGCTCGTTTAGGAACGCCGATAAAGCAGTCCTACTAATACCGAGAACCTCTGCCGCCTCAGTAACGGAGAGCTCAAACGGTTCGATTATCTCTGTGCGCACGAACCCGCCAGGGTGGACGGGTGTTTCGAGCCGAAAGTAAGCTTTTTTTGACATGGTCCCCCCCCGGACACTCGAATCAGTCTGAACATGTTACCATCGGCACCCCGTCGTGCACACCGTCGCGCGACACTTAACATTACGTATGCGGAAGAAGCATGTGCTCGCACTCATTGAGGCATCAAAGGCGAAAGAAGCGGCCAAACTCCACTCTGTTCTGCATCCTGCCAATGACAACGATCAAGACGAACTTGCGCGGGCATCACAACGACACACATTCCAGAGCAAGTTAGATTCGTATTGAGTTAGCAATTGTCTGTGCTCAGATGATGCACATCGTAGGAGGTGACAAAAATTTATGTCTTATGCCAAATTGCACATGGCACCTTGAGCCCAGACGCGCGCCGATATTCGCTATAGCTGACCAATTTGAAGCCGTTCTGTTCCGCCGTCCGCTTGAAGATTGCCACCTGGTCTCCAAATGCCCAGTACCATTCAATCTTTTTGGGATTTTTTTGAATCTCGACTTTGCCCAGACCACTTTTCCGCGAGAGACCCTTCGTCTCTTGGTTTTTGCATACTATTGAAACAGGCATCTCGCCATTTTTCTTAAGTGTACGCGCGATGCGAACCCACTCGTTGCCATCGACCCACCCGGTGCTTCGGGCATACGCCCCTGAAGCAGCCAAGCAAACGATAACCACCGTCGCTGCATGTAAGATTAAACCCCTCTTCATCGCTTCCTCCTCGATCTGAATAGCTCATGCGTGACATGATTTTTAAGAAACAACCAAAGCTTTGTGTACAAAAAAAAGAAAAGTTGTTATTCGTACTGTAAGAACAAAGCCAACTGTATTGAAGAAATCTACCGATATCCGAGTCCGCACTTCCGTCCGCCAACATTGCTGGAGGAAACGATCTTGTATCCGCTGCTGACCTTCTGCAATTCAGCAAGAGGATCACTTGAAACAGCGAACTGCCATTTTTTGAATGGCTTTTTGCCGGATCTGGTCTGAAAACGGATCATGAGCTTGCCACCAACGATGCGGCACTCAATTGCTGTCGGGTAGACAGCAGCAGTCGGGCCCAATTGAACCTTGGCATAGTTCCTTGCGTTCGATTCGGTCATCCATGCGGAGTCGGCAGAAGCGGTGCCGGCAAGACCGGACGTGGACAGAGCCACAAGCGCGGCAATGAGGGATCGTTTCATTTCAAACTCCTCACTGCTTTCTGAACGTAATGTTGTCGGTGTAGCCGCGAAGGCTCCATCTGCCGGTAATCGTGCTGCTCGTTGTCTCTGATAGAGTGTAGGTGGCCTGCATGATTCTGATTGTCTTCCCATCGAATGTGCCTGGCGAGCGAAAGGTCGGCGCACCGCCACACGGTCCCGACGAATAGCTAATCTTCTTCCCGCCGCCGCCGATAACCATCTTGCCGCATCCGAAGCTGCCAAAAGACCCGATATATGTGCCATCCACCAATGTGGAAGACTCTGCCGTCGTCGACGCAAATTGCGTGTCGCCATCCGTCGAAGTTGATGTGCACCCGCCGACAGCGAGCCCGGCGACAAAAATTATTGCAAGTATCCGCATAATTCCTCCCTTTGTTTGGTGCCCGAAACACAAATCCGACCAGGGCGTCCGGCGCACCCTTAGTCGGATATTCCAACAAGAATATAACTGTTTGGAATATATAACGACTGGAATTTAGTCAATCCGTTGTCACCCAATCGGACAACGGATGCGCACCTCCCTTTACTCGCCGCTCAACGCACGACTCAGCGAAGCGATGAAGCGTGCGCGATTGGCCGCAGGCATGACGCAGGCGGAACTGGCCGATGCGACCGGAAGGTATGGCCAATAGAATTGGCCAGTGCCTGGGCGCTCCTATTGCCGGCCAACAGGTAGCAGAATTTGCGTGAAGTGCTTTGGGTGCTCAAAGGCCTCGCTTACGCGAGGCCTTTTTCTATGGTTCTGCATCCGTCTAGGATGTCCGACTTCGTGCCATCGGAGCACCGCTGATAGCTCTGCCACACATGCGGCTCCTTGGACTTCTTCGATCAGAGGTCGAGGAAGTCGATGGCGACGGCGTAGCCGTTGTCGATGGGGACGATGCCGATTGCCACATCACTTTCGGGATGTGCGGTGAAGCCGGCGGTCGACAGATCGGCGAATTCGCGACTCTGACAGGCGCCGCTTGCAATGAGCGGTTCGATGACTGCCATGGCCGCCGATTCGTCAGCGCCGAGCTGAAGCGACGGCTGCTGGATAGCCGCGTCCTTGATGGCGACAGCGTCGCTCTGCGCGTTGCAGAAAACGGTGTCAAAGCCGGCTGAAAGGGCCGATGCGGTCGAAGCCAACAGCGCAATGGCTGCAAACATGTGAAGAACTTTCATTGAGAACCTCTCCTTCTTCTCGTTGGGCCAACAGGCCAGGGCGTCCGGCGCACCCTTAGTCGGATATTCCAACAAGAATATAACTGTTTGGAATATATAACGACTGGAATTTAGTCAATCCGTTGTCACCCAATCGGACAACGGATGCGCACCTCCCTTTACTCGCCGCTCAACGCACGACTCAGCGAAGCGATGAAGCGTGCGCGATTGGCCGCAGGCATGACGCAGGCGGAACTGGCCGATGCGACCGGGCGAACGCAGGCATACATCTCGAAGTTCGAAAACGGTCAACTCCGGCTTGATGTTGCCGACTTCCTTGCCTTCGCGAGGTGTCTCGATATCGACGCTCACCACCTGCTTGACGAGCTTGCAACGGACACTGCGACAAAAAAGCCCCCGGTTTTGGATGCCGGGGGCCACTCCTGATCAACGGTCAGGAGTGTCGGTGATGCCCGCCGCTAGCCCGGCCTGATCCGCCAGACGCTCTCGAACCGCCGCTCGCTCGCTACAGCGCTGTTGAGGGCGCGCTCGCGAGCGGCTACCCGCCAGGCTCGCGCAGGAACGAAGGAGAGAGCCTATAGCGAGCCTTGACGAGCCAGCGACAACGCTAAGTCTTTGAAATTATTGGCGATCCCGACAGGATTCGAACCTGTGACCATCGGCTTAGAAGGCCGGTGCTCTATCCAGCTGAGCTACGGGACCGCTGGCCGACGCCAAGGCCGGCTAATTTATGCGCTGGGACGGCTGCCGGCATTTGCCGGTCAATGCGTCCAGGGCGTCCTGCGGTCATAGCGGAAATTCTCCGCATAGGAAATCTGGCGGCGCTTGGATTCCTTCGGCTCCTCGACGCGATAGGCCAGCCCCTCTTTCTCCGCATAGGCCACCGCCTCTTCCCTTGTGTCGAAGGTGAGCCTGATCTGGCTCCGCATGTCACCTGACGTGGTGTAGCCCATCAGCGGATCGATTTTCTTGCGCATCTCGGGATCGAATTCCAGCACCCAGTGGCCGGTCTTGGCCTTGCCGGACTGCATCGCGGTTTTGGCTGGGCTGAAAATGCGCGCGGACATGAACACCTCGTTGCTACGTGCAAGCGGCACCGCCGCTGTATTCCCGTCATTACTGCGCAATGCTGCCGGCGGCAAGGCCGAGCCTGCCGTACCCCCTTCACGGCGGGCCACCGACGATGATGGCGCGAGGTGACGGCCGTGGACAGGACGACCGAGATCGCACCGGGCGTTATCTTCCCGGCGGGGACATTTTATCCGGGTTAACGGCAGCGTGGTGAATGGATGGTCGGAGTGGAGAGATTCGAACTCCCGACCCTCTGGTCCCAAACCAGATGCGCTACCAGGCTGCGCTACACTCCGAGTCCTTGGCGGCGTATAGGGTTCCGGACTTGGCTGCGCAACCCCTAAAAGATGAAAACGGAACAAACGGCAGGCCCGAGTCGAGAGCGGGGTGGGAAATGCCGGCCGGCGCAACGGTTTCGCGGCAGTGCCACCTCAGACACCCAGGTTGCTGTCCAGCGGCACGATGATCGGCCGTGCTGCCGGCGCAGCTGCGCCGGACAGCATCGGCGACGGGCGAAGCACCCGAGCGACCGACGAGCAGCCCGGATTTCCGAGCCTGCCCGCCTGAAGCTTGCGAAGCGTCAGCCCTGGATGAACGCCAGGAGATCCGGATTGATGATCTCCGGGTGGGTGGTGCACATGCCGTGCGGCAGGCCCTCGTAGACCTTGAGCGTGCCGTGCCTCACGAGCCCGGCGGCAAGCAGGGCGGAGTCGGCAATCGGCACGATCTGGTCGTCATCGCCGTGCATGATCAGGACGGGCACGTCGATCTTCGTCAGGTCTTCCGTGAAGTCGGTTTCGGAAAAAGCCTCGATGCAGTCGTAGTGAGCCTTGGCTCCGCCCATCATGCCCTGGCGCCACCAATTGTCGACAGCCCCTTGCGAGACCTTGGCGCCCTCGCGATTGAAGCCGTAGAACGGGCCGGCCGGCACATCCCTGTAGAACTGGGCGCGGTTGGCGACCAAAGCGGCACGGAAGCCGTCAAAGACCTCGATCGGCAGGCCGCCGGGGTTGCTGTCGGTCTTGAGCATGATCGGCGGCACCGCGCCGATCAGCACCGCCTTGGCGACGCGTCCCTCGCCACCGTAGCGGGCAACGTAACGCGCCACCTCGCCGCCGCCGGTCGAGTGGCCGATATGGACGGCGTTCTTGAGATCAAGGTGAGCGACCAGAGCCGCGACATCGGCGGCATAGGTGTCCATCTCGTTACCGGTTGCCGTCTGTGTCGAGCGACCGTGCCCGCGCCGGTCATGCGCGATGACGCGATAGCCCTTGTCGAGGAAGAACAGCATCTGGTTATCCCAGTCATCGGCGCTCAGCGGCCAGCCGTGATGGAACACGATTGGCTGGCCCGTACCCCAATCCTTGTAGAAAATCTCGGTGCCGTCCCTAGTGGGGAATGTGCTCATCGTCGTGCTCCGTGTTAGCCGAATTGGTGGGGAAGGTTCGTTCCTTCTGTGGACAACCTATTGCAACGGAGTCATGGTGAGAATTGGCAAAACAGACATTGAACGTGGCAAAACTGACAGGTGATTTCGCTGTCTGACCGGGTTGAAATCGGGCTTGTTGTGTATCCCGGCGTTCAGCAAGCGGCAGTTCTCGGTCTGACCGACCTGTTTCAGCTGGCCAACCGGCTGGCTGCCGACCGGTCGCCGGACGGGCTGAGGCTCCGCGTCAGCCATTGGCAATGGCAGGAGGCGAGCCAAACCGTCATCCGCAGCTTCGACAGCGAGCCCGGCCCCGACAATGGACCTGCCATGGTCATCCTGCCTCCGACCCTGGGTGATCCGATCCCTCGCGAGACGGCCGCGCCCTACGCCGACTGGCTCAGGGCTCGTCATGCGGCGGGCGCGACGCTCGGCTCGGTCTGCGCCGGCGCCTTCGTGCTTGCCGAGGCTGGCCTGCTATCCGGTCGTGCGGCGACCACGCACTGGGCCTATCGCGACGCGCTGGCGATACGCTTTCCCGACATCGTGCTGGATGCCGACAAGCTGGTCATCGACGACGGCGACATCATCACCGCCGGCGGCTATATGGCCTGGACCGACCTTGGCCTGAAACTCGTCGACAGGGTGCTTGGGCCGACCGTCATGATGGACACCGCCCGTTTCATGCTGGTCGACCCGCCGGGACGCGAGCAACGCTTCTACAGCCCCTTTGCTCCCAGGCTGAACCATGGCGACGAGGCCATCCTCAAGGTGCAGCACTGGCTCCAGGCGAGAGGCGCGCGCGACGTGACGCTTGCCACCATGGCGGAGCATGCGGCCTTGGAGGAGCGGACTTTTTTGCGCCGCTTTCGCAATGCCACCGGCCTCAAGCCGACCGAGTATTGCCAGCACCTGCGCGTCGGCAAGGCGCGCGAGATGCTGCAAGCGACGACCCGATCCATCGACCAGATCGCCTGGGATGTCGGCTATGACGATCCCGGCTCCTTCCGCAAAGTGTTCGCCAGGATAACCGGCCTGGCGCCGGGCGACTACCGCAGGCGCTTCGGCGCGGAACGAGCGGCGGTGGTGGGCGTAGGGAGTTGAGTTATCACCTCGTTGAAGGCAAGCTCGCCGGGAAGAGAACCCCAACCGCCTCATCTCCCGGCGAGCCTACAACCTGATTTGATACGCAATCAGGACCGGGGTTAGCCGGCAAGCTTGCATTTGCAAGAGAGATGCCAGTCAACGTTTCCCGAAATGGGACACCGGCCGGAGCTTCTTTCCTTCTCCCCTTTTTGTGGGAGAAGGGAAGTTCTCCCACCGCCTAAATCTCGAACTCGCCCTGCCCCTCATCCATGGCGCTGACGGTTTCTGCGGCGAGCGCCCTTGTGATCGGCGTCTTGCGCTCCAGTGCCGTGCGGTCGAGCCGCTCGACCACGCGCATCGCGGTGGCCAGCGAGCGCTCGATGCGGCGCACCAGATATTGCACGACATGCGGCTCGACCTCGACCTGGCGGTCGGCGAACAGTTTGGCGATGACACCGGCCAGCAAGAGATCGTCGGGCTCGTGGATCTCGACCATCGCCGCCGCCTTCAGCCGCGATGCGAGGTCGGGGAGCCTGACACCCCAGGCGGACGGAAAGCGCCGCGCGGTCAAGAGCAAGGTCGAGCCGGCCGCGCGCACCGCGTTGATCAGATGGAACAGCCCCTCTTCATCGACCGGACCGGCATCGACATCGTCGATCAGGGCCGGCCGCGCGCCGAGGCTCGCCATGCAGTCGCCGATCCGACCGGCGTCGACCTTCACCGCGCCGGCGCGGGCGCGCCAGATCGACGCCAGATGGGTTTTTCCACAGCCTGCGGGGCCAGCGAGCACGACCACCGGCGACGGCCAGTCCGGCCAGCGATCGACCAGTGCCACCGCCTGGCTGTTGGTGCCTGAGACGACGAGTTCGTCGCGCGAATAGCCGGTTCCGTGGCCGAGATCGAGCGGCAACTGGCGCGGCGGGTCGATCTTGTTATCCGGCATCTGGCTCAACTGCGCGGCCCACCGCTCCCGCGGCGACGCGCCGGCAGCGGCGGCACAGGTTCGGTGCTGTGGCCCTTGTAGAGCGGCGACTCGAGATAGCGGGCGATGGCAAAGCGCACCAGGACGGCAACGGCAGCCGAGGCCGGCACGGCGATCAGCAAGCCGACGAAGCCGAACAGCGCGCCGAAGGCAAACAGCGAAAACATCAGCCACACCGGATGCAGGCCGACGCTTTTTCCCACCAGCCTCGGCTGCAGGATGTTGCCCTCGATGAACTGGCCGACAAAGAACACGCCGGCCACCGCCGCGACCATGGTCCAGTCCGGCCAGAACTGGACGAAGGCGACGCCGACGGCCAGCACCAGCCCGGTCAGCGAGCCAACATAGGGGATGAAGGAGATCAGCCCGGCGAACAGGCCGATGAGGATGGCGAAATTCAGACCGGTCAGCGTCAGCCCGGTGGCGTACATGGCACCCAGTACCAGGCACAGCGTGCCCTGACCGCGCACAAAGCCGGCGGTGGCGGTGTTGATGTCGTTGGCGATCGCCCTGACGGTCTGGACATAATCGCGCGGCACCCAGCTGTCGACAATCGTCACCATGCGATCCCAGTCGAGCAGCATGTAGAAGGCGACGACGGGCGTGACGACGAACAGGCTGACCACCGAGACCAGCGCCACGCCGGAACTCCAGATCGAGGTGAACACTGTGGTCAGCAGGCCGAAGCCGGAGGTCAGCAGCGAGTTCAACCCTTCGCGCAGGCCATTGGCGTCGACGCCGAATTGCTCTTCCAGCCATCTCGGATCGAAGCTGGTGATCAGGCTCTGCAGCCGGGTCAGGTATTCCGGCAGCTTGCTGGCAAAATCGGCCATCTGCGAAGCCAGCACCGGTATGAGGATGACGAAGGCCAGCACCAGAACGACGATGAAGGCAAACAGGATGACAATCGTCGCCATCAGCCTGGAGAGGCCGAGCCGCTGCAGCCGGTCGGCGACCGGGTCGAGGAAGTAGGCGAGCACCATGCCGGCGACGAACGGCAGCAGGATGCCGCTGAAGACATAGAGGAAGATCGCGAGGATGATGGCGCTGATCAGCCAGAAGCGGATTTGGCGCCGAAACACGCCGGACGCGGCCGCATCGGCAGCGGCAGCTTCGGCTGCCGCGTCGATGTTCTGGTCAGGTATCCGGTTTGGAGCCTTCGCCATAGCCGCTCATATGCCTCAGCCAAGCCACGAGATAGGCCGCGGCCGAAGCCACGGTCAAGACCCCGGACAGCAATATGAGCACCGGCCTGAGCGGATCGAGATCGATGGCGAGGGCCAGTTCGCCCAGCACCACCGCCGCCAGCCCGATCTGGACGGCGGTGTTGGCCTTCGACACGAACAGCGGCTTCATCTCGACCGGGTGGGCCATGACGGTGGACAGAACGACGGCGCAGACGATCAGCGCATCGCGCGACACCATGGTGACGACCAGCCACAGCGGCAATTCACCGATGAAGCCCAGCACAACGAACACCGAGACCAGCAGCAATTTGTCGGCCATCGGATCGAGATAGGCGCCAAGCTGCGAAAACTGGTTGAAATGGCGGGCGATGAAGCCGTCGACGCCGTCGGAAATGCCGGCGATCAGGAAGCCGGCGAAAGCCCAGTCCCAGCGCCCCTGCAGCATGGCCAGCACCACGCCCGGCACCAGCACGAAACGCATGATCGTGATCATGTTGGGGATGGTCAAACGCATGTCCCGTCGCTTCTGTTTTGATGATACATGATAGACATGAGAGGCTACGGCAAGTGAGAGCGACGCAGATGCTGCCAATCTCCGCTCGTGGGAAGAGATTGGCTATCTTCAAGGCCTTCGCCATCGCCAATGTTGGAGATTTGCCCGAGGCCTCTGTCCACGATTTTGTGATGCCGAAAATGCCTGAGCCAGCCGTTATCCTTGCGAGGCGCAGCCGTTCATGCGAAGAGCCCCGGAAAGCAGGAAAGAGTGATGAGCAAGCGCAAGAACGGGCTCACCTATGCCGAGGCGGGTGTCGACATCGATGCCGGCAACCTCATGGTCGAAAAGATCAAGCCGCTGGTGCGCGCGACGCGCCGGCCGGGCGCCGATGGCGAGATCGGCGGCTTTGGCGGCCTGTTCGACCTCAAGGCCGCCGGCTTCACCGACCCGGTGCTGGTCGCCGCCAATGACGGCGTCGGCACCAAGCTGAAGATCGCCATCGATGCCGGCAAGCACGACACGATCGGCATCGACCTCGTCGCCATGTGCGTCAACGACATCGTCGTGCAGGGCGCCGAGCCATTGTTCTTCCTCGACTATTTCGCCACTGGCAAGCTCGACCCCGACCACGGTGCGGCGATCGTCGGCGGCATCGCCGAGGGCTGCCGGCAGGCCGGATGCGCGCTGATCGGCGGCGAGACGGCGGAAATGCCCGGCATGTATCACGGCAAGGACTACGACCTCGCCGGCTTTGCCGTGGGCGCGGCCGAACGCGGCCAGTTGCTGCCGACCGACGATATCGTCGAGGGCGACGTGCTGTTGGGGCTGGCCTCGTCGGGCCTGCATTCAAATGGCTTTTCGCTGGTCCGCCGCATCGTCGCCACCAGCGGCCTTGCGTGGACCGATCCAGCGCCCTTCAACGATGAAGCCACGCTGGCCGAGGCGCTGCTCGAGCCGACCCGCATCTACGTCAAGTCGATCCTCAAGGCGATCCGTAACACGCGTGGCATCAAGGCACTGGCCCATATTACCGGCGGCGGTTTCCCGGAAAACATCCCGCGCGTCCTGCCGAAGGATTTTTCGGCCGAGCTCGACCTCGACGCCATCGAAGTGCCGGCGGTGTTCTCATGGCTGGCCAAGACCGGCGGCGTGGCGCCGGAAGAGATGATGCGCACCTTCAACTGCGGCGTCGGCATGATCCTCGCCGTCGCCTCCGGCCAGGCGGCACAGGTCGCGGCCGTGCTGCAGGAGGCCGGCGAGAGCGTGACGCCGATCGGCCGCATCGTGCCGCGCCGCGACGCCGGCGTGATCTATCGGGGCGCGATCGGCCTATGAGCATGCGCAAACGCACCGTGGTGCTGATTTCGGGACGCGGCTCCAACATGACGGCGCTGATCGCCGCGGCCACCTATCCGGGTTATCCGGCAGAGATCGTCGGCGTCATTTCCGACCGGGCCAATGCCGCCGGTCTCGGCATCGCGGCGGCGCGCGGCATCGCCACCAAGGTGATTTCGCGGGCCGACTATACCAGCAAGGAAGCGCATGACGGCGCAATCGACGCCGCACTTGTCTCGTTCGGCGCCGAGATCGTGGCGCTGGCCGGTTATATGCGCATTCTCGGCGCGCGCTTCGTCGAGAAATGGCTGGGCCGGATGATCAACATCCACCCTGCCCTGCTGCCCGCCTTCAAGGGGCTGGATACGCATGCGCGCGCCTTGCGCGCCGGCATACGCATCCATGGCTGCACGGTGCATTTCGTCACGCTGGACATGGATGACGGCCCGATCATCGCCCAGGCCGCCGTGCCGGTGATGGTCGGCGACAATGAGGACATGCTCGCCGCGCGTGTGCTGAAGGCCGAGCACCGGCTTTATCCGCTGGCGCTCGGGCTGGTCGCCGAAGGCAAGGCGCGGATGGAAGGCGGCCGCACCGTGCTTGCCCACTTCGCCGACGATGCCGACAACAGCACCTCCGTGATCATGGCGCCCGATCCGCTGCGCGAGGAGACCGACCTCGAGCATCTGGCGCGCATCACGCCTTGAGCAGGAGGAGGCCGGCATGGCGACAACGAGGCAACTCCTTCTTCTGCGTCACGCCAAGTCGAGCTGGGACGATCCTGACCTCATCGACTTCGACCGGCCGCTTTCCGGGCGCGGGCTGAAGGCCGCCCCGCTGGTCGGTCGCGAACTGGCCAGCCAGGGCTGGCTGCCCGATCTGGCGCTGGTATCGCCGGCGCTGCGCAGTCGCGACACATGGCGGCTGGTTTCGGCGGAACTGCCCGCGAAAACGCCGGCCAAATTCGTCCAGGCGCTCTACGAGGCCAGTGCGGCAGACGTTCTCGCCAAGGTACGGCAGGCAAATGCGGCAACGAGCAGTCTCTTGGTGCTCGGCCATAATCCCGGCCTGGAGGAATTCGCGTGCCGACTTGCCGGCGCCGGGTCGGATGCCGCGGCACTCAATAAGCTTGAAGAAAAATTCCCGACGGCAGCCCTCGCCCGCTTCGTTTTCGACGGTGACTGGGCGCGGCTGGCCCTCGGCGATGCGCGGCTGACACACTGCGTTTGGCCGAAGGATCTGCGCTAAATGAGTGCTGTGACTTGATAAGCAAGAACGGCGGGCCAAGCCCGCCGCTCTTTGCGTTCCGCAGCTTGAGGATTTAGCGGCCCCAGTTGCCCCGGCCGGACTGAGGCACGACCGGTTCAGTCGTGCCGGGCTGGGTCGTCGCGTTGGTATTGACGGTATTGTGCTCCGCCGTAAACGGCTTGCGGATCGAGCCCGTGAACGTGCTGTCGACATTTCCAACAGCCGCATTGCCAATAGGCGCGGCCGGCTGGTTGGCGCCGTCCGAACCATAATGGTCGCTGCCGGCAAAGGCGCTGCCTGTGGCAATGAGGATGGCGGCAGCGGTGAGAGCAATCTTGGTCATTTCAGGTACTCCAGTACTTTCATACTTTCAGTGTTGTTGTCCGTCTGGTGGCGTGCCTTGGGAGGATTTCGCGTCGCTCGGACCACCCCGAGGTGGGTTGGCCCTGCAGCAGTTTCCAATCACGAAGATGTTCCGGCTACGACCTGAACCGGGTGCTTGAAATCCGTCAAAAGGCTTCCCTCGCCACAATTTTTCACATCCTCTTCAATACGTTAGACAAATTCGCCTGCCGCGTGGCGCGGCCATCTGCTGAGCCGGCGTTCACTGTGTCATGCACGATCCGTCAATAGAAACGAACCGATCGGTTCGATTTTCCCGCTGACGCGCAAGTGAAGCCATGCAGCTGCCGGCTTTCGTTTGCCGCTTAGACGTGCACGTCGCCAAAGGAGAGCTCGCCGTCGTCGCTGGCGGTCAGGAACGCCGTGACCAGCAGGCCGGCATAGAGGGCGGCGACCAGCACGACGATGACCAGGCCGGGAATGGGTCCCAGAGCAGCGCCGGCAACCGCCTCGCGCACCGAATTGACGAAGTCGATGCGGACACCTTCGGTTAGAAGACTGGGGGTCGACAGTTTCAGGATCCAGGCCAACAGCAGGATCAGCAGCATGTGGATGTAGTTTCGACGCAGACGGCGCGCCAACGCCGCTCGTTGCGAAATGAGGAATTTTGGAGTGCGCAGACTTTCGCCGACGACCAACAGCCAATCGGACGCGAAGTCCGGCTGCGGCGAGAATATCTGCGCGAAATAGTGCCGTTCGAACTGGCGCACGCGGGCCCGGTAAACGTCGAAGAAGCGATATCGCCGCGCTTCTATCCACAGCAGCAACAGGACAAGCAGCATGGCAAAAAGCAGCACGCCGTGATGCGCGCTGGCCGTCGAAAGCGAGATGGACAACATAGCCGCGACGACCGTTATCGCCCAATTGCTCGTCCGGTCCAGACGGTCGCGCCACCCCGTCATGCGCAGAATCTCGGCGCGATGAAAATGCGCCATCGTGGTCACGAGTTCGCCGGGCGAAAGCGTCCTTCCAACGGGGGCCGGCGCTGCCAACGCTTCTGCCATCACCATGTCTCCACCGCCACGCAAAAACGGTTGGTTGGGCATATCGTTCCGACGCTTCACTTTGCCGGGCGCAGCCACACCTTGTTGTCGTGGAATGCCGCACCGCCATAGGGCGCCGGCGCGTCGGCGCCGGTCAGGACGTTGATGCCCTCGCCGCGTTCGTGGGCGCTGTTCGGCCAGATGCCTTCGGCCACCACGACACCGCGCTTGAGGCCGTCGAACAATCTTGCGTGCAGCACAACTTCGCCGCGCGTATTACCGATCTCGACGCGGTCGCCATTGGCCAGCCCATAGGCTGCCGCATCGTCCGGATGCAAAAGCAGTTCCGGCCGGCCCTCCTTGGCCATCGACACCGGCGTCTCGGAAAAAGTCGAGTTGAGGAAATTGCGCGCCGGCGAGGTGGTCAGCCGGAACGGATGCGCAGCATCCGCCACCTCGATCAGATCGACATGGTCGGGAAATGCCGGCAGGCTTGCCACCGGCCCGAACAGGCCCATGCTTTTCGGCGGCCGGTTGGGCGCCGCCTGCCCGGTCCAGTCGGCGCGAAAGCGGAATTTTCCGTCCGCGTGGCCGAAGCCGTCGATAAAATGCGCCGCTTCGAAATCCGGCTGCAAATCGATCCATTTTTCGTCCCTTAAGCTGGAGAAACTACCCAGCCCGCGCTTGCCCAAAATGTTGTCGATATGCTGCTGCTCGGTCATGCGGAAGCCAGGCCTGTCGCCAACACCGAGCCTTTTGCCGAGTTGCTCGATGACGAAGTGGTTGCTGCGCGGCCCTTCCGGCGGGTCGATCAGCTTCGGCCCGAGCGTGATGTGCTGATTGCCGCCGCCCTTGTAGATATCGTCATGCTCTAGAAACATCGTCGCCGGCAGCACGACATCTCCGAGTTTTGCGGTGTCGGTCATGAACTGTTCGTGCACGCAGGAAAACAGGTCGTCGCGCAAAAAACCCTGCTTCACCAGCCGCTGCTCCGGCGCGACATTGACCGGATTGGTGTTCTGGATCAGCAGCGCCGTCACCGGCGGGCCGCCATAGAGCGCATCCTCAGCGCCGGTCAGCACCGGGCCGATGCGCGAATGGTCGAGATGGCGGATCGCCGGGTCGCGCATCCGCGTGCCTTCCAGCAGTTCCTGGTTCAGCTTGAAGATGCCCGAATTGGAATGGAAGGCGCCGCCGCCCTCATATTGCCAGCAGCCGGTGACCGCGGCGATCGAGGCGGCGGCATGCATGTTGACCGAGCCGTTGCGCTGCCGCGAAAAGCCGTAGCCGAGGCGGAAATAGGTTTTCTTGGTCGTGCCGACGAGACGGGCGAAGGCCTCGATCTCATCGACGGAAAGCCCGGTGATATCAGCCGCCCATTGCGGCGTCCTCGTCTGAAGATGCGCTTCCAGACCGTGCGGATCGTCGGTGTATTTTGCCAAATAGGCGCGGTCGGCCATGCCGTCACGGAACAGCACATGCATCACCGCGCAGGCCAGCGCACCGTCGGTGCCGGGCTTCAGCACCAGGCCGAGATCGGCCTGCTTCATCGTCGCGTTCTCGTAGACGTCGATGACGACGATCTTGGCGCTGCGCTCCTTGCGCGCCTTGATCGCGTGGGTCATGACGTTGACCTGGGTGACCACGGCATTGGTGCCCCAGACCACCACGCAGTCGGACTTGGCCATCTCGCGCGGGTCGGGACCGCGCAGCGCGCCGGCCCCCATCATCCAGCCGGTCCAGGCCAGATTGGTGCAGATCGAACCGAAAAAGCCGGAATATTTTTTCGCGTGGCGCAGCCGCTCGATGCCGTCGCGCTGCACCAGCCCCATGGTGCCGGCATAGTAATAGGGCCAGACCGTCTCCGAGCCATATCTTGCCTCGGCCGCGATGAATTTTTCGGCGACCAAGTCGAGTGCGGCCTCCCAGCTCGCGTCCTTCCAAAGGCCCTCACCCTTGGCGCCCGCCCGGATCAGCGGCTTCAGCAAGCGGTCGGGATGATGGACGCGGTCGGCATAACGGGCGACCTTGGCGCAGATGACGCCAGCCGTGTAGCTGTTGGCCTTGGCGCCATGGACGCGGCCGATGCGCTTGCTGTCGAGCAGCTCGACCTCGAGCGCGCAGGTCGACGGGCAATCATGCGGACAGGCCGAATGGCCGATTTTGAGTTTGGCGTGCTGATTCATAAGCCCAAGCTAGCCGCTTATGGCGGCGGCGTGTAGGGCCAGATGCAGCGCTAACTTGCTTCTCCTTGTTGAGGCAAGCTGAAAATCTGGCGACCACCAGCGCGGAGCCGTTAGAACTGCGTCGTCAACGCCGTCAGCCACTCGGGCGAAGCGTTGACGAGCGCGGTTTCCAACGCCTTGTCGAACCCAGACAGAATCGCGGCGGCGGTCATCACCAGCAAGACGCCGAAGGCGACCTTCAGCCCGCTGCCGGCGCTGGCGATGTGGCTGCGCCAACTCAGCAAGGTCTCGCGGGACAGTAGTCCGAGGATCAGCAACGGCACGGCAGCACCGAGACCAAACAGGACCATGGTGACCCCAACCTGGCCAAGGTCTTGGCCCTGCGCTGCAAGGACGGAAGCGGCACCGAGAGTCGGGCCAACGCAAGGGCTCCACACCGCGCCGAGCAACAGACCGACGCCGAACTGCCCCCAAAGGCCAACGGATGAAAAGCCGCCAAACCGCTGCTCGACCCAGTTGCCGGCCGGACCGGCCGCAAGCGCGATATGCGCCTGGAGTGGCGGCACGATCAATATCGTGCCGAGGACGAGCATCAGAACTGCGGCGGCGCTGCGAAAGACACCGCCATCAAGCCCGACGGAGAACCCGATCGTGGCGACGAAAAGCCCTATGGCCGTGAAGGATATGGCAAGTCCTGCGGCCAGCGCGATGGGGCCATAGCGATGCTGACTGACGGCAGCACCGAGCACGATCGGGATCAGCGGCAGCACGCATGGCGACAGCGTCGACAGCACCCCGGCCAGGAACGAAAATATGAAGCCGAGTAGCATCTCCGCCGCTCAGATCGTTTTATCAAGCAATTGCTTGATGGCATCCGCCTTGGTCACGCCAACAAGCCGACCGACTTCCATTGCGCCCTTGAAGGTGATCAGCGTGCTCTGCATCCGCGCACCAAGAGCCCGAACAACCTCTTTTTGGGAATCGAAATCGACTTCGAAAACGGCCAGTTTTGCGTGCTCGGGCGCAGGCAGCAACTTGCCGAGCACCCGCTTCTGCGCCTTGCAGATCGGACACCAGCTGGCGGTGATCTCGACCAGGATCGGCTTGCCTGCCTTTTGCGCCTTTTCGAAGGCCTGCCGTGTGTAGGCCATGCGGCTGGCAGCCAGCGCCGCCGGAGCCGAGGCGAGGCCGGATATTGCGGTCAGGCCGATGAGGAAGGTGCGACGGTCTAGCATTTCTTGACTCCTGAAGGTGTCGGCGGGCAAGTAATCCCGCCATGGTCGGACATGAGGATACGGTCCGTTATTCGCGCCAGCGACGGCGAACGTTACAGGCTCACGGTAATGTTACCGAGGCCGCCCTTCGCTTGTGTCCACTTGCAGTGGCGCAAGCGCCTATCTCCCCCCTTGAGGGGGAGATGTCGCCGAAGGCGACAGAGGGGGTCGCGGGGGGGGGGGGGGGGGCCGGGGGGGCGGCGGGGGCGCGCGGGGGCGACACGGGGGCGCCCCCCCAGCGCCGCACGGCGAGGAACCCCCCAAGGGGGGGCGGGCGCCGCGA
>NZ_JBVVQJ010000010.1:0-99825 GCF_055811475.1 Mesorhizobium sp. WSM4829 | reverse complement strand
TTCTTCCGGGGGGGGCGTTTCGGTGTTTTTCACTGTGTGTGGTGACTGGCGATATGCCCGGGTTTGGGGGTTTTTGGGCGCGGTTGCTTTGTTTGGCGCCCGCGGCGCGTGGAGCGCCGACATCTTTCGCGACGAAGACGCTGGCGAACTACGCGAGACGACCCCCTCTGCCCTGCCGGGCATCTCCCCCTCAAGGGGGGAGATCACGCGCTACTCCGCCGTACCTTCCTCGTACTCTGCCGACATCGACAGCCATTTTTCCTCATGGCCGGCCAGTGTCTGGGCCAGTTGCGAGCGCTCCTTGGCCAGCCGTGTCGCCGTCGACGGGTCCTTTTCGTAGACCGCCGGATTGGCGAGTTCGTCCTCGATCAAGTCGATGCGCTTGCGAATGCGGTCCATCAGCGCTTCGGTGGCGCGGATCTCCTTGGCCAGCGGCTCGAAGGCGGCGCGGCGCGCTGCCGCGTCACGGCGGCGGTCGGCCTTCGAGGCCTTTTCGGCCTCGCGCTTGCCGCGGCGGTCGCCGGCCACGCCGGTGACCAGCGTCTTGTAGTCATTGAGGTCCCCGTCAAAAGGATTGACCGTCCCGTCCTTGACCAGCCACAGCCGGTCGGCCGTTGCCTCGAGCAGATGGCGGTCGTGCGAGATCAGGATGACGGCGCCGGGAAACTCGTTCAGCGCATGGATCAACGATTCACGGCTGTCGATATCGAGATGGTTGGTCGGTTCGTCGAGAATGAACAGGTTTGGCCCCTCGAACGCCGACAGGCCCATCAACAGCCGCGCCTTCTCGCCGCCCGACAGGTCCTTGGCGGCGGTGTTCATCTTTTCGGTGGTCAGTCCGAACTGGGCGACACGGCCGCGCACCTTCGATTCCGGTGCTTCCGGCATCAGCCGGCGGACATGCTCATAGGCGTTTTCACTCGGTCGGAGATCGTCGAGTTGATGCTGGGCAAAGATCGCCACCTTCAGGCCGGGCGCCACCGTCATGGTGCCGGTCTCCTGCTGCAGGCGGCCGGACAGCAATTTGGCGAAGGTCGACTTGCCGTTGCCGTTGGCGCCGAGCAGTGCGATACGGTCGTCGGCATCGATGCGCAGCGTCATCTTCTTCAGGATCGGCTCACCCTCGACATAGCCGACATTGACGTTGTTGAGCGCAATGATGGGCGAGGCCACCGTCTTCACCGGCTCGGGAAAGGAGAACGGCCGCACGTTGTCGTTCACAATCGCGGCGATCGGCTTCATCTTCTCCAGCGCCTTGATGCGCGACTGCGCCTGTCTCGCCTTGGAAGCCTTGGCGCGGAAGCGCTCGACGAAGGACTCCATGTGCTTGCGCGCGGCTTCCTGCTTGACCCTTCCCTTCTCCTGCAATTCGCGCTGCTCGGTGAATTGGCGCTCGAACTGGTCGTAGCCGCCGCGCCAAAAGGTCAGCTTCTTCTGGTCGAGATGGACGATCGAGTTGACGGCGCGGTTGAGCAGGTCGCGGTCATGCGAGATCAGCAGCACCGTGTGCGGATATTTCGACACGTAGTTTTCCAGCCACAGCGTGCCTTCGAGGTCGAGATAGTTGGTCGGCTCGTCGAGCAGCAGCAGATCGGGCTCGGCAAACAGCACCGCGGCGAGTGCGACGCGCATGCGCCAGCCGCCGGAGAACGACGAGGCCGGCCGCCGCTGGGCGGCGTCGTCGAAGCCGAGGCCGGCGAGGATGGTGGCGGCACGAGACTCGGCCGAATGGGCGTCGATATCGGCCAGCCGCATGTGGATGTCGGCGATGCGGTGCGGATCGGTCGCCGTCGTTTCCTCATCGAGCAATGCGGAGCGTTCGAGGTCGGCCTTGAGCACGATCTCGATCAGCGGCTCCTCGGTGCCGGGAGCCTCCTGCGCCACCTGGCCGATGCGCGTGTTCTTCGGCAGGCCGATCGAGCCGGTCTCGGAGGCGAGGTCGCCGGTGATCGCCTTGAACAAAGTGGTCTTGCCGGTGCCGTTGCGGCCGACAAGCCCTGCCTTGCTGCCGGCCGGCAAGGTCAGAGAGGCATGGTCAAGAAGCAGGCGTCCGGCCATGCGGAGCGAAAGGTCGTTGATGATCAGCATGGCCGCGCTTTTGCACGGGACGTCAGCGCTTCGCAAGACCTCGAGCGCCGGTTGGCCGCATAACGCATGAAAATGGCCGCCAGCGGCGGGTTGCCCGGTGCCGCGGGCGGAGAAAGAAGACGGGAGAAAGAAGACGTTTGATCCGATCGCCGGCCTCGCCGATCAAACGACTCCGGGCTGGGCCGGGAACCGGCTGCGATGGCGTGGCGCCTGGCGAGCATCGGCTTCTCGCAGCCGAAAACTGCGCATTTGTCAGGTAATTGCCGGTGCAAGGCGGTCGTCTTCGGCTATCGCGTCATGACGCGAGGGCAAGACTCAGCTATGTCTAGGTGTGCGGCGGACCTGATACCCGCCTGGCCGGCGTCATCGCTCCCCTCCCAAGCGACGCCGGCCATCTTTCCTACAGCTTTCACTGCGCCGGCGGCGCGGCGGGTTGATCATCGCCTGGCGTCTCGTTGGGCGCAGGGCCGACCTGCGGGTTTTGATCGACGCCGGGAGCCTTTGTCGGTGGAATGTTGTTGTCGCAGGCCGCGACAGCCAGCGCTGCGGCCAAGACGAGCCAGGTCGGGGCCAGCAAAGTAGAGGGCTTGTTCATCGCTACCTCCTGTCACCGGGCAAACGAGACGGTGCCGATTTGGTTGCACGCTCGGGCAGAACTTGGGCCGTTTCGGAACCCCGGGAACAAAACGAGAGAGGGGAACAAAACGCCGGCTCCTCGGTTGGTCCACACCAATGGAGAAAATCATGATCCGTCTGCTCATAGCCGGGGCCGCCGTCTATGTGGCCTACCGCATCGTCAGGGAAATCGTCGACGAGGTGCCCGACGACTTCGATCCGCTGTTGCTGCCGCCTCCCGATGACGACAAGTCGCTGCCGCGGCAGTCTGCGGCGATGGGCGTCGAGCCGCAGCGCTAGTTTCGGTTCGTCGGTCGGGCGCCAGCAGGATCGGACGCACGTACGAAAGCGTTGCGAACAAAGCAGAAACGATGCTTGATGGGCAATGAACCTCGCTGCCCGTGATTCGACCTTCCGGCCTGCCTATCTCGCAAAGCTGAATGCCGAGCAGTGCGTTGCCGTCGAGCATGGCGACGGCAAGGTCGCCGGGCCGCTGCTGGTGATCGCCGGGGCCGGCTCCGGCAAGACCAGCACGCTGGCGCATCGCGTCGCGCATCTGATCGTCAGGGGCGCCGACCCGCGGCGCATCCTTTTGATGACGTTTTCGCGTCGCGCCGCATCGGAATTGGCCAAGCGCGTCGAGCGCATCGCCGGCGAGGTGCTCGGCCGCGATGCATCCGTCATCACCGATGCACTCACCTGGGCCGGCACGTTTCACGGCATCGGCGCCAGGCTGCTGCGCGACTATGCGCTGGAGATCGGCCTCGATCCGGCCTTCACCATCCACGACCGCGAGGATTCGGCCGACCTGAT
Source organism: Mesorhizobium sp. WSM4829 (assembly GCF_055811475.1). NCBI lineage: Bacteria > Pseudomonadati > Pseudomonadota > Alphaproteobacteria > Hyphomicrobiales > Phyllobacteriaceae > Mesorhizobium > Mesorhizobium sp. WSM4829. Next base: position 96,309 of record NZ_JBVVQJ010000010.1, on the reverse strand, counting down.
GAACCTCGCCCGACACGAACTCGGCTTCTCGAAAACCGAAGGCCGTTTTCCGACCAAGGGCACCTGCCTGGCGATCTATTCGCGTGCCGTCAACGCGCAGGCGCCGCTCGGCGAAGTATTGGGTTCGGTGTTCCCCTGGTGCGCGGGGTGGGCAGAACAGCTCAAGGCGCTGTTCGCCCGATATGTCGAGGCCAAGCAGGCGCAGAACGTGCTCGATTACGACGACCTGCTGCTCTACTGGGCGCAGATGGCCGGCGAGCCGGAGATATCGGCGCATCTGGGTGGGCGTTTCGACCATGTGCTGGTCGACGAATACCAGGACACCAACCGGCTGCAGGCCTCGATCCTCGCGGCGCTCAAGCCGGACGGATCCGGGCTGACGGTGGTCGGCGACGATGCGCAGTCGATCTATTCGTTTCGCGCCGCCGAAGTGCGCAACATCCTCGACTTTCCAAAACAGTTCGCCCGGCCGGCCGAGATCGTCATGCTGGAGCGCAACTACCGCTCGACCGAGACCATCCTGGCCGCCGCCAATGCGGTGATCGGCGAGGCCTCGGAGCGCTTTACCAAAAACCTCTGGTCGGAGCGCAAATCGACCGAAAAGCCGAAGCTGGTCAGCGTCCGCGACGAGGCCGAGCAGGCGAGTTACGTCTGTCAGGCGATCCTGACCGAGCGCGAGGCCGGCACGGCGCTGAAGGCGCAGGCCGTGCTGTTTCGCGCTTCGCACCACAGCGGGCCGCTGGAGATCGAGCTGACGCGCCGCAACATCCCGTTCGTCAAGTTCGGCGGGCTGAAGTTCCTCGACGCCGCCCATGTCAAGGACGTGCTGGCGGTGCTGCGCTTCGCCGAGAACCCGCGCGACCGCGTCGCAGGTTTTCGCGTGCTGCAGCTTTTGCCCGGCATCGGCCCTTCGGCGGCTTCGCAGATCGTCGACACCATGGCGACGTCGCTCGACGAAGCGATGGGGCTGGCGCGCTACCGGCCGCCGCAACGCGCCGCCGACGACTGGCCGGGCTTCGTCGCGCTGTTCTCGCAGCTTCGCGCCGGGTCGGGAAAATGGCCTGTTGACCTCGAACAGGTCAGGCTCTGGTATGAGCCGCATCTCGACCGCATCCACGAGGACGCGACGACGCGCCGAGCCGATATTCTGCAGCTCGAACAGATCGCCTCGGGTTATGCCTCGCGCGAGCGTTTCCTCACCGAGCTGACCCTCGATCCGCCGGATGCAACCAGCGACGAGGCCGGGCCGCCGCATCGCGACGAGGACTATCTGATCCTGTCGACCATCCATTCGGCCAAGGGCCAGGAATGGAAGAACGTCTTCGTGCTCAACACCGTCGACGGCTGCATCCCGATCGATCTCGCCGTCGGCTCGAAGGAGGATATCGACGAGGAGCGCCGCCTGCTCTACGTGGCGATGACGCGGGCCAAGGACGGCCTGCACCTGGTCATGCCGCAGCGCTTTTTCGTCCACGGCCAGGCGGCGCGCGGCGATCGCCATGTTTACGCCTCGCGCACCCGCTTCATCCCGGCCTCGATCCTCGGCGCCTTCGAGCAGACATCGTGGGCGAGCGTCCAGGCCAGGGATGATCCGCGCCGCCAGCCGCAAGTGCGCGTCGACCTTGGCGCCCGCATGCGCGACATGTGGAAATAGGCCGCTCTTCGGCACGACGCTCATGCCACGGAGCCTGGTGGCGAAAAATCAAATTTCGGCAACATGGAACCTGATGCCGCAATCCGCGTTTCTGGGCGTCCTACCCCCGGTCGGAGAGCGGCGTCCGCCCGTCACCTCCGCCCAATTCGAGAGGCCAGAATGCACGATAAGACATTTTTCACCCCGGTCGCCGTAACCGTCGGCGCCGGCCATAAGCGCATGATCGCTTCGCTGTTCGACATGCATGAGTTCCTGACCGAGTTTCCACCATCGCGGCGACGCCTGAGCTATGGCGCGGCGGTGAAGGCCTGCGAGGCGGCACGCGCCGGCGAGATCTCGCCCGAAGCGGCGTGCGACGCCCTGATCACCTTCGCAGTTTCGGCAGGCATTCTCTGGCCCTCTGCGCAGCCGGCAGTCTCGGTCAAGCCGATCTCCCGCGACCAGGGCGGATACGCCGCCTGACTGGCCAGGCCTCTTTTGCGACTGTGGCCCGCCGAAGATGCTGTTCGTCTTCGACGGGTTTTCCTGTCAATTCGATCCGGATAATCCGAAATCAGGCGTAGGCGCGGCCCTCTTCGCTGCGCTGGAACAGCGTCAGGTCGAGCGGCACCGAAGGCCGGCCGAGAATGGTCAGGATCGCGTGCGCCTGGCCGCGATGATGGGTCTGGTGATTGAAGAAATGATCAAGCGCCGGCGCCAATCGCTGTGAGACGGTACGCATGTCGGAGACGGTCATGTAGGAGAAGCGGCCGGACAAACCCTTGTCGCTTAACGCCCCAACCCAGTCGACGATCCTTTTGTCTTCGGCCTGGCGCGCCAGCCGCAGGCCCGGCAGGGCGCGGTGCAGGATCGTGTCGAGTCTGGCCGGCGCGTCGCCCTCGCCGGTAAAGCGCCTCATCCAGATGCGATCGGCAGTCAGGACATGGTTGAGCGTGCCCATCATCGAGCCGAAGAAGACCCCGACGTTGCGGTGAAAATCTTCCTCGTCGAGATCGGCGGCGGCATCGTAGATGCGGCTATTGGCCCATTGATTGTAGGCAGCAAACATCATGAAGTGCTGTTTCATCGTTTTCTCCGGCCCGCGAGACCCCGTTCCGGGTGCTTACCGCAAGGCCCGAACGTCGCTCTAGTAGACCGCAGGGAAGCTGCCGCCAATGACCATTCTGCTCTATGACCTCGTCGGACGCGATGGCGCCCGTCCGTTCAGCCCGCATTGCTGGAAGGCGACGATGGCGCTTGCCCACAAGAGGCTCGATATCTCAACCGTGCCGACACGCTTTCTCGAAGTGCCCACCGTTGAAGGCGGCGTTTCAAAACTCGTTCCGGTGATCCGCGACGGGGAGAACGTGATCGCCGATTCATTCGCCATCGCGCTCTATCTCGACGAGGCCTATCCAGAGCGACCGACATTGTTTTGCGGCGACGGCGGCAAGGCGATGGCGCGCTTCGTCGAACGCTGGTCGCAACTGACCATCCACCCCTATGTCACCACTGCGGCGATCATGGACCTGCACGCCATGCAGGACGAGGCCAACGCCGCCTATTTTCGCCAAAACCGCGAGCAGCGCTTTGGCAAGAGACTGGAAGAGGTGGTGGCGGCGCGGGACGCCGGCCTTGCTGCCTTCCGTGCCTCGCTGGAGCCATTGCGCTCGATGCTGGCCTATCAGCCGTTCATCGGCGGCCAATCACCGCTGTTTGCCGACTACATCGTCTTCGGCGCGCTGCAATGGGCGCGCATCGCCTCACCCTACCGGTTGCTCGACGACAGCGATGTGGTGGCGCAGTGGTTCGAGCGCTGCCTCGACCTGCATGATGGGCTCGGCCGCAAGGTGGCGGCGGCTTCATAGGGGAGTAGGGGAGTAGGGGAGTAAGGGAGTAGGTTAGTAGGGAGTAACGAGGTTAGCGTCGGCGCGCATACCTACTGCCCTACTGCTTACTGCCTTACTCCCCTACTCCCCTACTCCCCTAGCAAAGAGACACCATGACCTCAGACCCGGAATTCCCGGACGATTTTCGCGCCGATCTGGTTAACCTCTTCCTGTGGCGGCGGGATGTCAGGCGATTCAGGCCGACACCGCTCCCCGAAGGCGCGCTGGAGCGGCTGCTTGACCTCGCCAGCCTTGCGCCCTCGGTCGGGCTGAGCCAGCCTTGGCGTTTCGTCGTGGTCGAGAGTGCGGCGTGCCGCGGCGCCGTCAGGGCATGCTTCGAGCGCTGCAATGCGGAGGCGCTCGCATCGTTCGGCGGCGAACGCGCCGCGCTCTATGCGCGCCTGAAGCTTGCCGGCCTGAACGAGGCGCCTTGTCAATTCGCTGTCTTTGCCGACCGCGGGACGCAACAGGGACATGGGCTCGGCCGCCTGACCATGCCCGCCACCATCGAATATTCGGCGGTGATGGCGATCCATACTTTTTGGCTGGCGGCGCGCGCCGAAGGAATAGGCATGGGCTGGGTCTCGATCCTCGACCCGGCCGAAATGGCGATGATCCTGGACGCGCCGCCGGAGTGGACGCTGATCGGCTACTTCTGCGTCGGCTACCCCTGCGAGAACCACAGCGTGCCGGAACTGGAGCGGGAAGGCTGGGAAGTCCGGCGCGTTTCGATGGTGATAAGGCGGTAGTGCAACGGCAACGCTGCCATCCTCATTTGCAGGGAAGAATGGATATTAGGATGATTTCGCCGATCGCCGGCGTTGCCAACAAGGCACCATGGCAAAGCCAGCCGTGACGGCCTTGATCTGAGGAAGGGCAAAAATGTTTCGCTACGACGTGCAGGCCGAGATCTGGGTCTATCCATGCAAGGGCGGCTGGCATTTCGTGACGCTGCCGCCGGAGCTTGGGGCACGGATCAAGACGGCAATGGCGGGGATGGCACGGCCGTGGGGCTCGCTTGGCGTGGAAGCCGTCATCGGCCAGACGAGATGGCGAACATCGCTGTTTCCCGACAAGAAATCCGGCAGCCTGCTGTTGCCGATCAAGACGGCGGTGCGGGTCCGCGAGGGCCTTCGGGCTGGCGACACGGCCAAGCTGACGATCGAGATGCAGTTATGACAACATTGGTTTTGACTGACGGCGACACGCTTGCGGCGGTTAATGCGCGTCGGCGACGCGCTTAAGTTCTTGTTTTTATGGATGTCGTTATCGCAAAACCGCTGCGCACTTTGGCGCGAGATGCATTAGCGCCAGCCCCTTGGCAAGCCGGCGGGCGGCTTGTATAGAGCCCGCCACCGTGAATTCCACCCTCCATCACAAGGACGACCCCATGGCGCTCGAACGCACCTTTTCCATGATCAAGCCGGACGCAACCCGGCGCAATCTCACCGGCGCCATCACCCAGATGCTCGAAGAAGCCGGCCTGCGCGTCGTCGCCTCGCGCCGGGTGTGGATGAGCCGCCGCGAGGCGGAAGGTTTTTATGCCGTGCACAAGGATCGTCCGTTCTTCGTCGAACTGGTCGAGTCGATGTCGTCGGGCCCAACGGTCGTGCAGGTGCTGGAAGGTGAGAACGCCATTGCCAAAAACCGCGACGTGATGGGCGCCACCAACCCGGCCAACGCCGCCGAAGGCACCATCCGCAAGCTGCACGCGCTGTCGATCGGCGAGAATTCCGTGCACGGCTCCGACGCGCCGGAGACCGCCGCGCAGGAGATCAAATACTGGTTCTCGGACACCGAGATCGTCGGCTGAGCGATAAGTCACCACGTCATATGCAAAAGGCCGGCGCAATGCCGGCCTTTTTCGTTGCGGCGATCCGGCACCGGACGCCGGGCGCCGACACCCGCCAACTGCGCATGATGCTCAAAACCGAAACCGGTTATCAGCTCGCGGCGTTGAAGCGCAGGATGACGCGGTCGCCTTTGTCGACGATGATGAGCTTGCCGGCGTCGACGTGATACGATGCCGCCTTGGCCAGCGCCTCGAACAGCGCCTTTTCCTCGGCCATAGTCTCGGGCGCGCAGGCCTTGAAGGTCGAACCGATGTCACTGATGGCAATCGTCGAACCATCGACTTTGGCGGTGGCGAAGTAGACGTTGCAAGGCCCGTTGCCGCCGGCCTTGCCGGCCTCGTCGATCCTGAACGTCGCCTGCGGTTCGGCGATCACACCGATGCCGTCGATATACTCGATCAGCCAGATCTGCCCGACCACCGGGGCCGACGCCGGCTGCTCGCTCGACGTCACCATCTTCAGCATGATGGTCTGCGGCGCGTCGCTCAGTGGATCGACCTGGTGGCGCATATCGGAGATGAACAACAGCCTGTCGTCGACGGTGATGCGCGCCCGCAGCGCATAGGTCATATGGGGCCGGATCACTTGGGGATCAAAGCTGATCTCGAACTTGATCGGCACCTGGCCGGCCGGCGCCACCTTGCGCTCGCCGATGACGGCGGCCGTCGCTTCGGCCAGCGAGACATCGGCAAGCCGCACGGAAAGCACGGCGTTGGGCGGCAGAGCGATGCGCTCGCGATACATCACCTCGCCCTTCAGGGTCTTCTCGGCGGCGACGGACAACTCAGGCACCACCAGTATACCAACGACCAGCGGCACGACACCGAAGATGAAGAACTCGGCGATCCTGCCCAGCATGATCCTGCTCCCCATAATGCGCCAAACTGGTCGGAAGGTCTCGCAGGATTGCGGTGGTTCCGTGGCGCCCCACACGGGCTGTTCACAGGGCGGTGCCTTCCGGCGGCTCGTTGCCCTGTGGTCGGCCTCCTTGGCGTGGTCCCCTGGCGATCACGAAGTCGTGTTCCAAAAGATGTAACGCAGGGAACCTCCGGACCGAACTGACCAATGCGCGCTTGAGGAATGGCGCGCGCAACAACCCAATCGGAGGTGAAATCATGTCAACAAGATCAACCGTGAGCGCGGCCTTCCTGGCCGGCGCCGTTGCCACGGCTCTTGCTTCTTTTGCGACGGCCGCGCCGCTGTCCGAGGCAGAGGCGAAGGCGGCGATGGATGCCGGCAAGGAGAAGTGCTTTGGCGTCGCCCTGAAGGGGCAGAACGACTGCGCGGCAGGACCTGGCACCACCTGCCAAGGCACCTCGACTGTCGATTACCAGGGCAACGCCTGGAAGTTCGTCGACGGCGGCACCTGTACGACGATGGACCTGCCCGGCGACCGCAAGGGCTCGCCCACGGCGCTGACCCGCGACATCCCTTCCTAAGCCATGCAAGCTGCCCGGAAAGCGGAGATGAAGATGAACGGACTGGCCCCGGCATCCCGCATATCGAAAACCTCGCGCTTTCCGGCGCACCCGATCGCCGGCCTTGCCGGCACCAGTTTCAAGCACGAGCATCTGCACGCGATCCTTGGCGACGGCCCAAAGGACTGCTTCTTCGAGGTCCACGCCGAAAACTACATGGGGGCTGGCGGTCCGCCGCACGATGCGCTGGCCAGGATTCGCCGCGACTATCCCGTTTCGCTGCACGGGGTGTGCATGTCGATCGGCGGACCGCGGCCGCTCGACAAAGTGCATCTCGGCCGTTTCAAGGCGCTCGTCGACCGCTATCAGCCGGCGCTCGTTTCCGAGCATCTCGCCTGGTCGACCCACGACACCACCTATTACAACGACCTGCTTCCCCTGCCCTATACGCCGGCAACGGTTTCGCGCGTGGCGGATCACATCGATGAAATGCAAGAGACGATCGGCCGCCCGATCCTGCTCGAAAACCCCTCGACCTACGTCCTTTTCGCGGAATCGACGATGAGCGAGACGGATTTCATCGGCGCGCTGGTGCAGCGCACCGGTTGCGGCCTGCTGCTCGACGTCAACAATGTCTTCGTTTCGGCCACCAATCACGGCTATTCAGCACTTTCCTACCTCGCGGATTTCCCGCTCGCGCATGTCGGCGAAATCCATCTGGCCGGGCACGCCGAGCAGGAGGATGACGAGGGCGACCTGCTGCTCATCGACAGCCATGACGGTCCGGTCGCCGACGCGGTCTGGAAGCTCTTCGATATCGTCATCGGCCAATGCGGACCGCTGCCGACGCTGATCGAGTGGGACAGCGCCATTCCCGACTGGTCGGTGCTCAAGGCGGAGGCCGCCGCCGCCCAAGCGATTCTCGACCATCACGGCGACAGCCACCAAGTGTTCGGAAAAGCCCATGCCGCAGGATGAACTCCAGTCGGGCGATCTTGGCCACCGGTTCGACTATGCCGCGGCATTCACCGCCGGTTTGCTCGATCCTGACCGTGTCCCGCCTGACGCTGTCTCGGGGCCGAACGGCAAGGCAGCGGTCAAACGATACGCCGTCTACCGCAACAACGTCACGGTCAGCCTGATCGATGCGCTGGCCGCCAGCTTTCCAGCGACGCTGCGCATCACCGGCCCGGACTTCTTTCGGGCGATGGCGCGCTTCCATGTCCGCGAAACGCCACCCACTTCGCCGCTTCTGTTCGAATACGGCCACGACTTTCCCGACTTCATCGAACGCTACGACTATGCGCGGCCGATGCCATGGCTGGCTGACGTGGCGCGCCTGGAGCGGACCTGGCTCGACGCCTATCATGCCGCCGACGCGGAACCGCTGGCTTGCGTAGCACTGGGCTCGATCCCGCCTGAACGGCTGGCCGATACCGTGTTCGTGCCACACCCGGCAACGCGTGCGATGCGCTCGCGCTATCCGGTCGTGACGATCTTTGCGGCGAACCGGCGCGACCGCCCTGTCGGGCGGATCGAGGCGGACGGCCCTGAAGATGCGCTGGTCACGCGGCCCGGGCTCGAAGTCTTTGTTCGCCACCTGCCGCCCGGCGGCGCAGCTTTTCTGGATCGTCTGATGGCGGGCGAGCCGCTCGGCGCGGCGGCCGTGGCAGCATTTGCGGAAACTGCCGAATTCGACCTTGCCGCCAACATTGCCGGCCTGCTGCAAGCAGGCGCCTTCACAGCGGCAGACCAGGGAGGATGAGCATGACGAACCTTGGGCGGAACGCCAGCACCGAGCCGCGAGGGGCTGCCACCCTCGTCGAGAGGGTGAATGCCGCGCTGCGCACGAGTGCCACACCTTCGCTGACGCAACTCGTCCTGCGCTGCGCCCTCGCTGTCCCGTTCTGGCGGTCCGGCATCAACAAATGGGACGGTTTTCTTCAGTTGAACGATGTCGCCGTGCTGCTTTTCAGCTCGGAGCTCAAGCTGCATCTGCCCGGCGGCCCTTACGATTTTCCTGCACCTGGGCTGGTGGCCTTCGCCTCAGGGTCGGCGGAAATCCTGCTGCCAATTCTTCTCGTTCTCGGCCTGGCGACACGACTGGCGGCATTCGGCCTGCTCGTGATGACGCTGGTCATACAACTCACCGTGCCGGACGGCTGGCCGCTGCACATCACCTGGGCGGCGATGGCGCTCGGCATCATGGCGTGGGGACCCGGCCGGATTGCGCTCGATCACTGGATCGGCACTGACAAGGGCTGATGGAAGGCCCGGGGGCTGATGGGAGGCCGAGGGGTGATCAGGGTTGATGTGAACCTCGCCCTCCAGCGGTGACGCGAAGCATCAATTTCGTTTCGGCACGGCCTGCTTCCAGCGGTTGGCGGCCTCGTCGTCGGCCTCCTTGGCATCGACCCAGCCGCCTTCCGAGCCGTCGGTGTGATGTTCCTTCTTCCAGAACGGCGCGCGCGATTTGAGATAATCCATCAGGAAGTTCGCCGCCTCGAACGCCGCCTGCCGATGCGCGGAGGCAGCGACCACCAGCACGATGTTCTCACCGGGCGCGATCCTGCCGTGGCGATGGATGGCGGTGAGCCCCTGCAGCGGCCAGCGGTGAACCGCCTCGGTGGCGATGCGGCCGATCTCGGCCTCGGCCATGCCGGGATAATGTTCGAGCTCGAGTGCCGCGAGCCTGCCTGCCTCGTCGCGGCAGAGACCCGAGAAAGTAACCACGGCGCCGATGTCGGCGCGGCCTTGCGTCATCTTGGCGATCTCGGCAGCGACATCGAAATCCTCCGCCTGGATGCGCACCGTCGGCACCACCGCGCCGGGCATTTCAGCCACCCGTCATCGGCGGGAACAGCGCGATCTCGCGCGCGCCTGATATCTTCTCGCGGTGCTCGACATGTTCCTGGTTGATGGCGACGCGGATCACGTCAGGATATTGCAGCGCGTGCTCGTACTCCTCGCCGCGCGATTTCAGCCAGCGCAGCAGGTCGGCCACCGTCTCGATGCCGGCGGGCAATTCGACGTCCTCTTGCGGCTTGCCGATCCGCTCGCGCACCCAGGCGAAATAGATGAGCCTCGTCGACATGCTACTCGTCCATGATGTGCTTGAGGCCGGCGCGGAAATAGTCGTAGCCGGTGTAAAGCGTCACCAGCGCGGCGATCCACAACAGCACCAGCCCGACCTGCGTGGTCAGCGGGAAGATCTTGTCGCCGGCAGGTCCGGCGAGCAGGAAGGCGATGGCGATCATCTGGATGGTGGTCTTCCACTTCGCCAGTTGCGTCACCGGTACCGAGACCTTCAGCGCCGCCAGATATTCGCGCAGGCCCGAGACCAGGATTTCGCGGCACAAGATGATGATCGCTGCCCACAGCGACCAGCCGGCGATGCCGGCATGCCTATCGGTATCGGCCGCCAGCAGCAGCAGGCATGTGGCGACCAGCAACTTGTCGGCGATCGGATCGAGCATCTTGCCGATATTCGAGGTCTGCTGCCAGGCGCGCGCCAGATAGCCGTCGAAATAATCGGTGATCGAGGCGAGCAGGAAAATGACCAACGCCGACCAGCGGGCGAAGTCGCTCGACTTCAGATGGCCTTCGAGAAAAAAACACAGCACAACCAGCGGCACCGCTAGGATGCGGACGTAAGTGAGCATGTTGGGCAGGTTGAATGCGCGCTGGGCCATTTCTTTGGAACTCTTTCTACCTGCCTACTCAAATCAGAAGCGAATGTGGGGGGTCAACAGATGATAGTCGATGGACCAGCCGAAAATAGCCGAATCATCAGCTCTCGTGAAAATGGTTGTAGACCAGCTTGGCGACCTGCTCGGAAATGCCATCGACCTTGACCAGATCCTCGATCGCGGCGCGGCTGACCGCCTTGGCGGTGCCGAAATGCATGAGCAGCGCGCGCTTGCGACCGGGACCGATGCCGCTGATCTCGTCAAGCGGGCTCTTGACCATCTCCTTCTTGCGGCGGGCGCGGTGGGAGCCGATGGCGAAACGGTGGACCTCGTCGCGCAGCCGCTGAACGAAATAGAGCACGGGGTCGCGTACGGGGAGCGAAAACGGTGGCTTGCCCCTGACGAAGAAGCGTTCGCGGCCGGCGTCACGGTCCTGGCCCTTGGCGATGCCGATGGCCTGGACGCGGTCCTCGATGCCGAGGTCGGCGAGGATTTGTCGTACCGCCGTCATCTGGCCCTGGCCGCCATCGATGAGGATGACGTCTGGCCAGGCCGGGAAGCCGCCTGCATCCTCGATATCGTCGCCCTGTTCGGCCAGCATGTCGTCCGCCGCCTGTTCGCTCCGCGGCACATCGCCATGTTCCTTCAGGAGGCGGGAGAAACGCCGCTCCATCACCTCGCGCATCATGCCGAAATCGTCTCCCGGCGTGATCTCGGTCGAGCGGATGTTGAATTTCCGGTACTGGTTCTTCACGAAGCCTTCCGGCCCGGCGACCACCATGGCGCCGACGGCGTTGGTGCCCATGATGTGGGAGTTGTCGTAGACCTCGATGCGCACCGGCGGTTTCTCCAGGCCGAAAGTCTCGGCGAAACCGGTGAGCAACCGCCCTTGCGTCGAGGTCTCGGCCAGCCGGCGGCCGAGCGCCTCACGGGCATTCTGCAGGGCGTTGTCGGTCAAATCCTTCTTCTCGCCGCGCTGCGGCACCGAGATCGCCACCTTGCGACCCGCGCGGGTGGAGAGCGCCTCAGCCAGCAATTCCTGGTCCTCGACGCCATGCGACAACAGGATGGCGCGCGGCGTCGGCTTGTCGTCATAGAATTGCGCCAGGAACGAGCCCAGCACCTCGGCCGCCTCCATCGCCGGATCGGCCTTGGGGAAATAGGCGCGGTTGCCCCAGTTCTGGCCGGTGCGGAAGAAGAAGACCTGGATGCAGACCTGGCCGCCTTCCTGATGGATGGCGAAGACATCGGCCTCGTCGACGGTCTGCGGGTTGATGCCCTGATGGCTCTGCACATGCGACAATGCCGCCAGCCGGTCGCGATAGATTGCGGCGCGCTCGAAATCGAGATTCTCCGCGGCCTGCTGCATGGCGGCGGAGATGTCGGTCTTCACCTTCTGGCTGCGGCCGGACAGGAAGTCCTTCGCCTCGGCGACCAGCCTGGCATAGTCACTATGCGAGATTTCGCCGGTGCACGGGCCGGCGCATCGCTTGATCTGGAACAGCAGGCACGGCCGGGTGCGGTTCTCGTAGAAGGAGTTGGTGCAACTCCTGAGCAGGAAGGCGCGCTGCAGCGAGTTGATGGTGCGGCCGACGGCGCCGGCCGAGGCGAAGGGGCCGAAATAGTCGCCCTTGCGCGAGCGCGCGCCGCGATGCTTGTAGATGCCGGGCGAGACATGATCGCCGGTCAAAAGGATGTAGGGAAACGACTTGTCGTCCCGCATCAGCACATTGAAACGCGGCCGCAAGCGCTTGATAAGATTTGCTTCCAGCAGCAGCGCTTCGATCTCGGTGCGGGTGACGACGAACTCCATCGTCGCCGTCTCGCGCACCATGCGGCCGATGCGGCTGGTGTGGAAGCGGCCTTGTGCGTAATTGGTCACCCGCTTCTTCAGGCTGCGCGCCTTGCCGACATAGAGCACGTCACCTGCGGCATTCATCATGCGGTAGACGCCGGGCGCGTTGGGCAGCCGTTTGACCAGCGTCTGGATAACCTCGGCGCCGACCATGCCGTCGGCATCGCCGGCATGCGGCGTCCAATCGATGGTCGTGAAGGCGACATCAGGGCCACCGGAACCGGGCGTTGACGGTTCGACGATCTCCTCCGCCACCTCGTCCTCGAGGTCGACGTCGGGGGGCAGGTCTTCGGCAGCGCCGACACGTTTGTGTTTCTGGTCCATGGGACTCATTCGACAATGCCTGTCACATCCGGCGTCTGCCATGCAAGGTGCTGGCCGCCGTCGAGCGCGACCATCTGGCCGGTGACCGAGCTTGCGCTCCAGAGATAGCGGATGGTGGCGCCGAATTCAGGCAATTCCGGGCCGCGCTTCAGGATCAGGCCGTCGACCTGCGCGGCAAAGTCGCTGTCTTGCTGACGCGCGCTCTTCAGCGTCGGGCCGGGACCGATGGCATTGACGCGAATGCGGGGTGCCAGCGCCTGCGCCATCATCTGCGTCTGCGTCCACAATGTCGATTTCGACAGCGCATAGGAGAAATAGCGGGGCGTCGGGCGCCAGACGCGCTGGTCGATCATATTGACGATCAGCCCTTCCTCGCCTTCCGGCAGCGCGCGGGCGAATTGTTGCGCCAAAAATGCCGGCGCCTTCACGTGGATGGCAAAGTGACGGTCCCAGGCAAGCCAGTCGACGTCCTGAACCGTATCATCCACGAACAGCGACGCATTGTTGACCAGCAGTGTAACAGGCCCGAGCGCGGCTTCGGCGCGGCCAACGAGGTCCTCGACCGCGGCAATGTCGGTCAGGTCGGCGGCGACCACAGCAGCGCGGCCACCCTGGCCAAAATGACCGCCGTTGATCCGCGCGGCCAATGCTTCCGCCTCGGCCCGCGAGCGGTTGCAATGGATGACGACGGCAAAACCGTTCGCGGCGAGATCCTCGACGATCGCCTTGCCGATCCGCTGGCCCCCGCCCGTCACCAGCGCCGTTCCAGCGGCCTTGCTCATCCTGTCAATCCTCAATGGGGCTCGATTTTGAGCCAGCCGGCAAAATATGGCCGGCGAAGCGTTAAATGCCGTTCGGACCTTGGGCAGCATTGTGGCAAAGCGGCCGGATCGGTCTTTCGACTGTGGCCGGGACTCGGCCTGCCAGCCGCAATATAGGACTACGGACCCCTTGCTCCAAGCGTCGTTCAGCGCGGCACGGCTAAGCCTCCTGACACCATCTGTTGCGCAGATGCAACGTCAAAGTTCAGCCATATTCGTGCCAGGTAATGACCCAAGTTCAGGTTCGCTTCAGCCGTATTTTGACACGACATTCGGAACCGTTGAGCGCCAGACCCGTTTTTCCCCCCGGCGGGTTGAGGGCGCTTGTGAAAAGCAAGCCTGTGCCTGTGGCTTAAGGAGTAAAGAACAATGCAAGCCAATCTTAAATTTGCGCGACCGCTGGCGGTGGCGTTCGGGCTCTTCGCCCTCGGCGGAACCGCCTATGCTGCTGACGTCATCGCGGAAGAGCCGCCGGCCCCCGCCCCGATCGCCGAACTTCCGGTCGCTTCCTGGGCCGGTCCCTATGCCGGTGTGAGCGTCGGCTACGGCTTCAGCGGTCACGCCGATGCCGAGGATATCGGCACTGACGTCGACACCGATGGTTTTGTCGGCGGCGTCTTCGGCGGCTATCAGTGGCAGGCGGAGAACTTCGTCTACGGTGCTGAAGCCGATATCGGCTATAGCGGCATCGAGGGCGACGATGGCGGCGTCGAGGCCAAGGGCGGCTTCGAAGGCTCGCTGCGCGCCCGCCTTGGCTACGCCGTCACCCCGGAAATCCTGCTCTACGGCACCGCCGGTGGCGCGCTCAAGAACCAGGAGATCGAAGCGCTCGGCGCCAGCGACGAAAACACCATGCTCGGCTGGACGGCCGGCGTCGGTACCGACATCAAGATCACCGACAATGTGTTCGGCCGTGTCGAGTATCGCTACACCGACTTCGGCGACAAGGACTTTGACGGTATCGGCAAGGTCAAGTCGACCGACAACCGCGTCACCTTCGGCGTCGGTATGAAGTTCTAAAATCGTCCAAGCCACGACACGAAAAAGCCGGGCCTCGTGCCCGGCTTTTTTATGACCCCTTCTCTGGCTGCCGCTCACGCCGGGACGCAGGGTTTCAGCTCCGGAAACTTCTCGTCAAATCGCGCCGCCCAGCGGATCAGCCGATTGCGGCCCTTTTCCCATTTTCCGGCAAAGCGCAGTGAGAGATAGCCAAGGCAGGCGCGCAGCGCCAGCTGGCCGGCGGTGATCTTCTTTGGCAGTTTTGGCGGATTGGCGTTGAGCAGATCGAGCGCGCTGGTGATCTTCGCCCACTGGCGGTCGAGCCACGGCTGATAGACCATATCCTCGGGGCGCGTGCGCCGCTCATAGACCATCGACAGCGCGCAGTCGCAGATGCCGTCGGCCAGCGCTTCAAGCACTTCCGCCTCGAGGCGCTTGTCGGGATTGCGCGGAAACAGCGCGTTCTTCGACATGCGGTTGAGGTGCTGGGTAATGGCGCGGCTATCGTGGATCGAGCGGCCGTCGTCGAGCACCAGCACCGGGATCTTGCCGAGTGGATTGGCGTCGATCAGCTCAGCCGGTTTGTCTTCGGTTTTTATCGGCACGAGCTCGACGGCGATGCCGGCATAAAGCGCGGCCATGCGCACTTTGGAACTATAGGGTGACGTGGACGCGTAGAGCAGTCTGGGCATGATCGGGTTCCTGTTTGCCGAGTACAGAGCATGGATGCGCAAAGGCCGCTGTAGCACTTTGAATTTGCGTATGATCCATTTCCGCGACACTGTTGGCCGGACATCCCGACATGATCAACAGCCCACAGGCGGAAAAACCGGGCGCCACGGCGAACGACCGTCCTCTTCCACGATCGCAGGCAGATGAGCGGTACAGTGCCAGCCTGAGAGCATCTGAACAGGTCAGACGGGTTCGAAACCGAGCCAACTCGGTCTTGCACCAAGAATTTCTCTCCGGGCACAGAGAAATGCCCCACCGGACTTCGCCATAAGGCGAAGTCCTGGGAGCTGCGAAAAGCTGTCTTCCCTCCGCCTCTGTTGCTGCCCGAGCACTGACCCTGCGAGCGAGGCGCCTATCCGGCACCCGCCCTCAACCGTCCTCAGCACTGTCCTCCGCGAGCGAAGAAGCGCGATTACTTCTTGGCCTTCGCGGTCGCGGCCTTCGCCTTTGGTTTGGCCGCAGGCGCTGCTTTCTTCACCGCTACCGAAGACTTCGCTGCCGCCGCTTTCTTTGCCGGCGCAGCCTTCTTTGCGGGTGCAGTCTTGGCAGGCGCAGCTTTCTTCGCTGCGGGCTTGGCCGCGGCCTTTGCAGCCGGCTTCTTGGCCGGCGCTGCTTTTGCCTTGGCGGGCGCAGCCTTGGCCGGTGCTGCTTTCTTCACTGCCGGTTTTGCCGCAGCCTTCGCAGCCGGCTTCTTGGCGGGCGCTGCTTTTGCCTTGGCCGCGGCGGCCTTCGGTTTGGCAGCAGGTGCTGCTTTCTTCACAGCGGCTGCGGCCTTTGCCGCCACTGCCTTTACTGGTGCTTTCTTTGCCGGTGCCTGCTTTGCCGGTGACTTGGATGCCGGCGCTTTGGATGACTGTTTAGCCATATCATGCCCCTTAGTTGTGCCGACGGCCGTTAATGACCCGGCGCGTAATGCATATCTGACTCGCGCTTGTCTAGCCAGCGAAGCATCAGCATGATTTCCGAAGTTTAAGTTTCGGTTACAGGCGACACTACGCTCGTGCTGATTTCGCAAAATGCCGGCGCTGCTCTTCGAGCTTTGCCGACCGTTTGCGACAGACATTCTGCGCGCATTGCCGGAACCAATCCCACTTCAAGGCGCTGAAGCTTAGCAAGCCTTTTTTGTTCGTTGATCGTCGACCGACACCACCATGGCGGCTGCTTCATCGATCTCATCTTCTTGTTCTAGCAGGCGATCTACACAAGCTGCAAAAGCAAAGCGCGACAATTCCGCTGCCATGATTTGTCCGCGGTTGACAGATTACTCTATTTGGCAGAGTATTCTGAATCATCTGGAAGAGCGCATGTCATTCGCGCAATATCGGGCGGCGCTGTCCCAGATCAGTGAGACTGAACGCCGGA
This sequence comes from Mesorhizobium sp. WSM4829, assembly GCF_055811475.1. Classification (NCBI taxonomy): domain Bacteria; kingdom Pseudomonadati; phylum Pseudomonadota; class Alphaproteobacteria; order Hyphomicrobiales; family Phyllobacteriaceae; genus Mesorhizobium; species Mesorhizobium sp. WSM4829. The sequence continues at coordinate 79,734 of NZ_JBVVQJ010000010.1, read as the reverse complement.
CACCACAGCAGGCCCGATAATGGCTGCCGACGAAATCATCCACCAGAGCGTGCGGCTCAGGATCATGGCGGCGCTGAATTCTCTGGAACGGCGCGAAGCGCTGGAATTCACCCGATTGAAGCTCATCGTCAATGCGACCGACGGCAATCTCGGCTCGCATATCGATACGCTTGCCACGGCGGGCTATGTCGATGTCGAAAAGCTGTTTGTCGGACGTCGACCGCAGACGCGGGTCAGGGCGACGTCAATCGGACGGCGCGCCTTTCGCGGTCACGCCGCTTTCCTTCGCGCCATCCTCGATGAGGCGGAGCAGCCCGGCAAACGCGTTCAGCGCAGGACGCGGCAGCGGCCGTTGTAGACCATCCAGCGGTCGAAGCCCGCGACGCAGAATTCGACATTATCGCCGATCGAGGCAAAGCCCTGCCCTTCCTCGATCAGATACCAGATGGTGCGGGCGTGGCCGTCGGACAGGCTGACGGTGGCGCCGCAATAGCGGCGGCCGATCGGCCAGGTTTCGTTGGCTGGCAGATAGCGATTCTGGTGGATGCCCTGGAAATCGACAATCTCGACGTCGGGCAGATTCGGCACGTGGTGCACCTGGTAGGAGAAGCGGCTGGTGATCTTGTTCAGCACCCAGGCCTCACCGCAAACGCCGCTGTCTTCTTCGGTGTAGACGGCAAGGTCGGCCGCCTTTGCTGCCTGGGTGACAGCGAGAGACGTGCCGAGCGGCGTGCAAAGCGCGATCAGTGCGGCAAGGGCGGATTGGGCGAAGCGAGTCATGGCAGCCTCTTATGGTCGACTGCGCGCACTGTGCGGATTCGCTTGCGCGCGGTCAAGCGGTTGTAGCGACAATGGTTTCCTAGTTCGAAATCGCCTTCAACCAGGACAGGCGCGCGGATAGCTCTGCCGCCCTACGCCACCAGCCATTCCAGTGTCCAATGCGCCGGTTTTTCAATGACCAGCAAATTGTGCAAAGCCGGCAGCAGCCTGCGCAATTCGCCTTCCAGCGTGAACGGCGGGTTGACCACCACCATGCCGCTGCCGTCAAGGCTGGGCTCGGCCGACGGCGGCCTGATCTCGAAGCCGATGTCGAGCAGCTTCGGGACACCTGACTGCGCCAGCGCCTTGCGGAATGCGGCGACCGCCTTGCGGTCCTTGACCGGATACCATAACGCATAGACGCCGCCGGGCCAGCGCTTGTGGGCTTTGCGCAGCCCATCGACGAGGCGGTCGAATTCGCCCTCCTCCTCGAAGGGCGGATCGATGAGTACAAGGCCGCGCTTTTCCTTCGGCGGCAGATGCGCGCCGAGTGCCAGCCAGCCGTCGAGCTCGATCACCCGGGTCTGGAAATCGCCAGCGAATAGCGCCCTCAGCTTCGCGGCGTCCTGGCGATGCAATTCGACCGCCGACAGCCGATCCTGCTTGCGCATGAGATGACGCGCGATCAGCGGCGAGCCCGGATATTTTTTCACGCCGCCTTCAGGATTGAGCGAACGGATGGCTTCCAGATAAGGCGCCAGCAGTGCTGCCGCCGGTGCGTCAAGCGCGGCATCGACCAGTCGGCCGATACCGCCTTGCCATTCACCGGTCTTTTGCGCTTCAGTCGACGACAGGTCGTAGCGGCCGATGCCGGCATGGGTGTCGATGACGCGAAAGGCCTTGTCCTTCTGCTTCAGATATTCGACGAGCCGGCTCAGCACGACATGCTTGACGACATCGGCAAAGTTTCCGGCGTGATAGGCGTGGCGGTAATTCACGATCTAGTTCGAGCCCCTGCCCCAGCGTGGCGGTGGCGGCTGCGAATTCGGATTTTGCGGCCGGCGGCCGCCGAAACGCAACGCCAACAGCAGCCCGATCAGGCCGGCCGCTATCAGCGAGAAGCCGACCGGCCGCGCCCGACGATCGATCTCGCCGACGCCGGAACGCAGCACGAGGTCCACCGCCCGCATCTCGATGCCTTCGGCGTCGCCCAGGCCGATGGTGAAGAGGTACGGGCCGGGGCTGACCTTCGCGATCAGGCCGGCTTCGTCGCGAAAGATCTTGTCCGGCAGTTGCGGGCTGACCTGGCGCGGATTTTCCGAATGGTTGAATTGCAGCGTTGAGGCGAGCACCGTCCTGCCGCCGGTGGCGGCGGTCAGCGTCAGCACGGTGCGCTGTTGCGAGACGATGCGTTCGGTTCTCGCGGTGAGGTCGACCAGCACCCGCACCGGCGCGTCGCGAGCGGCCAGCGGCACCGTCGCCGGCTTGAACCGGCCCTGTTCGTAGACCCGCCAGGTGCCGATCTCATGGCCGGAGAAATTGGTCATCGCCCAGGGATAGACGACGCCGATGCCGATGCCGGCGAGCAGGATCAGAAGAAACAGAAAGCGCATGCGCTCGACTACCATGCCGGATATTAGCATTAGCGCCGCGCGGGCGCGTTCCATCTCGTCCCAGGAGCCATGTCGAGGCCGAGATCAAATGTCGTATCGAATTCGGCGGTGCCAAGATAGACAATAGCATCGGACCCAAAGGTGGGAACAGAATCCGAATGATCTGAGCGCCGATAAGGACGATCAGCCTTTCCCCTGCTGGAGGCTCGTTTCCAATGCGCGCATTCCAGTCTCGTCGAACAAATGCAGATGTTGCGGCGGGAAAGCCACCGTCACCTTCGGGCCAGCCGTCAGCGCCGCCCTGTCCAGCGTGAAGACGTTGAATGGCAGGCCATGCAGGCCGAGATGCAGGATGATGCCGAAGCCGGTCGGCTCGATCAAGTCGACCGTCGCCCTCAGGCTGCTCTCCGATGCCGGCGACATCTCGACATGCTCCGGCCGGATGCCGAGTGTCACCGCCGCGCCCTCCTCGAGTTGATAGGCTGACGAAAGCCCAATCAGCGTTCCGTCAAGCAATCGTGCGCCGGCCGTGCCTGCGCCGGTCTCATAGCGCGCCGACAGAAAATTCATTGCCGGCGATCCGATGAAGCCGGCCACGAACAGGTTGGCAGGGCGGTCGTAAAGCTCCAGCGGGCTACCGACTTGCTGCACCACGCCCTCATGCATGGCGACGATCCGGTCGGCCAGTGTCATCGCCTCGATCTGGTCGTGAGTGACATAGATCGAGGTCGCGCCGAGATCGCGGTGCAGCTTCTTGATCTCTGCCCGCATCTGCTCACGCAAGCGCGCATCGAGATTGGACAGCGGCTCGTCGAACAGGAATGCCTTGGGCTGTCGCACGATCGCGCGGCCCATCGCCACGCGCTGACGCTGACCGCCAGACAGTGCCTTCGGCCGCCGCGCAAGCAGCGGCTGCAGCTCAAGCTTCCTGGCTGCATTGCTGACGGCGGACGTGATCTTCTCGCGGGCAGCCTTGCGGATGCGCAGGCCGTAGCTCATGTTCTCAGCGACATTCATGTGCGGATAGAGCGCGTAGGACTGGAACACCATGGCGATGTCGCGGTCCTTGGGCGCCCGCTCATTGACGCGCATGCCGTCGATCCGAATCTCACCTTCGGTCACCTCCTCGAGCCCGGCGATCATGCGCAGCAGCGTGCTCTTGCCGCAGCCCGACGGTCCCACCAGCACCACGAACTCGCCGTTCTCTATCGACAGGTCGACGCCATGCAGCACGGAGACGACGCCGAAATTCTTGCGGACGTTGCGGATGTCGATCGATGCCATTGAACCTCACTCAGCCCTTGACCGCGCCGGCCGTCAGGCCCTGGACCAGATAGCGCTGGATGAACAGGAAGAAGAGGCAGGCCGGGACCAGCGCCAGCACGCCGGCTGCCATCATCTGCCCGAAATCGACCGAAAACTTCGACACGAAGGTGAGCAGACCGACCGGAAACGTGGCGGCGCTGTTGCCCGAAATCAGCATCAGCGCGAACAGCAGTTCGCTCCATGCGGCGGTGAATACAAAACCAAGCGTCGCCGCAATGCCGGGCAGCGTCAGCGGCAGGACGATCTGGCGAAACGCCATGAACTGCGTGGCGCCATCGATCTTGGCCGCCTCCTCCAACTCCTTGGGAATGCCGTCGAAAAACGACTGCATCAGGAACGTCGCGAAGGGGATGTTGAAGGCGGTGTAGACGACCACCAGCCCGGTCAGGCTGTTGGTCAGCCCGAGCGGCGAGAGCATCTTGAAGATCGGCGCGACCAGCATCACCAATGGAAACATCTGGGTGAGCAGCATCAGCGCGACCAGCCAGTATTTGCCGCGGAAGGTGAAGCGCGACAGCGCATAGCCGGAGAGAGACGCAAGCAGCGTCACGATCACGGCCGTCGCGCCGGCAACGATCATGCTGTTCCTGAAGAAGACCGGGAATGCGCTGTGGGCCAGCACGAAGCGGAAATGTTCAAAGCTCATCCGTGACGGCCACATGCGCACGCCCTCGGAATAGAGCAGGTCGTTCGGCGTGACCGATACTTTCAACAGCCAGAACAGCGGGAACAGTGCAAAGAGGACGTAGCAGAGGATCGCCAGGCGGTGCAGCGCGGTGCCGAACGTCGAATAGCTGTTCATCTGGTCATCCCAATCAGGCCCGATCCATCAGGACTTGCCGCAGCATGACGATCAGCATCGAATAGGCGAGCAACAGGACGAGCAGCACCAGCGCGATGGCCGAGGCATAGCCGAAATCCAGGGCCCTGAAGGCTTGCGTGAAGATGTAGCTCGCGACGATCTGCGTGCGGTCGGCAGGCCCGCCGCTGGTCATGACGATGATCAGGTCGGCGAAGTTCGAGATCCAGACGGTGCGCAACAGCACGGTGATGGCAATGGTCGGCGCAAGGAATGGCAAGGTGATCGACGTGAACCGCCTGAATGCCCCGGCGCCGTCGATCGCCGCCGCCTCGTAGAGGTCGCGCGGGATGGCTTGGAGCGCGGCCAGCAGCGTGATGGCGAAGAAGGGAATGCCCCACCAGACGTTGGCTATGATCGGTCCCCACATGGCAAGCTGCGGATTGGAAAGGATGTTGGCCGGCTCATTCATGAGGCCGAGCGCATAAAGCCAATGCGGCAGCGGTCCGATGACGGGGTTGAACAGCCACGCCCAGTTGAGCCCGGTGAGGAAAGTCGGTACCGCCCAGGGCAGGAACACCAGCGCCTGCGCTATGGCGCGGCCGCCGAACGGCCGGTCGAGCAACAGCGCCAGGATCAGGCCGAACACGAATTGCAGCAAGACGGATGCGCCGGTCCACCACAGCGTGTTGCGCAGCGCCCGATAGAAGTTGTCGTCGTCATAAAGGGTGCGAAAATGATCGAGCCCGACATACCCGCCGGAGAAGGGGTTGAGCAAGTGCACGTCGCGGAAGGCGTAGGACAGGCCTAATACCAGCGGCGCCAGCATGATGGTGACGATCAGAATCAGCGCCGGGGCGGTGTAAAGATATGGCTCGGCATGGCGCGTGATCCGGTCGACCAGCGACCGGCGGCGCGATTCCGGGAACCCGGCGGTGGCGTCAAAGACCATCAGCTAACGCTTTCGCTCCAATTGGCCATCCGTCCAATCGACCATCCTTCCAATCGACCCTCCTTCCAATTGACCATGGACGAGACGTATCGGAGCCACCCGCGATGGGCGGCTCCGATGCCTGGCGTCCGCCGTTTATTTCTTGGCCAGGTATTTCTGCTGCGCCTTGGTCAGATAGTCGGCCCACTGGTTGGCCATTTCCTCTGGCGTGATATCGCCAAGCAGTGCCTGCTGACTGGTCTTGATGACCATCGAGTCCTTGAAGAAGGCGAACTCCTCGAGATAGGTCGGCATAACCGTTGGCACCGCATCCTTGTCCTCGAGTTCAGCGAACCAGCCCTTGAACTGCTCGCTTGCGTAGAAGGGATCCTTTTCGGCCGACTTGTGGACCGGCAGCGCTCCGGTGCGCTTGTTCCACTCGACATTGCCCTCGGGCCCTTCGAGCGTTTCGATCAGCTTCCAGGAGAGGTCCTTGTTCTGGCTGGCCGCCATCATCGACCAACCGGCATAGCCGATGGTCGGGAACGTCTTGCCGCTCGGCCCCTTCGGCATGGTCGTGACGCCGTAGTCTTCCGGCTTCATCCGCTCGGCTATCGCGATCAGCGCGTCTGGATCCTGATCAAGCATTGCGCAGGTGCCGGTGTAGAATCCGGCGACGATTTCGTTAAAACCCCAGTTGACGCTGTCCTTCGGCGCCAATCCCTTCTTGTACAGATCGACGACCCAGGTCAGTCCCTTGACCCAGCCCTCGCTGTTCATGGTCGAGGTGCCGTCCTCATTGAAGAACTCGTTGGAGCCGGCCATGGTTGCGCCGAACATGATCCAGCCGTTGAGGCCACCCGGCCCGCCGCGCAGGCAGTAGCCATATTTGCCTGGAAGCTTGGATACTTTCTCCGATGCCGCCACGAACTCGTCCATTGTCTTGGGCGGCTCGGTGACACCAGCCTCCTTGAACAGCTTCTTGTTGTAGAACATCGCCCGCAGATAGAAGCCGTAGGGCAGCATGTAGGCGGTGTTGTTCACGTCGCGGCCGAGTTCGAGCGCGCGATCGGTGAGGCCCGAGGTGTGCTCCCATTTGGCAAGATAGGGTTCGAGGCTTTCGAGAAGGCCGTTGTTGGCATAGAGCGACAGCCAGGTGTCCGGCATCTCCATGACGTCGGGGATTTCGCCGGCAGACACCATGGTCGCGAATTTCTGGAACGCCTCGCCCCAGGGCACCGAGATCACCTCGACCTTGGTGCCCGGGTTGGCTGCCTCGAATTTGGCGACGATCGACTTCAGGGTTTCGGTACGCTCGGGGCTGGTGATCACCTCCACGAGCTTCAGCGTCGTGTCGGCGAGTGCAGCACCCGACATCAGTACGGTGGCGAATGCGGCGATAAGAAGCTTCTTCATTTTCCGTTCCCTTCTTGTCTGGTTGCTTCAGGTCTTTTCTTCGGAAGCGGCGTCGATCGCCGTTTCCAGGTCACTCCACAGCGCCTCGGTTCCCTCGAGGCCGACATGGAGACGCACGGACCGCGGATGGACGCCGAACGCCATCGCGGAATTGGGTTGGGCCTTCTGCTGCAGCACGACCTCGCCGGGCACAATGAGGCTTTCGTGGCCGCCCCACGACACGCCCAGCTTGAACAGCTTGAGGCGGTCGGCAAAGGTGCGGATGTCGATGCCGTCGCGGAAGACAAATGAGAACAGGCCCGACGTGCCGGTGAGCCCCGCGGGAAGCAGGTTGGCCAACCCTGGATGGCAGACCCTCTCAACGATTGGATGATCCCGCAGGCGCCGTGCGATTTCGAGGCCGGAGGCCTGATGAGCGCGCATCCGAATCGGCAGTGTGCGCAAGCCGCGAATCAAGAGCCAGGCATCGAATGGCGACAGCTTGCCGCCGAGATATGGATAGGCTTCGCCGCGGATGCGGCCAATCAATTCCTTCGAGCCCGCGACCACGCCGGCCACCACGTCGCTGTGGCCGCCCAGGTACTTGGATGCGGAGTGGACCACAACGTCGACGCCGAGCGACAGTGGCCGCTGAAAGACCGGGCTGGCCCAGCTGTTATCGATGATGGTCGGGATGCCGCGGGACCTTGCCAGCGCAGCGAGCGCGCCGATGTCATGCGTTTCCATGACCCAGCTGGTCGGGCTTTCCATATAGAACAGCCTGGCGCCAGGCAGGGCGCTCGCGACAGCCGCCTCGTCGCGCCCGTCGACATAGGTCACCTCGATGCGCATGCGCGCGAGCAACGTGCCGAACAGTCTGAACGCGTCCGGGTAGATATGCCTGACTGCGACAATGCGGTCGCCCGGTTCGACGAAGCTCAGCACTGCCGATGAGATGGCGGACATGCCGCTTGCAAAACCGATCGCGTCCTCGGCGCCCTCCAGCTTCGCCAGCATTTCCTCGAACATGCGCACCGTCGGGTTCAGCCCGCGCGTGTAGGTCGGCCGCACTTTTTCGCCGCGGTATGTTTCGAGCATCTCGTCATAATTCGAGAAGGTGAAGAGCGAGGTCTGCACGATCGGCGGGACGACGGCATCGAAGGCGTTGCCCTCGTCATGGGCGGCGATCAGCGAGGCCTGGTCGAAAAAATCCGGGCCATTCATTTCGACATTTCCTCGATATCCTCTTCCACAATCTCGAGGATCTTCAGCGTTTTTCCGCGCGCCAGCTCCGCGTCCCCGGCGACGATGGCATCGAACAGCTCACGGTGATACGGGAACGATCGCCGCGCGAAATCCTGCCGGTCGAAAGGATGGTCCCAGAAGCGCTCGAACGCTTCGCGCATCTGCCCCAGGAGCTGCCGGAAAAGCGGGTTGTGCGTGGCATCGTAGACCGCTAGGTGAAAGGCCAGGTCTTCCGGCCCCGACGTGCCGGTGGCGAGATGGACGCGCTCCATCTCGATGAGTTTTTCCTCGATCGTCCGCAGATCGTCGACTGTCCGCCGCCGTGCCGCAACCATGCTTGCCTCGGCCTCGATGCCGCGGCGCACCTCGAGGGTGTGCAAGAGACCGTCGCGCAGCTCAGCCGTATTGAGCGACAGCGGCAAATGGATCGTGCCGGCGGATATCGGCTTGAGCAGATAGGTGCCGCTGCCTTTGCGGGTCTCGGTGACGCCGAGCGCTTCGAAACGCCCCATCGCCTCGCGGATCGTCGAACGCCCCACGGAAAGCGCGGCCATCAATTCGCGTTCGGTCGGAAGCCGGTCACCGCTCTTCAGCGAAGCGCGCTCGACATAGTCTGCCAGCGCTTCCATGACTTGTTTGCCGCGGTCCAACGGCGGGAGCGTGGCGATTGCCACACGCGTGGCAGGTGCCCCGGGCAGTTCGCCGCGCATTCGCATGGGTACCTACGCCCAAAATTGGTCTGACATCCTATCAGTTTTGCGCGCCACCAGCCTTTCGTCAAGTGGCCTTGGCAATGCAGAGGATGCATTTCGGCTCACACCCATTGCGGAACCCTGGACGTTGCCGCGTCTTCTGCGACCTTGCAAAAATCAGCTGCAAAACTGTGACTTTAATCGGCGATTTTGCGACAGTCGCTTTCAGCCAAAGCTACCGTTCAGCCTCATTTTGGAGAGAGGCCATCGAGCAGGAGGCCGAGGCCATTCCTGAAAGCGCCGTCCCAATCATTGTCCAACAGCAGACGAGAGCGTTCGATTGTCGGATAACGTTCGCTGAGACGTGTAAGGCGCTGCTGCGCAGCGGCCCTGTCGTCGTCCGAGAGGTCGAAGCTCGCCCGGGTGATGGTGGCGCCCATCACATAGTTCCAGAGCGACCATATCGCAACGTTCACATCTGCGTCCGCAACGCCGGCTCTGGACAAGGTCTTGCTCAGCAGTTCCAAGCGACCGAGGATGTTCGGGCCGAGCGCCCGGCGCGGCAACAGCGATGCCGACCAAGGGTGGCGCAGCATGCTGGCGCGCCAGTCTTCGAGCACATGAACGACTTCTCCGCGCCAGTCTTGAGCTATTTGCGGCGGTCCGCGATATTCAAGCACCGAGTCGAGCGCCAGATCAAAGACATCCTCTTTGTTGTCGACGTGCCAATATAGGCTCATCACGCCCGAGCCGAGGCGATCGGCCAGCCGACGCATCGTCAATCCGTCGACTCCTTGAGCGTCAAGCAGTTCCACCGCGGTCGCCACGATACGTTCCCGAGAGAGCGGCGGTTCACTGTGCGGCTCCTGCAAGGGCTGGAGCCGCTCATTTATCCCTCGTTTGCTCCGGCCGCTGCGTTTGGCAGCCATCCGTCTTCCTCGCTGTTCAGAGCGTCGATTTTGACTGGCAACGCGAACGAATGTCGATCTTGAACGATTGACTCGTACGACGTACCATACGATGACTCGTACGTCGCACGAGTGATCGTATGAGCGATACGGTTAAAGTTCAATAACGCCGGCCGCGAGAGTACCTTGCTCGCATAGCCAAGAGAAAATCATGTCACGCGCAATCAAGCATCTGCTTATCGAAGGGCTAATCATCATGACCATCGGAGTTCCCACTGCCACGACAGCCAATGAGAAGGATCTCATGCTGACCATCGTCAATCCACAAAACCTCTACGACCCGTCGCCGAATGGCTACAGCACGGCGGTGATCACGCCGCTCGGAGCCCGGGTGGCCTACATCTCCGGACAGGGCGGGCAAGACAGCACGGGAGCCTTGTCGCCCGACTTCGCTGTCCAGGTTGAGCAGGCCTACACAAATTTGCGCACCGCCCTCGATGCGCTCGGTGCGAAGCCGGATCAGGTCGCCAAGCTCACCGTCTTCGTGGTCGATCACGATATGTCCAAGCTTGAGGTGTTGACCAAGAACGTCAAAAAAATGTTCGGTGAAGCGCTGCCGGCGCAGACCCTGATTCCCGTTCCCAAGCTTGCAATTGACCCCATGCTCTTCGAGGTGGAGGCCGTCGTCATTCTGGAATAGTGGTGCCGCTCGCCTTTCGCACATATCCTGAGGTTAGCGATAGGTTCACCCGGTCCATCCGGTCACTGGTTTGCCTGTCGCAAATTTTCCTCGGGGCGCTCGCCCCCGAATGCGGTCATTTAGTGTGCGGATCGAGGAGCCGAATGTTGATGGCATTGGATGGCGTACGTGCGTTGGTATTCGACGTGTTCGGCACTGTCGTCGATTGGCGCAGCGGCGTGGCGCGCGAAGCTGAGCCGTTCCTGAAGCGGCATGGAGCAGGATCCGCTATTCCTACCGCTTTCGCGGATGCGTGGCGCCGCCGTTACTCCCCAGCGATGGAGGAGGTGCGCAGCGGCCGGCGGCCCTTTACACGGCTCGACGTGCTGCATCGGGAGAATCTGGAAGCCATATTGCCAGAATTCGGGATCGACCCGGCTTCGGTGCCAGCGTCCGAGTTGGACGAACTGAACCTGGCATGGCACCGATTGGAGCCATGGCCGGACGTGGTGGCCGGCCTTGCACGGCTCAGGGCCCGCTATATCATCGCGCCGCTCTCGAACGGCAACATCGCCCTCATGCTCAATATGGCGAAGCGCAGTCGCATCCCCTGGGATGCGATCCTCGGCGCCGAAGTCGTGCAAGCCTACAAGCCTGCGCCGGAAGCCTATCTTCGCACCGCTGACGTGCTGGCAATGAAGCCGGATGAGATCTGTCTTGTGGCCGCCCACAATGGCGACCTTGCGGCGGCTCGGGCATGCGGATTGCGAACAGCCTTTGTCCCGCGTCCGACCGAGCACGGGATAGCGCAGACCACGGATATGCACCCTGATCAAGCCTGGGACCTGGTGGCCAGCGACTTCATTGACTTGGCTGAACGACTTCAGTTGTAGCAACCCCAGGTTGCGGATCGCCCAGGCGGCAGGCTTTACTACGCCTTGCGTTCCCAGCGCCGGTCTGAGGTCTGCTGCCAGTAGGTGACTGCGTGGCCGGCTTCCTTCATCGTCTTCCAGTGCGTGCGCGCCGCCTCGACCTGGGCCGCATCGTGGCCGTCGAACAGGAACACGGCGCGCTCGTAACCGGCAAGCTTCGGCGGCACCGCGCCGTCAACCAGGAAGCGTATCTGCGCCTCGTTCGGATTGTCATGGCCGGTTGTCAAAAGGATCGGCTGCTCGGCCAGATAGGATTCGCGGTCCGTCGCATGCGCCAGGAAGGAATCGTCCCTGAAGGTCCAAAGATGCTGGTCCAGCGCGTCGCGCCGTTCTTCGGAGCCGGTCTGTACCACGGCGCGCCAACCGCGATCGACACTGCGCTCGAGCAGGCCGGGCAACGCATCCTCCAGAGTCGATTCGGTCAGGTGGTAGAACAGGACGTCGGCCATGATCGCGCCTTGAAGGGCATCACTCCTCGTAGTTGTCGCGAACCAGCCGGTCGAGCAGCCTGACGCCGAAGCCGGAGGCCCATGACTGGTTGATCTCGCTGGACGGCGCGCCCATCGCGGTGCCGGCGATGTCGAGATGCGCCCAGGGTGTATCCCTGACGAAGCGCTGCAGGAACTGCGCCGCGATGATGGCGCCGCCATAGCGGCCGCCGATGTTCTTCATGTCGGCATTTTTCGAATCGATCAGCTTGTCGTATTCGGTGCCGAGCGGCATCCGCCACACGCGTTCCTGCGTCGCCTGCCCGGCGCTCGTCAGCCTGTTCGCCAATTCGTCATTGTTGGAGAACAGCCCGGCATAGTGCTGGCCGAGCGCGACCATGGTGGCGCCGGTCAGCGTCGCCAGATTGACCATGAATTTCGGCTGGAAGCGATCGCTGCAGTACCACAGCGCATCGGCCAGAACGAGGCGGCCTTCGGCGTCGGTGTTGAGCACCTCGATGGTCTGGCCCGACATCGAAGTGACGATGTCGCCGGGGCGCTGCGCATGGCCGTCGACGGCATTTTCCACCAGCCCGATGATGCCGACGACATTGGCCTTGGCCTTGCGCGCGGCCAGCGCGTGCATCAGCCCGGTCACCGCGGCCGCGCCGCCCATGTCGCCCTTCATGTCCTCCATGCCGGAGGCCGTCTTTATCGAATTGCCGCCGGTGTCGAAAGTGACGCCTTTGCCGACGAAAGCAATCGGGCTGTCCTTGGCCTTGCCGCCGTTCCATCGCATGACGGCCAGGCGCGCGCCACGCGGCGAGCCTTGGGCGACGCCGAGCAGCGCGCCCATGCCGAGCTTCTTCATCTCCTTCTCGACCAGGATCTCGACCGCGACGCCGAGCGCCTCCAGTTCGTTGACGCGGGCGGCGAATTCCACCGGCCCCAGTATATTGGCCGGTTCGTTGACCAGATCGCGCGCCAGGAGCACGCCGTCGATCACCGCCACCTCGTCGGCGAAGGCCTTTTTCGCCGCCGCCGGATCGGCGGTGTGGATGGTCACCTTAACCGGCTTTTTGGGCTCGGCCTTGTTGCCGTCGCGCTGGCCGTCGCCATTGTCCTTTTTCGTCTTGTACTTGTCGAAAGCATAGCTGCGCAGAAGAATGCCCGCGGCAAGCTGTGCCGCTTGCCTGCCGCCGGCGTCAGCACCCGGCAGATCGAGCATGACCGCCACCTCCGTCGCCTTGCGCAAGGATGCAGCGATGGTGCCGCCAAGCTTGAGCCAGGCATAGTCGTCGAGCGCCGAGACCTTGCCGGCGCCGACCGCCACCAGCCGGTCGAGCGATGTGCCCTCCGGCGCCAGCACTTCGACCAGGCCGGCGAACTTGCCGGAAAAGTCGGCCACCGGAAACGCCCGCTCCAGGGTCTTTGCCGGATCGCAAGCCTTTGCCGCGTCGCCGAGACCGGCATCGTTGGCCGCCAGCATGAAGACGCTGCCTTTTTTGGGCACTGCGAACCTGGCAAAGGCGATCGAAGGTCTCGAAGTCATCATGTCCTGCTTTCGGGAAAGGCGTTGGGTTTTCGGGAGAGTGCCTTGACGAAACTAGATATTTGGCTGTTTCCGACCGGAAGCACCACCCCCAACTTCAATCATCGCCCCTGCCTGGCGATCTGCTGGGAGATTGCGCTGGCGCCGATCACGACCGCACCGTGAAAAAATCGATTCCTCGCCGGTTTGACTCCACAATTCTGTCACTTCTGCTTTCACGCCTGTACCTGTCGCAGCCACGGCGGCCATGTCGGTGACCGGCGCGACATTTGGTCGTTTTCCGGCATTTGGCAAGACTTTGCCGGAATCCGATCCCATATGGCAGATGGAATCGATGGCGATTCGTCGCGGCACGGCCCCGCTTTACTGCCGCAACCTGTTGTTAACCATTGATGTTCGCCCTTTCTTATCCAATGCCGCCGACACTCCGGCCACCGGAAACAACGATGTGGGACGGGAACCAGATCGAACCGCCAATGGACCGGTTGTGCAGGCGTCGCCGGGCGACTACCTTGTCTGGAGGCATGATGCCGTTCGGCAAAATCGAGAAAAGCCTTCATGAAGGTCGTTGAACGCTACATCATGCGTCGTGCGTTGGCGGTCTTCCTCGCAGCGCTCATCTGGACGCTGGCGATCGTGTGGACGACGCAGGTGCTCGCCCGCATCGATCTCGTGACCGACAGCGGGCAGTCGGCGCTGACCTTCTTCGAGGTCGCTGCGCTGATCATTCCGTCGATCGTCCCGGTCGTCGTGCCCTTCGCCCTGGTGGTCGCGGTCGCGCAGACACTGAGCGCGATGAATTCCGATTCTGAGCTTGCCGTCTTGAACGCCGCAGGCGCTTCGCGCTGGACCATCGTCCGGCCGATCATGCTCCTGGCGCTGGCGGCCAGTGTTTTTTCGTTCGCCGTCGACAACGGCGTCGACCCCTATGCACGACAGAAAAACCGCGAGCTGGTGGCGTCGTCGCGCGCCGATCTTCTGTCGCTCATCATCCAGGAAGGCACCTTCCACAAGATCGACGACGGCCTGTTCCTGCAGATCGGCGAGCGGCTTCCGGACAACCGCCTTGGCGGCATTTTTGTCGCCGATTCACGCGAAGAAGGCGTCAACCTCATCTACTACGCCAAGAGCGGCGCCATCATCGAAAGCGGCGACGAGAGGGTGCTGATGATGAACGACGGCGTCATCCATCGCAAAACGCTGGCCGGCGATCTTTCGGTCATCCGGTTCACCTCCTATGCCTTCGACCTGTCGGCTTTCATGTCGGCCTCATCGGAGGTATTGCTCTTGCCGAAGGACCGGACGACACAGTACCTGCTCAATCCCAGTCCGAACGACAAGATGTTCCAGAAAAGGCCGAACAAGTATCTGGCCGAGGTCCACCAGCGTTTCTCCGAATGGTCCTATTCACTCGTTTTCGCGCTGATCGCGCTTGCGGTCGCGGGAGACGCGCGCTCCCATCGCGAGGCGCGCATTCATCCGCTGATCACGTCTATCGCGATTGCCCTTTTCGTGCGCTGGCTCGGTTTCTTTGCCGCTGGGAAGGCCGACAACATTCCGCAATACGCCTATATGGTCTACGGCGTTCCTATTGTGGCGTCCGCGGTCGCGACATGGTTCATCGTCTCCAACCGGACCATGGAGCTGCCGGTCGCCTGGGCCGACTGGATGACGAATTTCGCCGGCCGCTTCGGTGACGGCTGGAGCGCCCTGAAGCTCCGCTTCGCCAGGCGCGGCGCTTCTGGCCAAGAGGCCGGCTAATGGGCTGGACACGCTAATGGGCTGGACTCTGGGCAGATACTTCTTCTTCCGCTACGTGACGATCACCATCTGGTTCTTCATCGGCCTCCTGGCGCTTGTGTTCCTGATCGACTTCACCGAGCTTTCCGGCCGCACGACCGGCTTGCCGGGTTTTACCTACGGCACGGCGTTTGCCATCTCAGGGTTGCGAATGCCGATGATCATGCTGCAGACGGTGCCGTTCGTCGGCCTGTTCTCGGCGATGGCGACGCTGGTCTCGCTTAATCGCAGGTATGAACTGGTCATCGCGCGTTCCGCCGGCGTATCCGCATGGCAATTCCTGCTGCCGTGCTGCATCGGGGCGCTGCTGTTCGGGGTGTTGTCGGTCGGCGTCATCAATCCGATCGCCGCGTATGCGTTTTCCTGGTCCGAAAAAATCGAAACCCAGCTCCGCTCCGGCAAGTCGAACACCGTCTCGGCTGACGCCGAGCCCTGGATCCGGCAGAAAACCAGTTCCGGCGATACTGTCATCGGCGCGCGCGCCATCCTCAATCAAGGCCTGGAGATGGCCGACGCCGCCTTCTTCGTCCTCAACCCGCAAGGCGACATCGTCGAACGGAAGGACGCGGCGCACGCCTATTTGCGGGATGGTTACTGGGAACTGCAGGACGTCAAGGTGTTCCGGGACGGCAACATCCAATCGGTGGCAACCGACCGCATACCGACCGATCTCAAGCCCGAGTTCGTGCAAGAGCGGCTGGCGCGCCCGGAAACCATCCCTTTCTACGATCTGCCCGGGAAGATCGAGGTCGCCCGCTCCTTCGGCCTCAAGGCAAATGCCTTTGCCATGCAATTTGATTCACTGGTAGCGCTGCCGTTCCTTCTCGTCGCCATGACTTTGATCGCCGCAACGGTGTCGATGCGATTTGCGAGGATGGGACAATCCGCGACGATGATTCTGGGTGGCGTCCTGGCCGGGTTTCTGCTTTATGTCGTGACAGTGCTGGTCAAGGCATTCGGCGTGGCGGGATTCGTACCCACAGTCGTCGCTGCATGGGTTCCGGTTGTCGTGGCTATGTTCTTCGGGGTGACTTTCTTGCTGTACAAGGAAGACGGCTAGTGAGGGGGGCGGTTTTGCGCATCCATAGGCATGCCGATTCGGCGCGCCTCTATGGGGCGAGCGCCTTGGCGTGCCTGCTCGCTTGCGTCGTTCCGAGTATCCCGGCTTTTGCCCAGGATATCAGCGGCATGGCAGCCGACGTTCCCACCGGTTCGCAAATGCTGCTGGCGGCAGATACGCTGGTCTATGACAATGACAACCAGACCGTAACGGCCGTCGGCGGCGTGCAGATCGATTATGGCGGCAACCGCCTCGTCGCCCAGCGGGTGGAATACAATCGCAACACCAAGCGGCTCGTCGCCAGCGGCAATGTCGAGGTCATCAACAGCGACGGCACCAAGATCTATTCGCAGCATGTCGACATCACCGACGATTTCGCCGACGGCTTCGTCAACGCGCTGCGTGTCGAAACCGTCGACAAGACCTATTTCGCCGCCGAAAGCGCGGAACGCATGGGCGGCGTGCTGACGACGTTCCACAACGGCGTCTACACGGCCTGCGAGCCGTGCGAGGACAAGCCGGACAAAGCGCCGACCTGGCGCATCAAGGCCAGAAAGATCATCTGGAACGGCGAAAAGAAGACGGTTCGCTTCGAGAATTCGAATTTCGAGTTCTTCGGCTTTCCGCTCGCCTATCTGCCGGCCTTCGAGATTGCCGACCCGACCGTCAAGCGCAAGAGCGGCTTCCTGATCCCCAGCATCGCTTACAAGAGCGACCTCGGCCTCGGCGTCAAAGTCCCCTATTATTTCGCGCTCTCACCAACCTACGACCTCACCGTCACCGGCAGCGGCTATACCAAGCAGGGCTTTCTCGGCGAAGCCGAGTGGCGCCAGCGCTTCAACAACGGCCAGTACAGTCTGAAGATCGCCGGCATCCGGCAAGAGGATCCCGACGAGTTCATCGACGACGACGGGCGCAATGTCGATTCGGGTGCGGCCGGCGACCCGAACGAGTTCCGTGGCATGATGGGCACCAAGGGCCAGTTCGCTATCAATCCGCGCTGGGACTTCGGCTGGGATGTCCTGCTGCAGACCGACAAGAACTTCTCACGCACCTACGCCATTGAAGACTTCGCCGACAGCGTGCATCGCTCCTCGATCTACCTGACCGGCCTCAACGGCCGCAACTATTTCGACGTGCGCGCCATGCGCTTTGTGGTCCAGGAAGAGGCACTCCCTGACGATCCGACCGCGCGCGCCGGCAAACAGCCCTGGGTGCTGCCCTCGCTCGACTACGCCTACATCCCCGACATGGCGGTGGGCGGCGGGCAGCTGTCGCTCAATGTCAACGCGCAGGCTATCAGCCGCGACAGGCTGGATAGGGCCCTTGCCGATCCGAACAACGCTGCGTCCGTCACCAGTGTACGCGGCATCGAGGGCCAATCGGGCCGTCTCACTGCCGAAGCGGAATGGAAGCGCACCTTCACCACCGATGGCGGGCTGCTGCTGACGCCCCTTTTGGCGCTGCGCGGCGATGCCGGCTATGTCAACGCCTCTTCGGGATCGCTCAATGCCATCAATCAGATGGCGTCTAACCTCGGCGTCGACGACGATACGCGATCGTCGCTCGCCCGCTTCATGGCAACCGCCGGGCTGGAAATGCGCTGGCCGGTGCTGTTCTCGTCGACCAGTTCCAGTCACATCTTCGAGCCGATGGCGCAGGTGTTCGTGCGTCCGAACGAGCAATATGTCGGCGGCCTCGCCGTTCCCAACGAGGACGCGCAGAGCTTCGTCTTTGATGCCACGACATTGTTCGAGCGCGACAAGTTCTCCGGCTACGACCGCTTGGAAGGCGGCACGCGCGCCAATGTCGGGCTGCGCTATTCCGGCGCCTATGACAATGGCTGGAGCACCAACGCGCTATTCGGCCAATCCTACCAGCTTGACGGCCAGAACTCCTTCGACGCGCCGGACCTGGTCAACGTCGGCGAAGATTCGGGCCTGGAGACCGCGAGCTCCGATTATGTCGGCCTTGTCGGCTTCAACAGCCCCGGCGGGCTTTCCGGCTCGGTCAGCGGCCGCTTCGACGAGCAGAGCTTCGAGATTCGCCGCGCCGAGGTGAAGGCAGCCTATTCCGGCCTGCCGATTTCGTTCAGCGCCAAATACGCCTTCATCCAGGCTCAGCCGCTCTATGGTTTTACGACCGATCGTCACGAGGTCACGCTCGGCGCCTCGGCGCAACTTGCCGAGAACTGGCGTGTCTTCGGTACCGGCACCTACGATCTCGAGCAAAGCGTCCTGGTCAAGGACGGGGTCGGCTTTGCCTATAGTGATGATTGCTTCACCTACTTGATGACGTTCTCGGAATCCCGCGACCTGAGCACCAAGGAAGTGTCGCAGAATATCGGTTTCAATCTGTCGTTTCGCACGCTCGGCGATTTCGGCTCGACGCAAAGCTCCTTCAACACTGTCCAGTAGCAGACCACTGGCCAATAACGGACAGGCGGAACGGGCGGCCGGCCAACGCACCAGCCCGAAAAATTCAAAGTGTCTTGAGCATACGTCGTGCGTCAAAGTGGACGCACATCGCAGCTAACGACATCGTTTCGCCGCATAGGGCAGGCACGGGTTCCAGTTCCCTCAAAATGCGATAAATTGGGCCGCAACCGAGATAGGATTGGGATGCTTTCGATGAGGAAATACCTCTTTTCGGCAGGGTTCGCGCTGCTGGTGGCGGCGACCTCAGCCTCGATCACCATGATGACGCCGCCGGCTTTCGCCAGCCAGATCAAATACGTCGTCAACAACGTACCGATCACCACTGGCGACATCCAGCATCGGGCTGCCTTCCTGCGCCTGCAGCGCAAGAAGGGCAATGCCGCCGAGGAAATGATCGAGCAGACGCTGCGCGTCGCCGAAGCCAAGCGTCTCGGCATCCGCATCAGCGACGCCCAGGTCGAGGCCGCCTATCAGCGCTTTGCCACGACCAACAAGATGCAGCTCAAGCAACTCGATGGCGTCATGGCGCAGTCCGGCGTCGGCAAGGAGCATTTCAAGGAGTTCATCCGCTCCCAGATGGCCTGGAACCAGGCGCTGACCGCGCGCCATCGCTCAGAGAGCGGCGGCTCCGTGAGCGAGCAGGACGCAGTCAGGCGCATGCTCGACAAGGGCGGCAACAAGCCGACCGCCATGGAGTACATGCTGCAGCAGGTCATTTTCGTCGTGCCGGCGGCCGAGCGCAGCGCGACGCTGTCCAAGCGCAAGCGCGAGGCCGACGCGATGCGCGCCCGCTTCAACGGCTGCAACACCTCGCGCGAATTCGCCAAGGGCCTGATCGACGTCACTGTTCGCGATCTCGGCCGGATACTGGCGCCGCAATTGCCGCCGGACTGGGCCGACCAGATCAAGGCCACCAAGGTCGGCGGCGCCACCCCCACGCGCGAAACAGACCGCGGCGTCGAGTTCATCGGCATCTGCTCGTCGCGCGAAGTGTCCGACGACAGGGCCGCCCAGATGGTGTTCCAGAGCGAGGGCTCGAGTGGCAAGGACGCCGACGAACTCTCCACGAAATATGTCGAGGAGTTGCGGAAGAAAGCCCGCATCGTCGAGCGCTGAAGCCGCCAGAGGCAGCGCTGGCGCTGAGCGCCGGTGATCCATCCGGCGTTGGGCCGGAAATCGCCATTGCCGCCTGGCAGGCGCGCGACAGCGCAGGTGTGCCGCCCTTCTACCTTATAGCCGATCCGGCGCTGATTGCCGCACGGGCGCGCCTGCTCGGCGCCGATGTGCCAATCACGGAGACAGTGCCAGCCGAAGCGGAGCGCGTCTTTGAGCGCGCCCTGCCCGTCATGCCGCTTGCCGCCCGCTTCGTCGACGACCCCGGCCGGCCGGACCCGGCCAACGCCGCCGGCATCATCGAGGCCATCGACCGCGCTGTTGACGACTGCCTTGGCGGTCGCGCGGCGGCGGTCGTTACGTGCCCGATCGCCAAGAAGCCGCTCTACGACGCCGGCTTCCGTTTTCCCGGTCACACCGAGTATCTGGCGCATCTGGCGACGCTCCACACCGGCGCACAAGCGATGCCGGTGATGATGCTTGCCGGTCCCGAGTTGCGCACGGTTCCGGTCACCATCCACATTGCGCTGCGCGAGGTGCCGGAAGCGCTGACGACGGAATTGATCGTCGCGACCGCCCGCATCACCGCCGCCGACCTCGAATACCGCTTCGGCATTGCCAAGCCGCGGCTTGCCGTTGCCGGCCTCAATCCGCATGCCGGTGAAGGCGGCGCGATGGGCGCCGAGGACGAGCGCATCATCCGCCCGGCGATCGAAAGGCTGAGGGCGGAGGGCATCGACGCTTTCGGGCCGCTGCCGGCCGATACGCTGTTCCACGCCCGCGCCCGAGCCGGCTACGATGTGGCGCTGTGCATGTATCACGATCAGGCGCTGATCCCGGCCAAGGCGCTGGCGTTCGACGAGGCGGTCAACGTTACGCTCGGCCTACCCTTCATCCGCACTTCACCGGATCACGGCACCGCTTTCGATATCGCCGGCAAGGGCATAGCCCGGACCGACAGCCTGATCGCGGCGCTCAGGCTCGCCCGCAGGCTTGCCGACATCGGGGCGAAGGCTGCCGCCGCATGAGGCTTTGCATGAGGGCGGTCGCATGAGCATCGACGGGCTGCCGCCGTTACGCGCGGTGATCGAACGCCATGGGTTGCAGGCAAAAAAGGCGCTCGGCCAGAATTTCCTGCTCGACCTCAACCTTACCGGCAAGGTCGCGCGTGCCGCCGGCGACCTGACCGACGCCACGGTAATCGAGGTCGGTCCGGGTCCAGGTGGCCTGACCCGGGCGCTGCTGTCCCACGGCGCGGCTCGGGTCATCGCCATCGAGCGCGACGAGCGCTGCCTGGCAGCGCTTGCGGAGGTGTCAGATCACTATCCGGGCCGTTTGGAAATCATTGCCGGCGACGCGTTGAAGACGGATTTTGCAGCGCTTGCCGAAGGCGCAGATGGAGGCAATGGATCTGTGAGGATCGTCGCCAACCTGCCCTACAATATCGGCACCGAACTTTTGATACGCTGGCTGACCGTCGCCGAGTGGCCGCCCTTTTACGCATCGATGACGCTTATGTTCCAGCGCGAGGTGGCCGAGCGCATCGTCGCCCGCCCCGGCAGCGATGCCTATGGCCGGCTGGGCGTGCTGGCAGGCTGGCGGACGGAGGCAAAAATCGCTTTCGACGTGCCGCCGCAAGCCTTCACGCCGCCGCCCAAGGTGGTGTCGTCGGTGGTGCATCTGGTGCCGCGGGCAAATCCGCTGCCCGCCGAAGTCAAGAAGCTCGGCCGCGTTACCGAAGCGGCCTTCGGCCAGCGCCGCAAAATGCTGCGGCAGAGCGTCAAGAGCCTCGGCGGCGAAGCCCTGCTCACCCGCGCCGGCATCGATCCGACGCGGCGGGCGGAAACCTTGAGCGTCGAGGAATTCGTGCGACTGACCAACGCGGTGTGATTGCGCCGGCCCCTAGTCCGTCTTCTCGTCGAGCAGCCCCGAGACGAAATCGAACAGCCCGGGCCGGCGGTCGCGTCTGAGCCGCTCGGCGATGACTATGCCGCGTACCTCGGCGAAGGCACGGTCGAGATCGTCGTTGATGATGACGAAATCATATTCCTTCCAGTGCTCGATCTCGTTGCGAGCGTTCTTCAGACGCGTCTCGATCACCGATTCCTGGTCCTCGGCGCGGCGCTTCAGCCGCGCCTTCAACTCTTTCATCGAGGGCGGCAGGATGAAGATCGAGACGATGTCGGCGCGCATCTTCTCCTTGAGCTGCTGGGCGCCCTGCCAGTCGATGTCGAACAACATGTCGCGGCCCTGTGCCAGCGCCAGTTCGGCCGGCTCACGGGGCGTGGCATAGCAATTGCCATGCACTTCGGCCCATTCAAGCAGTTCGTCCGAATCGCGCAGCCGCTCGAACTCACGCATGGTGCGGAAATGATAGTGGACGCCTTCGATCTCGCTGCCGCGGCGCGGCCGCGTGGTGACGGAGACCGACAGTTCGAGACTGGAATCGCTCTCCAGAAGATTGCGCGCGATCGTCGACTTGCCGGCGCCGGACGGCGACGACAGCACTAGCATCAAACCCCGCCGACGAATGCGGGAACCCAAATCCCTGGCAACCATAGGCTCCTTGGCGACCATCAGGGTTACTCCAGATTCTGGACCTGTTCGCGAAACTGGTCGACGACCGCCTTCAGCTCCAGCCCTATGGCGGTGATCGCAGCGGCGTTCGACTTCGAACACAGCGTATTCGATTCGCGGTTGAATTCCTGCGCCAGAAAATCGAGCTTGCGGCCGATGGCGCCGCCGCCTGCCAGCAGCACCCGGCCGGATGCCACATGTGTCTTCAGCCGGTCGATCTCCTCGCGGATGTCGGCCTTGGTGGCCAGGAACGCCGCTTCCATATGCAACCGGCTGGCGTCGAGATTGGCGGAGGCATCCATCAGCAGCCGCACCTGCTCGGTAATCCGTTCGCGGATCACCGCCGGCTCGCGCGACGGATCGGCCTCGGCGCGCAGTGTCAGCGCTTCGATAGCGTCGATATGACCGGACAGCAGCGAGCGCAGGGCGGTGCCCTCGCCCTGGCGTGCCTGCTCCAGCCCGCCCAGCGCCACTTCGAGCGCCGAGAGGATCGCGCTGTCGAGCGCCGCCCGCGCCTCTTCGGTTTCGACGGTTTCGGGGATGTCGAGCACGCCGCGCAGCGAAAGCAGCCCGTCGGCTGTCGCAGGCGCTGCGCCGAACATCTCCTGCAGCCGCTTGGCCAGCCCCGCCAGATCTCTCAGGAAGGCCTCGTTGACCACTGGCTGCGCCTGCTGGCCGGCTGCGCGGCCGACGGTCAGCGTTGCCTGGAAATTGCCGCGCGCAAAGCGCTTCTGCACCGTCTGCCTGACGGCCGGCTCAAGCCGCTCGAGGCCTTGCGGCAGCCGCAGCCTGACCTCGACGCTCTTGCCGTTGACCGACTTGACCTCCCAGGCGATCGACGTGCCGTCATGTTCGGCGACGGCCCGTGCAAAACCGGTCATGCTCTGCAAATTCATGATGCCCTTGTGTCCCCCTGGCGCATGATCCCGGAAGCGGTTCCGGGCTAGATCGTGCGCGGCTTCAAAATCCGGAGCGCCTGTTCGCGTCGAATCGGACGCAGGGCGCTCCTGATGACAAAATCAGCACGTCCCGGCCGTCAGACGAATCGGAGGGACGACTTCACAACCGTCCGGCGCTACTGCGCCGCCGCTCCGGCGTCGCCATCGCCGTCGTCAACCGGCGCGTCGGTCTGACCTTCCACCTTGGCGGCGTCGGCCTTGGCAGCACCGGCCTTGGCGGCTTCATCGGCCAGTTCCTTCTGCAGCGCCCGGTAGCGGGCGACGTTCTCGTTGTGCTCGGCCAGCGTCGCGGCAAAGACGTGACCGCCGGTGCCGTCGGCAACGAAATACAGGTCGTCGGTCTTCGACGGATTGGCGACGGCTTCCAGTGCCGCACGGCCAGGATTGGCGATCGGCGTCGGCGGCAAGCCGTTGATCAGATAAGTGTTGTAGGGCGTCGGCTTCTTGATGTCAGACTGATAAATCGGGCGGTCGGCGGGTTTGCCCTTGCCGCCGAACAGGCCGTAGATAATGGTCGGATCGGACTGCAGCCGCATGCCCTTGGCCAACCGGTTGAGGAAGACGGCCGCGACCCGCGAGCGTTCGTCGCCCTTGCCCGTCTCTTTCTCGACGATCGAAGCCAGGGTGACGAAGTCTTCGACACTGGCCAGAGGCAGATCGGGGGCGCGCCGCTGCCAGACTTCCTCGACAAGCTTCTTCTGGTCCGCCAAAAGCTTTTCGACCATCTGCTGGCGTGTCGCGCCGCGGGTGAAACGCAGCGTGTCGGTAGCAAGGCTGCCCTCGGGTGGAGTGGTCCCCGGCATATCGCCGTCGAGCGCTGCCTGATCGGCGATGCGCTGCAGCGCCTGCTGGACCGTCAGCCCCTCGGGGACGGTCACCGAATACATCACCGACTTGCCGCTCTTCAGCAACTCCATGATGTCGCGCATCGAGGCCTGCGGCTTGATCTCGTATTCGCCGGCCTTCAGGGCGGAATCATTGCCAAAAGCGCGCACGCCAAGGCGGAAGATGCGCGCGTCGCTGATCAGTCCGCGCCGCTCGAGCTGCTCTGCAATCTCCTGGACGCCGGTGTTCGGCTTGACCAGGAAGGTGTCGGCATTGGCCGA
This sequence comes from Mesorhizobium sp. WSM4829, assembly GCF_055811475.1. Classification (NCBI taxonomy): domain Bacteria; kingdom Pseudomonadati; phylum Pseudomonadota; class Alphaproteobacteria; order Hyphomicrobiales; family Phyllobacteriaceae; genus Mesorhizobium; species Mesorhizobium sp. WSM4829. The sequence continues at coordinate 55,422 of NZ_JBVVQJ010000010.1, read as the reverse complement.
AGGGCCGGGCTCGTTGAATTCCTGCTTGCCGAAATACAAGGCAAAGCCAGCCGCCAGAACCATCAGCATCACCAGGGAGATGACGAAGTTCATGAACACCACGAACTGGCTGCGCGAGGCGCGCGAGCGCTTGGGCGGCGGCGTGCCGGCTTCAGGCCGCAATGCCTCGCTGGCCGTTTTCGGCACGATCGGGCCCGACGGTGCGGACCGTTGCCCGAATTGCCCGTTGTCCGCCGAATTTGTGCTCATGGCGCCCTACCGTTTGATCTTTGCAACGAATCCCCTTGGGCACAGTAGGGGCGAATATGGCAAAATTGACGACACGCATAGACCGTGCCGGTCGGCGGACCGGTCAGCCATTGTAGCGCTGGAAGACCAGCGAGGCGTTGGTGCCGCCGAAGCCGAAGGAATTGGACAGCGCCACATCGATTTGGCGGGCGCGCGGCTTGTGCGGCACCAGGTCGATCGCCGATTCGCGCTCCGGGTTGTCGAGATTGATGGTGGCCGGCGCGATGTTGTCGCGAATGGCGAGGATCGAAAAAATCGCCTCGGCGGCGCCCGCCGCCCCCAGAAGGTGGCCTATCGACGACTTGGTCGACGACATCGATATTTTCGACGCGGCGTTGCCGACAAGCCGCTCGACGGCGCCCAGCTCGATCGTGTCGGCCATGGTCGAGGTGCCGTGCGCATTGATGTAGTCGACGTCTGCGGGCGTCAGCTTGGCCCGGTTCAGCGCCGCCACCATGCAACGGAAGGCGCCGTCACCATCTTCGGCCGGCGCGGTGATGTGATAGGCATCGCCGGTCAAGCCGTAACCGGTGACCTCGGCATAGATCTTGGCGCCGCGCGCCTTGGCGTGTTCCAGTTCCTCCAGAATGACGACGCCGGCGCCCTCGCCCATGACGAAGCCGTCGCGGTCGCGGTCATAGGGACGCGAGGCCGTTTCCGGAGCGTCGTTGCGGTCGGTCGACAGCGCCCGGCAAGCGGCGAAGCCGGCGATCGACAGCCGCGTCACCGGCGCTTCCGTGCCGCCTGCGACCATCACGTCGGCATCGCCCCACATGATCAGCCGGGCGGCATCGCCGATGGCATGCGCACCGGTGGAGCAAGCGGTGACGACGGCGTGGTTGGGGCCTTTCAGCCCATGCCGGATCGAAACCTGGCCGGACACGAGATTGATGATCTGGCCGGGGATGAAGAACGGGCTGATGCGGCGCGGACCGCGCTCCTTCAGGATCATCGCGTTCTCGGCGATGCCTTCGATGCCGCCGATGCCGGAGCCGATCAGCACGCCGGTGGCGCACTGCTCTTCATGCGTCTTCGGCGCCCACCCCGAATCCTTCAGCGCCTCGTCGGCGGCCGCGATCCCGTAGAGGATGAAGTCGCCGATCTTGCGCAGTTCCTTCGGCTCGAGAACGGTCTCGGGATTGAAGGTGGCATTCTCACCATTGCCGCGCGGGATGACGTGGGCGACCTTGCAGGCAAGATCCTCCACCTCGAACTCGGTGATGCGCTTGGCTGCGCTGCGGCCGGTCAGAAGTTCCTTCCAGCCATGCTCAAAGCCTACGCCGAACGGCGAAAGCAGCCCAAGGCCCGTGACGACGACACGCCTCATCGCAGGTCCTCCTCGGTGATGACTGCAAATAGCGTCAGGCCGAAGCCTTGTCGATGTACTTCACCGCATCGCCGACAGTCAGGATGGTTTCGGCCGCATCGTCCGGGATTTCGACGCCGAATTCTTCTTCGAACGCCATGACGAGTTCGACCGTGTCGAGACTGTCCGCGCCCAGATCATCGATGAAGCTCGCCTGCTCCGTCACCTTGTCGGCATCGACGCCAAGGTGCTCGATAACGATCTTCTTGACGCGCTCTGCGGTGTCACTCATTTGGGCATCCTCGTCTTTTGTTTGTCTGTCTTCGTTAGCGGGCAGAATGCCGCTAATCAAGCTGAAAGATGGTCCTGTCGGAAACGCAACGGCACCGGACCGGTTTTTGCCCGAACCGCCGGGTTGCGGGCCGCATTACACGAAAATCGGCCGGGCTCCAAGGCGAAAAGGGGTGTTTTCCCGCAACTGTCAAATCATCGCCATGCCGCCATTGACGTGAATGGTCTGGCCGGTGACATAGGCGGCTTCGTTGGAAGCCAGGTAGGCGACGGCGGAGGCGACTTCGGCGCTGGTGCCCATGCGCCGTGTCGGAATCGCCGCCATGATCGCCTCTTTCTGCTTGTCGTTGAGCTTGTCGGTCATCGCCGATTCGATGAAGCCCGGGGCGACGCAGTTGACGGTGATGTTACGCGTGGCGATCTCCTGCGCCAGCGACTTGGAAAAGCCGATCATGCCGGCCTTGGAGGCGCAGTAGTTGGTTTGGCCGGGATTGCCGGTGACGCCAACCACAGAGGTGATGTTGATGATGCGGCCATGCCGGCGCCGCATCATCGGATGGGTGAGTTCGCGGGTCAGCCGGAACACGGCGGTCAGGTTGACCTCGAGCACCGAATCCCAGTCGGCGTCCGCCATGCGCACGAACAGCCCGTCCTTGGTGATGCCGGCATTGTTGACGAGAATGTCGACGCCTTCGAGATCGGCCTCGGCCTTCTGGCCGAGCGCCTTGACCTCGTCGCGATTGGAAAGGTTCGCCGGGAACAGCTTGACCCGGTCGCCGAGCTCGGCCGCCAGCGTTTCCAGCTTCTCGACGCGGGTGCCGTGCAGGCCGACGACAGCGCCCTGCGCATGCAGCACCCTGGCGATCGCCTCGCCGATGCCTCCCGATGCGCCTGTGACGAGCGCCTTGCGGCCGGTCAATTCGAACATGTCTTTGATCCTCTTCCAAATCGGACAGGCCGGCGAATGTGGCTACCTGTAGAGATCACTGCGGTGGCCTATTGTAACCACCAGAATGACGAGCCGCTTGTCCTGCACATCGCAGATAATTCGATAATCCCCAACCCGGTACCTCCAAAAAGTCGCTAACGGTCCCTTCAGCGGCTTGCCGGCTTCACGCGGATTGTCGAGGGCGGCAATACGGTTCTCGATGAAGTCGCGGAGCCGGTGACGTGTCTGCGGATCCAGTTTTTCAATAAATTTGCGCGCCGAGCGGGCATATTCAAGCGTCCAGGCCACGCCAGAAGTCCTCGGCTGTCATGACGTCCTCCTCGCCACTTCTGATCCGCTCCAGCACTTCGGCCGCGAGGTAATAGTCTTCCACGTCCTCAAGACCGCGCTCGATGAGCTCGCGCAGATAATAAGCTTTACTGCGGCCAGTCCTGGCCGCGAGAAAATCCAGACGCTCTTCGATTTCGGGGGCAAGTCGGATTGATGTCGGCATTCCGATCTCCTGTGAATACATGTATTCACATATCCCGACAAGGCTAAGAATTCAAGCGCCCGCATCAGCCGGACGCGCATGGTTCAATCGAGCGCCGCCAGCGCCGCCTCGACATCGGCCGGCGTGCCGACCGCGCCGGTGGCGATGTCGCGGTTGATGCGCCGCGCCAGTCCCGACAGCACCTTGCCGGCACCCACCTCGTACAGCGTCGCAATGCCGTTGGCGCCAAACCATTCCACCGTTTCGCGCCAGCGCACGCGCCCCGTCACCTGTTCGACCAGGCGGTGGGCGATTGCATCCGGATCGCTGGACGGCGTGACCGACACGTTGGAAACCACGGGTACGAACGGCACGTTCTTCGTCACGCCGGCCAGCGCCTCGCGCATGACCTCGGCCGCCGGTGCCATCAGCGCCGAATGGAAGGGCGCCGAGACCTGCAGCATCAGCACCCGCTTGGCGCCCTTTTCCGTGCACAGCTTCGCCGCCTGCTCGACCGCCGCCCTGGCGCCGGAGATCACCAGCTGGCCACCGCCATTGTCGTTGGCGATCTGGCAAATCGACTCTTTGGCCGCTTCAGCGCAGGCGGCTTCGACATCGGCCTGTTCCAGCCCGATGATCGCCGCCATGGCGCCCTCGCCGGCCGGCACGGCCGCCTGCATGGCATTGCCGCGGATACGCAAGAGCCGGGCGGCATCGGCGACCGAAACGAAACCGGCGGCGGCAAGAGCCGAATATTCGCCGAGCGAATGGCCGGCGACATAAGCGACCTTGTGTTTCAGCGAGAGGCCGCGCGATTCCAGCGCCCGGATGGCGGCGAGCGACACAGCCATCAGCGCCGGCTGGGCATTGGCGGTCAGCGTCAGCCTCTCTTCCGGCCCTTCCCAGATCAGCTTCGACAGGTTTTCGCCGAGCGCGTCGTCGACCTCTTCGAAGATCTTCCGCGATTCCGGAAAGGCGTCGGCGAGGTCCTTGCCCATGCCGACAGCCTGGCTGCCCTGTCCCGGAAAGGTGAATGCGACGGCCATGCGTGCCTCCCAAGCGGCTGATTTTTCCTGCCTGTGACGCAAGGCGGGCTGACAAGTCAAGTCCGCTAGCAGCCCGACCCGGGCCGCTCCGGCTCGGTATCGCTGGCCGAGTACCTGTTCCAAAAGGCTTTTTTTCGATCACTCATGATGAAAATCGCTCACGATTCGTTTGCTGGCTCTTCTTATTTCAGCCACAGACGCTAGCTTTTCGTGACATATCGATGACAGCTGAATGACACTTTTTGTGTATGGTCGGGGGAATTGTAAGGTGGCAAGGATCAAGAAAGGCGTTGGCAAATCCGCGCCGCAGTTTCTGGAAGGCGATCCGGCCACCGGCTATCTGCCAGGCCGGAAATGGCCTGTTATCCGCTATGGCCTCGTCAGCCTTCTCGTCGCCACCATCCTGGTTTTTGCCATCGAACTGATCGTGCGCGGCGACTTTGCCGGCACCGTCGGCTTCTTCCTGCAGCCCTTCAAGCCGGGCTGGACCACCATCATCATCTTCGCGCTGATCCTGATCGGCCTCGATGCCGTGCTCGGCCGCAGCCACCAGAGCCTGATGATCGTCGCGCCGCTGACGCTGGCGCTGGCCTTTGTCGGCCACCAGAAATCGCTCTATCTCGGCGATCCGCTCTATCCGACCGATTTCCTCTATTCACGTCAGATCGTGGCGCTGATGCCGCTGCTGGTGCGCGAACGTCCGGGAACCGCCATCGCTCTGGCGGTCGGCATCGTCGGCAGCCTCTCGCTGCTCGTTTATGGCTGGCGGCTGTGGCGCCGCCGCGTACCGGCGCTCGGTCGCAAGGGGCGCCTGGCCCGGCTGACGCTGACCGTGCCGCTGCTCGCCTTCTTCGTGTCGATCATGGATTACGCGACGTTCTCGTGGACCCGCGACCGGCTGCAAATCATCCCGATCATGTGGGACCAGAAGGAAAATTACGCCTCCAACGGCTTCGCACTGGCCTTCGCCCTCAACGTGCCGATGGCCCATGTCCCGGCGCCTGCCGGCTACTCCGACAAGGCGATCGCGGCGATCGAAAGATCTGATGTGAAGGCATCGGTGCCGGCCGAGAAGCCAGACATCATCATCGTCATGAGCGAATCCTTCTGGGATCCGACCGAACTGCCCGGCGTCACCATCACGCCCGATCCGATTCCCAACGTGCGGGCGCTGCGCTCCGGCCACGTGTTCTCGCCCGAATTCGGCGGCATGACCGCCAATGTCGAGTTCGAGGCGCTGACCGGCTTTTCCAACGCCTTCCTGCCGGCCGGCAGCATCCCCTACCAGCAATATGTCCGCGCGCCGGTGCCGTCGATGGCGACGTTCCTGAAGAGCCAGGGCTATGAGACGCGCGCCATCCATCCGGGCACAAGCTGGTTCTGGAACCGAACGCCGGTCTATGCGGATTTCGGCTTCGACGACTTCAAGTCCGAAGAAAACATGCCATATCTCGAAAAGCGCGGGCCGCTGACGTCGGACGCGGCGATGACCGACGAGATCATCCGCGAAGCCGACGCCACGGACGATCCGTTCTTCTACTTCGCCGTCAGCCTGCAAAACCACGGACCCTATGAACCGAATCGCTATTACAATCCGACCCACAAGGTGCAGGCTCCGACCAGCCAGTGGGCAAAGGATTCGCTGCTGAGCTTCACGGAAGGCGCATCCGACGCCGACAAGAGCCTCGAGCGCCTCATCGAATGGGCGAAGAACCGGCGGCGACCGACGGTCATCGCCTTCTTCGGCGACCATTTGCCGCCGCTCGGTCCGGTCTATGTCGAGACCGGCTTCCTCAGGGATAACGTCGCGCCACGCAAGGAGCCGCCCGACCAGATGCTGCTGCATCACAAGACGCCGCTGGTGGTATGGTCCAATCGCACCGGGCCGGCCGCGGACATGGGTGCGGTAAGCCCGGCTTTCCTGCCCTACCATATTCTGACCACGGCCGGGATCAGCCACCCCTATTACACCGGCTTCCTCGGCCAGATGCGCGAGCGCTACAGCGTCGTCGACCGCAATTTGTTATTGACGCCGATGGGCGAGGACACGCCCGACTGGGCGCGCAAGAAGCAAATCGACCCGGCGATTCGCGATTTCCGCCTGCTGCAATACGACATGATGTTCGGCAAGCGCCGTGCAGCGCCCGATTTCTTCCCGGAAACGGTGAACAAGCGGGTCCCGCATACAAGCTGAAGATGCCGCGACATGTCGTCCTGAGCGCGGCGGTTTTTCGGCTCGCCCTTGTCTTGCGGCCAAATTCCTGTATAGACGCCCGCAATCTGCCGGTCCTTGCTGGGGGCTGAACGGAGGGCCGGAGGTTTTTCGAACCTTCGTGTGGAGCCAGAAGCGCTTCCGCCTCCCGTGTCTCCGCTCTCGACCGTCTCGTCATGCTCCTTTCTTCCCCGCCCCGCCAGGGATCGCCGGGTCAGAGAAGTTGCAGAGGCTTTTGCCGCCGGGACCGGGAGAGAAACGAAGAAAGGCAAAGAACAATATGGCTCTTTACGAACATGTGTTTCTTGCCCGGCAGGACCTCTCGCAGCAGCAGGTCGATGCGCTTGTCGAACAGTACAAGGGCGTCATCTCCGCGAATGGCGGGTCCGTCGGCCGGGTCGAGAACTGGGGACTGAAGTCCCTCACCTACCGGGTCAACAAGAACCGGAAGGCGTACTATACGCTGATGGACATCACCTGCCCGCCGGCCGCGCTCAACGAGATGGAGCGCCAGATGGGCCTGTCCGAGGATGTGCTGCGTTTCCTCACCATCAAGGTCGATGCGCATGAGGAAGGCCCGTCGGCAATGATGCAGAAGCGCGAAGAGCGCTCGGAACGCGGCGGCTTCGGCGATCGTGACCGTGGCCCGCGCTCGTTCGGCGACCGCGATCGCGGCGACCGTGGCGATCGCCCGCCGCGCAGCTTCGGTGGCGATGGTGCAGACCGTGGCCCGCGCCGTCCGCGCGAAGCTGTTGAAGGGGGAGCAGAATAATGGTCGACATCAACCAGATCCCGACCCGGCGCCCGTTTCACCGCCGCCGCAAGACTTGCCCGTTCTCCGGCGCCAACGCGCCCAAGATCGACTACAAGGACGTGCGTCTTCTGCAGCGCTATATTTCCGAGCGCGGCAAGATCGTGCCGTCGCGCATCACCGCCGTCAGCCAGAAGAAGCAGCGCGAACTCGCCAAGGCGATCAAGCGCGCCCGCTTCCTCGGCCTGCTGCCCTACGTGGTTCGCTAACACTGATCAGGTGACCATGATCTTATCCGAAAACCGGTTTCCACTTTTCGAGATCATGGACAAACTGACTAGTAGACCATGATCTTTTCCGAAAACCGGTTTCCACTTTTCGGGATCATGGTCTAGCCAGCGGGCGGTTCGCCGCCCGCTTTTCCCACGGCGACGGGCGCCGCAGGGTTGCCATCAAATCCCGGGTTGAGGTGAAGACCTCTAACTGCCGCGACAGGCAGGACAGCGACATCGGCGGCGACGCCCTCAGCTTCCTGACCTGTTCCAGACAAATTCGGCGTCGATGCCAGTGATTTGGCGCCCCAAACGAAGGAACAAAACCATGGAAGTCATTCTTCTCGAACGCGTTTCCCGCCTCGGCCAGATGGGCGATACCGTCAAGGTCAAGGATGGATTCGCCCGCAACTTCCTGCTGCCGCAGGGCAAGGCGCTACGCGCCAACGAAGCCAACAAGAAGAAATTCGAAGGCCAGCGCGCCCAGCTCGAAGCCCGCAACCTCGAGCGCAAGTCCGAGGCGATGCAGATTTCGGAGAAGCTGGACGGCAAGAGCTTCATCGCCGTGCGTTCGGCCGGCGAAACCGGCCAGCTCTACGGCTCGGTGTCGACCCGCGACATCGCCGAGTTGCTGACGGCGGAAGGTTTCTCGGTCAACCGCAACCAGATCCTGCTCAACCAGCCGATCAAGACCATCGGCCTGACCAATGTGGCGATCGCGCTGCATCCGGAAGTCGAGGTCACCATCACGCTCAACATCGCCCGCACGGCCGACGAAGCCGAGCGCCAGGCCAAGGGCGAGACGCTGACCACAGCCGAAGCCATCTATGGCGACGACATCAACGACAATGCGCGCCCGGACAACTTCTTCGATCCCAATGCCGAGTTCGAAGGCGGCGAAGACAACGGCTGATTGCACGTCACAAGGCGTCAGAGCGGCGCTTTAAAACGTTTCGTCGGCTTCCAGTCATTTCTGGACCAACGCCCGGGCGCCTCGCCCGGGCTTTTTTGTGCCAAACGGAACTTTTCGACCCCCTATATCTTGATGCAGACTATAGCGCCGCGCGTCGTTTGGACGCGCAAAGGACGCTGCAGGACTTTGGTTCGGCGCATGATCCTTTCCGAAATCGATTTCGATTGTCGGGTCATGCGCCGAGACAGCCTGTTTGACCGAGAGGGGACATTTGTTCATGAATATTCTGCTGAAACGCATTCTCGACCGCCTGGTGCGTACCGGCAATCTCAAGGTCACCGGACCGAAAGGCCTCTCCGTGACTTTCGGTGACGGCAGCGGCGATCTGGTGCACATGCACATCAAGACCACGCATGCCGAGCGCGCCATCAGCTTCGATCCGATGCTGGCGGTGCCGGAAGCCTATATGGACGGTGAGCTCGACATACTCGAGGGCGGCGTGCTGGGGGTGATGCGCATCGCCTTCCAGAACATGGACAGCGGCGGCATCGATGCCACCTGGTCGAAGGCGATAGAAGGCCTGCGTCACGCTTTCCGCCGCCTGCAGCAGATCAACACGGCGGCGCGCGCGCGCCGCAACGTGCAGCGCCACTATGATCTGTCAGGCGAGCTCTACAGGCTCTTCCTCGACGACGACATGCAGTATTCCTGCGCCTATTTCGAGCAGCCGGACATGACGCTCGACGAGGCGCAGGCAGCCAAGAAGCGCCATATTGCCGCCAAGCTCAGGCTGAAGGCCGGCCAGACGGTGCTCGACATCGGCTCCGGCTGGGGTGGGCTCGGTCTCTATCTCGCCAAGTCCTTCGACGTCGACGTGCAAGGTGTGACGTTGTCGACAGAGCAGCATGGCGTCGCCACCGACCGCGCCCATGCGCAAGGCCTGGAGAACCGCGTGCATTTCGAAGTGAGGGATTACCGCGAGCTCAACGAGCGCTTCGACCGCGTCGTCTCGGTCGGCATGTTCGAGCATGTCGGCGTCAACCACTACCGCACCTTCTTCGACAAATCGGCGACGCTCTTGAAGCCGGACGGCGTCATGCTGCTGCACACGATCGGCCGCTCCGGCGCGCCGTGGGCAACCAGCGCCTTCATCCGCAAATACATTTTCCCGGGCGGCTATGTCCCCTCGCTCTCGGAAGTGATGCCGGCGATCGAAAAGTCGGGCCTCATCGTCACCGACATCGAAGTCCTGCGGCTACACTATGCCGAGACGCTGAGACATTGGAGCCAGCGCTTTGCCGCCAACCGCGACAAGGCCAAGGCGATCTATGACGAACGGTTTTGCCGCATGTGGGAGTTCTATCTGGCAGCCTCGGAAGCCGCTTTCCGCTGGCAGGATCTGGTGGTCTTCCAAATCCAGATCGCCAAGAAGAACGACACGCTGCCGATGTCTCGTGACTATATGGCCAAATGCGAGAAGGCGTTGCAGCTGCGCGACATGGGGCATCGTCCAAAAGCCCCTGCCGCCAAGCCCGCCCGGCGCCGCAAGGTGGCGGATATGGAATAGACCGCCGGCGATCACGCCATTGCCGCTTGCCATTGGCGGCCCACACGCTGAAAAAGGTCTCGCCGTCGCCGCGAGACTTTTTTCATGACCTATCTCATCTACATCGTTGCTGCCCTTGCCGAGATTGCCGGCTGCTTTTCGATCTGGGCGTGGTGGCGGCTGGAAAAGTCGCCGCTGTGGCTGGCGCCAGGCCTGGTCTCGCTCGCTTTGTTCGGCTTCCTGCTGGCGCTGGTAGACATCAGTGCTGCGGGCCGCGCCTATGCCGCCTATGGCGGCATCTACATCGCCGCCTCGCTCGGATGGCTGTGGCTGGTGGAAGGCGTGCGCCCCGACCGCTGGGACCTTGCCGGTTCCGCGCTCTGCATCGTTGGCGCCTCCGTCATCCTGCTCGCACCTCGGGGTGCCTGAGCTATGGAACTGCCTATCCCGCTTCGACAGGGCGTTGAGCGCCTCCTCGAAAAAGTGCCGCTGCCGACGCTGAAACAAGCGGCAAAAACGCTGTCGGACCGCTATCGCGCCGAACTGCGCGACGGCCGCCTGCATATGGCCGAGGAGATCGCGGTCAAGGCCTATCTGGCGACGCGGCTGCCGGCGACCTATGCCGCTGTCCGTGCCAGTCTCGATGCGGTCAGCGAGGCAAGGCCCGATCATGCACCCAAAACCCTGCTCGACGTCGGCGCCGGCCCCGGGACCGTGCTGTGGGCTGCGCTCGATCTCTGGCCCAACCTTGAGCAAGCGGTGCTGATCGAGGCGAGCGCGGCGGTGCGCCGGGTCGGCGCGGCGCTTGCCGCTGAAGCGATGACGGCCAGGGTCGCCTGGCTGGCTGGCGATGTCAGCCTCGATCTCGCCGATCTCAAGCCGGCCGAGCTGGTCACCTGCGCCTATGTGCTGGACGAGATCGTACCAGCGTCGCTGCCAAAACTGATCGACCGGCTCTGGCACCTGACCGACGACACGCTGCTGGTCGTCGAGCCGGGCACGCCGGCCGGATGGCAGCGCATCCTTGCCGTGCGCCGGCAGCTGATCGAGGCGGGTGCGCACGTGCTTGCGCCTTGCCCGCATAAGTCACCCTGCCCGCTCGCGCCGCCCGACTGGTGCCATTTTTCGCGCCGTGTCGCGCGTTCGCGCCTGCACCGGCTGGCCAAGGACGCCGACGTGCCATGGGAGGACGAGAAATTCATCTATGTCGCTGCCTCCCGCCACGCTGCTGCCCCGCCGCAGGCGCGTGTGATCGCACCGCCGAAATCGGGCTCAGGCAAGGTCCTGCTGAAACTTTGCGAGAAGGACGGCAGCGCCGACGAGAAACTGTTCACCAAACGCGACGGCGATGTGTTCAAGGCCGCGCGGCGGCTCGACTGGGGCGACGCACTGCCGGAGTGATTGGCAGCTATTTTCCTGTTTTGTTCTCGCCCGAGAACGGCTAGGCTCGCCGTCTTGATTCGAGTCAATCGAGATTCTTTCCACCGAAAAATCTTGGCTGTGAATCGCGGGCACCGAAGCTGATTGAATGAAGACTGATGCAGATAAGTCATCACCGACCTATCCCGTTACTGATATCGAGAGACCGGCATCGAAATCGGGGACGTAATGGCAGAGGCAGCACGAAAATTCGGCGTGGCGGAAACACCGCTCTATCGCGAGGCACCGAACAACATCGAAGCCGAGCAGGCGCTGCTCGGCGCCATCCTCGTCAACAACGACGCCTTCTACCGCGTGTCGGATTTCCTGAAATCCGGCCATTTTTACGAGCCGCTGCACAGAAAGATCTTTGAGGTCGCCGCCGAGCTCATTCGTATGGGCAAGATAGCGACGCCGATCACGCTGAAGACCTTTCTGCCGGCCGACGAGAGGGTCGGCGACATGACGGTTGCGCAATATGTGGTACGGCTGGCCGTCGAGGCGGTCACCGTCGTCAATGCCGCCGACTACGGCCGCGCCATCTATGATCTCGCCACGCGACGCGCACTGATCACCGTCGGCGAAGACATGGTCAACATCGCCTACGACGCGCCGGTCGACATGTCGCCATCCGAGCAGATCGAGGATGCCGAGCGGCGCCTGTTCGAACTGGCCGAGACCGGCCGCTACGATGGCGGCTTCGAGAGCTTCACCGACGCGGTCAAGACCGCCGTCGACATGGCCAACGCCGCCTATATGCGCGACGGGCACCTGTCGGGCGTCGCCACGGGCCTGCGCGATCTCGACCGCCGCATGGGCGGCCTGCAGCCGTCCGATCTGATCATCATCGCCGGCCGCCCGGGCATGGGCAAGACCTCGCTTGCCACCAACATGGCCTTCAACATCGCCGAAGCCTATGTGCCGGCACAACAGGCCGACGGTTCGTTCAAGGCGGCAAATGGCGGCGTCGTCGGCTTCTTCTCGCTCGAAATGTCGTCGGAACAGCTCGCCACCCGCATCATTTCCGAACAGACCGAAATCCCGTCGTCGAAAATCCGCCGCGGCGAGATCAGCGAAATGGATTTCGAAAAGCTGGTCGCCTGTTCGCAGACCATGCAGAAGATCCCGCTGTTCATCGACCAGACCGGCGGCATCTCGATCGCCCAGCTGTCGGCGCGGGCGCGGCGGCTGAAGCGCCAGCGCGGCCTCGACGTCATCGTCATCGACTATATCCAGCTGATGCAAGGGTCGAGCGCCAAATCCTCGCAGAACCGCGTGCAGGAGATCACCGAGATCACCACCGGCCTGAAGGCGCTGGCCAAGGAGCTTGCCGTGCCGATCATCGCGCTGTCGCAGCTGTCGCGTCAGGTCGAAAGCCGCGACGACAAGCGCCCGCAGCTCTCGGATTTGCGCGAATCGGGTTCGATCGAGCAGGATGCCGACGTGGTGATGTTCGTCTACCGCGAGGAATACTACCTGAAGAACCGCGAGCCGAAGCCGGGCACCGACGAATACATCAAATGGGAACACGAGATGAACGAGATGCGCGGCAAGGCCGAGGTCATCGTCGCCAAGCAGCGCCATGGACCGACCGGCTCGGTCAGCCTCGCCTTCCAGGGCGAGTTCACCCGCTTCTCCGACCTCGCCGAGGAGCATCATATTGCGGAGAGGTTTGAGTAGCTTTTGACTTACCGCCGTGCTCCGTCACACCCCCCTCTGGCCTGCCGGCCATCTCCCCCGCAAGGGGGGAGATCGGCAGCTTCTGCGTTGGCGTCTCTTCTTCAACATTGGAGATTGGCGAAAGCATTCGTGACATCCAATCTCCCCCCTTGCGGGGGAGATGTCCGGCAGGACAGAGGGGGGTGGGCGGGATCACCAGCCTCAGGCCGCTTTGGAGCGTCATCAACCTGATGGCCAAGTCCCGCGTCCAGTTCATCTGCCAGAATTGCGGATCGGTGCATCAGCGCTGGGCTGGCAAATGCGATGCCTGCGGCGAGTGGAACACGCTGGTCGAGGAAGGCACCTCCGGCGGCATCGGGTCGGGGCCGGTCAATACCCGCAATGCGCGCAAGGGCCGCGCCGTGGTGCTCACGACTTTGTCCGGCGACATCGAGGACGCGCCGCGCATCGTTTCCGGCATCGGCGAGCTCGACCGCGCCACCGGCGGCGGTTTCGTGCGCGGCTCGGCCCTGCTGGTCGGCGGCGATCCCGGCATCGGCAAGTCGACGCTGTTGACCCAGGCGGCCGCAGCACTGGCGTCCAAGGGCCACCGCATCGTCTACGTCTCGGGCGAAGAGGCGGTTGCCCAGATCAGGCTGCGTGCGCAGCGGCTCGGCGTCGCCGATACTCCGGTGGAGCTTGCCGCCGAGACCAATGTCGAGGACATCCTCGCCACCATCGCCGACGGCAAGCGGCCGGACCTGGTGATCCTCGATTCGATCCAGACCTTGTGGACCGACATGGCCGATTCGGCGCCCGGCACCGTCACCCAGGTGCGTGCCGCCGCCCAGGCGATGATCCGCTATGCCAAATCCACAGGCGCGGCGATCGTGCTCGTCGGCCACGTCACCAAGGAAGGCCAGATCGCCGGGCCGCGCGTCGTCGAGCATATGGTCGACGCGGTGCTTTATTTCGAGGGCGAAGGCGGCCACCACTACCGCATCCTGCGCACGGTCAAGAACCGCTTCGGACCGACCGACGAGATCGGCGTGTTCGAAATGTCTGACATGGGCCTGCGCGAGGTCGCCAATCCATCCGAGCTTTTTCTCGGCGAACGCCATGCGAAAGCGCCGGGCGCCGCGGTTTTCGCCGGCATGGAAGGTACCAGGCCGGTGCTGGTCGAGATCCAGGCGCTGGTGGCGCCGTCGTCGCTGGGCACGCCGCGTCGAGCCGTCGTCGGCTGGGACGGTGCCCGGCTGTCGATGATCCTCGCCGTTCTCGAAGCCCATTGCGGAGTCCGCTTTGGCACGCATGACGTCTATCTCAACGTCGCCGGCGGCTACCGTATCTCGGAGCCTGCCGCCGATCTGGCGGTGGCGGCCGCACTGGTTTCCTCGCTCACCGGTCTTGCCCTTCCCGCCGATTGCGTCTATTTCGGCGAAATCAGCCTTTCGGGCGCCGTGAGGCCGGTTGCGCACGCGCAGCAGCGCCTGAAGGAAGCCGAAAAGCTGGGTTTTGGAAGCGCGGTTCTGCCCTTGGGCAGCGAGGAACTTGCCGGGGGGATAGGGGCCGGCGCTTTCCAGCCCACCGAGCTTGGCGATCTCGTGGCGCGCATAGCCGGCTCACGGCGCAGCCGCGCCGACGAGCAAGAATGACGCGGCTCATGAAGTGGGGCAAAAGACATGCCGATTACGCTGCTTGACGGAATTCTCGTCGGCTTCACCTTGGTCTCGGCGATGCTCGCCATGGTTCGCGGCTTTTCGCGCGAGGTCCTATCCGTCATCTCCTGGATAGCGGCGGCCGCGGCAGCGTTCTTTTTCTATCAACCGGTCCTGCCTTACGTTCAGCCCTATGTAGACAATGAGAAGATTGCCATGGTGGTGGCCGCCGGCATCGTCTTCATCGTCGCACTGATCGTCGTCTCCATCATCACCATGAAGCTCGCCGACTGGATCATCGATTCCAGGGTCGGCGCGCTCGACCGCACGCTTGGTTTCCTCTATGGCGCGGCGCGCGGCATCCTGGTCGTCGCGGTGGCCCTGCTGTTCTTCAACTGGCTGGCCGGCCCCAAGGCTCCGGGCTGGGTCGCCGATGCCAAGTCGCGGCCGCTGCTCGAATCGATCGGCGCCAAGCTCGAAAGCTTGCTGCCCGAGGATCCGGAAAACGCGATCCTCAACAGGCTCAATCCGAATCAGCCGGCACCCGAGACCGGCGCCGAGACACCTCCGGCAGCGGATGCACCCGCGGCGGACGCACCGGCGACCGGCGACGATGCTCCGGCGCCCGACGGCAGCGAGACCGACGCGCCACCGGCCGACAATGCACCGGCCAATCCGGCGCCGGCAAACTGACGATCATGTGAAGGCCCCAAACTCTACGTTGCTCTCGAGCCGTCATCACACTATATAGCGACTTTAGCGGAGCTGAAGATGGCAGACGCAGACGACGTGCTTTCCGCCGAGGCTGACGATCATTTCCATGACGAATGCGGCGTGTTCGGTATTTTTGGCCGGCAGGACGCTGCGGCTATCGTCACGCTCGGCCTGCATGCGTTGCAGCACCGCGGCCAGGAAGCGGCCGGTATCGTTTCCTATGACGGCACCCAGTTCCATGTCGAACATCATGTCGGCCTGATCGGCGATACGTTCACCAAACAGCGCGTCATTGACAGCCTGCAAGGCAACCGCGCCATCGGCCACACGCGCTACGCCACCACCGGCGGCGCCGGCCAGCGCAACATCCAGCCGTTTTTCGCCGAGCTCGCCGATGGCGGCTTCGCCGTCGCCCACAACGGCAACCTCACCAACGCCATGACGGTGCAGCGCGCGCTTCAGAAACAGGGCGCGATCTTCTCGTCGACCTCCGACACCGAGACACTGCTGCATTTGGTCGCCACCAGCAGGGAACGCGATCTCAACTCGCGCTTCATCGATGCGGTGCGCCAGGTCGAAGGTGCCTTCTCGCTGGTGGCGATGACTTCAAAGAAGATGATCGGCTGCCGCGATCCGCTCGGCATCCGGCCGCTGGTGCTCGGCGATCTCGACGGCGCCTGGATCCTGGCTTCCGAAACCTGCGCGCTCGACATCATCGGCGCGCGTTTCGTGCGCGACCTGAAGCCCGGCGAGATGGTCGTCGTCACCGCCAAGGGCATAGAGAGTCTGTTTCCGTTCGAGCCGCAGAAAACCCGCTTCTGCATCTTCGAATATGTTTATTTCGCGCGTCCGGATTCGTCGGTCGAGGGCCGCAACGTCTACGAGGTGCGCAAGCGCATCGGCGCCGAGCTGGCGCTCGAAAGCCCGGTCGAGGCCGACATCGTCGTGCCGGTGCCGGACAGCGGCACTCCGGCGGCGATCGGCTTTTCGCAAGCCGCGGGCATCCCGTTCGAGCTCGGCATTATCCGCAATCACTATGTCGGCCGCACCTTCATCCAGCCCGGCGATTCGATCCGCCACATGGGCGTCAAGCTCAAGCATAACGCCAACCGCCGCATGATCGAAGGCAAGCGCGTGGTGCTGGTCGACGATTCGATCGTGCGCGGTACCACCAGCCAGAAGATCGTGCAGATGGTGCGCGATGCCGGCGCCAAGGAAGTGCACATGCGCATTGCCTCGCCGCCGACGCGCGCTTCCTGTTTCTACGGCGTCGATACGCCGGAGAAGTCGAAGCTGCTGGCGTCGCGCATGTCGGTGGAAGAGATGGCCGAGTTCATCCGCGTCGATTCGCTCGGTTTCCTGTCGATCGACGGGCTCTACCGCGCCGTCGGCGAGGCCGGCCGCGACAATGAGCAGCCGCAATTCTGCGACGCCTGCTTCACCGGGCAATATCCGACCCGGCTTGCCGATTTCGAAGGTTCGGACAATGTGCGCACGCTGTCGCTGCTGGCGGCGGGCGGGGCGTAGAATTCCAACTCCGGAGCGAGGTGAGACATGAGCACTCCAAGGGGCTTGTGGAAGAACCTCAGTGATTCATTCTCTTTTGCGAAATCCTTGCTCAAAGATCAGATAGATTCCGAGGTCGATATTGAGACGCCTCTTGGTAGCGGGTTTCTTTTTTGCCAAGTGAGAGAGTCAAGGGAGACCCAAAACAGATACGTCGTCGTCAAAGCTATCGGCGGTGATTCAACAGTTTTTGTTCCTCTTGATGAGAACTCCGCCAAGCAGTTGATTTCCTTCCTTCAGCTGTCGTTCTTAGACCAGCAAGCCAAGAATAACTCATGACCCCTGCCCTCGACCTTTCCGGCCGCGTCGCGGTCGTCACCGGTGCCTCGCGCGGCATCGGCTACTTCATCGCCCTGGAACTTGCCGCCGCCGGCGCACACGTCATCGCCGTTGCCCGCACCGTCGGTGGGCTGGAGGAACTCGACGACCAGATCAAGGCGGCGGGCGGACAAGCCACGCTTGTGCCGCTCGACCTTGCCGACATGGCCGGCATCGACCGGCTGGGCGGCGCCATCCATGAGCGATGGGGCAAGCTCGACATCCTGGTCGCCAATGCGGCGGTGCTCGGCGTCATCTCCCCGATCGGCCATGTCGAGGCCAAGACTTTCGAGAAAGTTATGACCATCAACGTTACCTCGACATGGCGGCTGATCCGCTCGGTCGACCCGTTGCTCAGGCTCTCCGACGCTGGCCGTGCCATCGTGCTTTCCTCCAATGCCGCCCATTCGGCGCGGGCCTTCTGGGCGCCCTACGCGGCGTCGAAGGCGGCAGTCGAGACGATGATGCGTTCCTGGGCGCATGAGACGGAAAACCTGGCCCTCAGGGTCAATGCCGCCGATCCCGGCGCCACCCGCACCGCCATGCGTGCGCAGGCGGTGCCCGGTGAGGATCCGGAGACGCTGCCGCATCCCCAGGAGATCGCCAAACGCATCGTGCCGCTGGCCAGCCCGGCGCTTACGGAGACCGGGCTGATCTTCCAGGCCAAGCACAACCGCTTTGTTGCCTACCGGCAGCCGGAGTAGACGCATCGCGCATTTCGACGGAAGAATTGCGCCGCCGCCGACGTTATTGGAATGCCAGAATTTCCGAAACGGAGGACCACCATGCGCAGACTGCTTCTCGTCACCGCCGCTGCATCGCTGGCAGCCATCGGCGTCGCATCCTCGCAGGATGCGACGATGAGCTTCTTCGTCACCAGCGTCGGCTCGGGCAAGGGCGCCGATCTCGGCGGCCTCGCGGGCGCCGATGCGCATTGCGCCTCGCTGGCTGAAGCCGCGGGCGTTACGGGCAAGACATGGCACGCCTACCTCTCGACCAGCGACACCGATGCACGCGATCGCATTGGCACGGGACCGTGGTTCAACGCCAAGGGCGTCAAGATCGCCGACGATGTCGCTTCGCTGCATAGCGATGCCAACGCCATCACCAAGCAGACGGCGCTCAACGAAAAGGGCGAAGTGGTCAACGGCCGCGGCGACAAGCCCAACCGCCACGACGTGCTGACCGGGTCCAAGCCCGACGGCACGAAAATTGCCGACCAGACCTGCGGCGACTGGACGCTCAGCGGAGCGGAAGGTGCGGCAATGACGGGCCATCACGACCGCACCGGTCTCGACGATTCGGCCGCTGCCAAATCGTGGAATTCCTCGCACGCTTCACGCGGCGGCTGCAGTCAGGAGGCACTGAGGAGCACCGGCGGCGACGGCCTGTTCTACTGCTTTGCCGTGAACTGAGGCGGCCTAACAAATGCAGAACACGCTGGCGTGGCGACCCACCGCGCCAGGCCGCGCTTTCGCCGATCGCCCAGAATTGATAGGATCACCCGACTCCCACAACAAGCGAGGAAATTTCCATGGCTTCGAGCGTAGCGCTGGTCTGGTATCTGGTGATTGCCGGCCCGCAAGGCGGCATGGTGGTGCTGCCCAGCACGTTCGACACTCGCGAACAGTGCGCCTTCGCCGTCACCGAATATCAGAAGCAGCCAACGCCGGCCGGCTGGTCGGTGCAGTGCGTGCCGAGCGCCTCGCCGTTCGCCGACGAGGGCGAAAGCGAGTAGCCGGCGGCGCGCGTTCAGCGCTGAGCGCTGACCGTCAGTTCCGGCCTGGTATTGATGGTCTGAAACACCACGCAATAGCGTTCGGTCAGCTTGAGCAGTGTGTCGACGCGGTCTTGTGGCTCGTCGCTGTCGAGGTTGAAATTCAGCCGGATGGCGCGGAAGCCGACCGGCGCATCTTTTGCCACGCCTAAGGTGCCGCGAAAATCGAGATCGCCTTCGGCCTCCACGGTGGCGGCGCCGAGTTTGAACTCCAGCGCCGTCGCCACTGCCTTCAGCGTTACGCCAGCGCAAGCGACCAGCGCCTCCAGCAGCATGTCGCCCGAGCACAGTTCGAGCCCGGAACCGCCGGTAGCCGGATGCAGACCGGCAACGGCGAGCGCCCTGCCGGTCTCGACCTTGCAGGCGATCGACTGGTCGTCGACCGAGCCCTTGGCCCGAAGCGTGATCAGCGCGCGCGATGCGTCGTCGCGATACGCCTCCTTGAGCGGCGCCTGCATGGCCTTCAGTCCGGTGGTGTCCATGTCCAACCCTTTTCGGCAGTCATTTTCATCGCTCGTCACGATACTCGAATAGAACCGGTACGGCCTAAACCTTGATTTCACGACATTTGGATCGGAGTGACAAGCTGTCCAGACATTGCTGCGTCGTTAGACTTGATGCCTTTCATGCGGCCTGGGGCCGCCAAGCGATGACGCCGTCCGTCCGCGCCCGCACCTCGGGTGAGGCCAGGCAGGTGGCGACGGCCTCGTAGTCGGGAGTGCCGGGGTACCGGGCGACGTACGTTGGCGGGCTGTGATTGGCGGGGCAGAGGATGATCGCTTCGTCGGTGCCGACAGCCGCCAGGTCGAGTATCGCGCAGGAGCGCGTGAGCAGAAAAAGCGGTCGACCGCGGGGGCCGCGGCGACGCAAATGGGCAATCAGGGCTTCTTGCGAGGCTTGATCCAGCCCCTGTTCGATCATGTCGACGACCAGGATGGCCGGACCTTCGGCTTCCAATCCGACGAGTAGAGCGATCATTGCGTCTGACACTGCGGCACCGTCCTCGACGAGCCAGGCCAGCGTCTGATCGACCCGCGACCTGAGAGCTGGGTCGGCGTCCACACGAGCCAGAGCCGCCGCACAGCCATTCGCCAGTCGATCCAAGCCAAGGAAGGCGGCTTCAGGCAATGTCTCGGCCAGGCGCTGAGCCAGCCGGGTCTTGCCACTGCCCAGCGGGCCGATGATGTAGTTCAGCGGTCGGATCTGTCCCAGTTCGAACCGCTCGCCTCTCCAAGGCCAGGGAAGGTCGAAAGCGAGCGTAGCCTCTGGCGCCAGCAGGCGCGCCAGTTCCCCGGCGCTTGGCGCTTCGCCTCGAGCAAGGTCGTCCCGCAGGCTACCGATCTTCTCTATTACGCCGACAAGCTGGCGCAGCCGGCTCTCGAGTACTGCCTGGTGTGCGGCCAAGGCCGGCTCCATGCCCCGGGAGTCACCCTCCATCACCCGCGCCACCTGGGCCAGGCTGAAGCCAAGCGCGCGCAGGGCCGCGATCTCGGCGGCGCGGCTCATTTCGACAGGACCGTAGGCGCGCCATCCGGCCGCAGTGCGGATCGGAGCGATCAGGCCGCGCTGCTCATAAAGCCGCAGGGCCTTGGCCAACACCCCGAGCCGGCCGGCGGCTTCGGAAGCGTTCAGGAACTGGGCGGAAGAGTTCATGAATCACCTTGTTGCTGTTGACCGCCTTTCTATCGGGGCTGATCCTGGGGCCGAGTCAACAGGGATGTTCGCGGTCCGCAGGAGCCGTGGGAGAGGCAAGATCACTTCGTGTCGAGCTGACACATCGGCTTTGATGAGATGAATCGACTTGCAAAAGGGCATTTCCGCAGCGGCTGCAGGATACGGCAACCCCTGCTGACAGTACGGTGTCAGGACAGGGCAGCATAGTCTGGTGACATGACCGGATTCCCAACCATGCCTGACACCGCCGCCGAGCGCACCCTTGGCATCATCCTGGTTTCGGCGTCGGCAGCGGTGTTCGGCCTCACCGGCGTGCTAACCAAGTCGATCCATGCCGATCCGCTGACCATCACCTGCTGGCGGGGCTTCGTCGGCTCGATCCTGATCACCCTCTATGTGCTTTGGCGGCGCCGTCAATCCGGTGGGCGTGAAAGCCTGCGCCTCGGCTGGCGCGGCTGGCTGTTGGCGAGCGAGGGCGCGCTAGCCAGCATCGCCTTCATCTCGGCGTTCAAGTTCACCTTCGTCGCCAATGTTGCGATCATCTACGCCACTGCGCCCTTCGTCACCGCGCTGCTTGCCTTCATTCTGGTTCGTGAGCGCTTCCGGCTGCAGACGCTTGCCGCCGCCGCCGTGTCGCTCAGCGGCGTGGCGATCATGGTCTGGTCCGGCTTCGGCACCGGCCATCTGTTCGGCGACGGGCTGGCGCTGCTGATGACAATCGGCAGCGCGCTCTACATGATCATGGTGCGCGCTTTCCGCGACACGCCGGTAGTGTGGGCCGGGGCGGTGTCGGCATTCCTTTTGTTCGTGCTCGGTTGGTTCGTCACCGATCCATTGGCCGTCTCGGCCAGGGACGCAGTGTTGCTCGTCGCCTTCGGCACGTCGTTCGCGCTGGCCTCTATTCTGTGGACGGAGGGCGCGCGGCTCATTCCGGCTGCCGAATCCGGCCTGCTGGGCTCGGCTGAAGTACCGTTCGCGATCCTGTTCGCCTTCCTGTTCCTGGCCGAGGTCCCGCCAGCCGCCAGCATGATCGGCGGCGCCATCGTGCTCTGTGCGGTGTTCGCCCATGGCGGGCGCGACTGGCAAGCGGCCAGGCAGCGCTCTGCCTGAGAAAAATTTGCCCCCGAAAATAAAACTGCGGGTGCAAATAAATTAGCAAGGTCATGGAACCATCAACAGGTTCAGGCATTGTTGACTTTGACGGGTCATCCAAGTCCCCCCAAACCCCTCGGCCCGTCTAACCTATAGCCGATCGCAAGATCGGCTTTTTCTTTTGCGAAATCAGCTCGGTGCGCCTGGCAAGGCAAGGTTGCCGCTGAACAGCGCAGCCAGATCCTGGGCCGGGGGCTCGGCATCCTGGCGCAGCCGGATGGCGAACTCGGCGATGGGAACCTGCGGCAGACCAAACTCGCGCGGTGCCTCGACGATGCCGGAATGGGCAAACCGCGCCGTCCGCAGCGTCAGAGCAATGCCGGCATGCACTGCCGTGCGCAGCCCGGCCAGGCTGGCACTGCCGGCTGCGATGCGGTAGCGGCGGCCTGCCCTGTCGAGTGCCGCGATCGCCGCTTCGCGAAAGCCGCAATGCGGATCGAGCAGCGCCAGCGGCAGTTCGTCCTGGCGTGTGGCCAAGCCTCTTTGCGAACAGAGCCACATCATCGGCTCGCGGAGCACGCCGATCTCGTCCGGCGCCGGAGCCTGTCGCATGGCGATCATCAGATCGAGGATGCCGGTTTGCAGCGCCTCGGCCAATTCGGCGGACCGGCCGACGCGCAGTTCGATCCTGACGCGCGGATAGCTCGCGGCAAAGGCCCTGAGCAAATCCGGGAGGCCGCTGTCGGCGAAATCTTGTGTCGAGCCGATGGCCACGCGCCCATCGGCTCGCACGCCCTTGAGGGCCAGCCACGCTTCGCGATGCACAGCAAGGATGCGCCGCGCATGACCGGCCAGATCTTCGCCCGCCGGCGTCAGGACGCGCCCTCTTCCCTGCGGCGCCAGAAGTGGTTCGCCGACAATATCCTCAAGCCGCTGCATCTGCGTGGTCACCGCCGACGCCGAGCGCCCGACAAATGACGCCGCCTGCGCCAGCGAGCCGCTGTCGACGAAGGCGAGAAAGGTTTTGAGGAGGTCGGGGTCGAGCATTGTCATAATTCGACAGTATCAAAGTTTTCCCTGAAAACAATTCGATTTTCATAACGCAGGAGCGATGGCAAAGATTTCTGACGGCGAACAGACGCCGCGTAACCCGAGGAGAGAAATTATGCCGATCATCAATGTCAGCGTCACAGGCAAGCCCGATGCAGCTTTGTCCGCCGCTATCGCCAGGCAGGTGACCGAACTGACCGCCACGCATTTGCGCAAGGATGCGACGATCACAGCGGTGGCCATTTCCTACCATGACCCCGAGCACTGGTTCGCCGGCGGCAAGTCGTTGGCCGAGCATGACGCCAACAGTTTCTGGCTCGACATCAAGGTGGTCGACGGCACCAACACCAAGCTTGAGCTGGAGGCCTATCTCAAGGCGCTCTTCCTTGGCTTTGGCAGCCTGCTGGGCAAGGTGCATGAGGAGAGCTATGCCTTCGTGCATGAAGTCCCGGCCGCCGCCTATGGCTATGGTGGCAAGACACAGGAATTCCGCTTCATCAGCGGGAGGCTGAAAGCGGCGTGAGCCGCCCCATCAATCCAGGCTCATGCCGCAGGCGCTTTCTCTGCCGCACTTTTCATGGCCGGCCAGGCCAGTAATGCGAAGGTACCGCACCTCCGCATTGACGTTGAGCCCACTTCGTCTAGGTTCTCATCGAAGCGGTCACGAAGAGCCGCGAGGTCAAAATCTGTTGGGAGAGACGCGGCATGATCCTGACACTGGCGCTGCTTGCGGGTCTCGTCGCGGCCTGGCTGCTGATCGGCGTGGTGGAAAAATTCCGCCTCGGCCTGCGCTTCACGCAGGCGCTGCTCTATGTGCCGTTCAAGCTCGCCTACCGGATTGCCGATGATCGTATCAAGATCGCCCGCAGAACAGCCGCCCCGGTCATTTACGTCATTTCGCACCAGTCGCGCGTCGAACCGGCGCTGATGCTGTCACTGCTGCCGGAAGACACGCTGCACATCCTCGACGAGGTCTCGGCGCGATCGCCCTGGCTCGAACCATGGCGCGAGCTTGGCCGCACTATCGCTTTCAACGCTGAGCATGTCTTCGTCAGCCGCCGGCTGGTGCGGGTGCTGAAGGGCAAGGGCCGCCTTGCCGTCTATCTGCCGGATGCGGTCGAGCCTGATATCAAGACATTTCGCCTGTTTCGCGCCGTCACCCGCATTGCCATGCAGGCCGACGCCCGCATCGTGCCGGTCTTCGTCGCCGGCGCGCGCACTCTGCCGGTATCGCTGACTGCGGCGGACAAGGCGCCCCGGCGCTGGTTTCCGCTCCTGTCCATCAGCGTGCTGGAGCCGATGACCATCGCCGAGCTGGTGGCGCGAAACCCTGATCAGTCCTCGAACACCAATGCGCTGTTCGACCGTTTCGCCGAAGCCCGGCTTTTCGGCAGCGATCTTGACCGCGGCCTGTTCCTCGCCATACGCGACGCCGCCGACCGAGTCGGCGCTTCGCATCCCATCGTCGAAGACGTGGTCAGCGGCACGCTGAATTACAGAAAGCTGTTCATCGGCGCGCGGGTGCTGGGCCGCCGTTTCGAGGCGGTGACGGCGCGGAATGAAGCGGTTGGAGTGCTGCTGCCCAACGCCAACGGTGTCGTGCTGTCGCTCGTTGGCCTGTTGTCAGCGAGCCGGGTGGCGGCGATGATCAACTACACTGCAGGCCCGGCCAGCGTCACCGCCGCCGTGCGCACGGCGGAGATCCGCACCGTGGTCTCGTCGCGCGCCTTTGTCGACAAGGCCAGCCTCGCTGACATCGTCGCGGCGGTAGAAGAAGGCGGCGCCAGGCTGTTGTGGCTGGAGGATGTGCGGGCCAGCGTAACCGTGCTGGACAAGCTCGCCGCCGCCTTGCTGTGGCGCTGGCCGCTGCAGCCGCAGAATGCGGCCAAACCAGCGGTGATCCTGTTCACCTCAGGCTCGGAAGGCACGCCGAAGGCGGTGGTCCTGTCGCACAGAAATCTTCTCGCCAACGCCATGCAGGCTGAGGCCCGCATCACCATCTCGCCGGCCGACATCCTGCTCAACGTGCTGCCGGTGTTCCACTCGTTCGGGCTCACCGGCGGCACTATCCTGCCGCTGGTCACCGGCGTGAAACTGTTCCTCTACCCCTCGCCGCTGCACTACAAGCTGATCCCCGAGGTCGCACGCAAGGCAAGGCCGACGGTCATGTTCGGCACCGACACCTTCCTCGCCAACTATGCGCGCACCGCCAAGGACGGCGATTTCTCCAGCCTGCGCTTCATCGTCGCCGGCGCCGAAGCGGTGAAACCGGAGACGCGCCGCGTCTACCGGGAGCGCTTCCAGGCCGAGATCATCGAAGGTTTCGGGCTGACCGAGGCAGCGCCCGTCGTTGCCGTCAACACCGCCATCCACGGCCGCGACGGCACGGTCGGGCGACTGTTGCCGGCCATGCGCATGAAGCTCGAGCCGGTCGAGGGCATCAGCGGCGCCGGACGGTTATTGCTCAAGGGGCCGAATTTGATGATGGGCTACATGACCTCAGATCGGCCCGGGGAATTGCAGCCGCTCGACGGCTGGCACGATACCGGCGACATCGTTTCTGTCGACCGCGAGGGCTTCATTACCATTCGCGGCCGGGCCAAGCGCTTCGCCAAGATCGCCGGCGAGATGGTGTCGCTGGGCGCGGTCGAGATGCTGGTGCAGTCGCTGTGGCCGGAAGAGCACCACGCTGTGGTGGCGGTGCCGGACAAGCGCCGCGGCGAGCGTATCGTGCTGGTCACCACCGCCGATGACGCCGACCCCGATGAATTGCGCAAATTCGGCAGACAAGCCGGCGCCGCCGATCTGATGGTGCCGAACGACATCGTCAAGGTCGAGGAAATCCCGGTGCTGGGCTCTGGCAAGACCGACTACGTCTCGACCCGCAAACTGGCGATTGACCGACTGGGGCTCAGCGCGGCGGCCTAGCGCCTAGAGGACCACCACCGACAACAGCAGGATGAACCCGACCGCCATCATCAGCAGGCCCGGCCAGTTCTGCGACAGGCCGAGGAAACCGAGGCCGCGCCGCCGCGGCTCAAGTGTCGGGCCTGGCGTTGCAAGATTTGGCGTCGAGCGATCCGGCGCCGCGCGAGCAGGCGCCGGATCGCTGAGCCGCCCACGCCAAAGGGCTGCGCCGGCCATATACACAACGCCAGCGACAATGAGCAACGCGCCAATGAGGACGACAGCCATTTCTCCTCACTCTTCTTTAAGCTCCTGCGCCTGGGACAGCAGCTTCAAGGACTGATAGCGAGGCGTTCGCGACGTCGCTCGCCTCGCCCGCTGAGACAGAACGGTCAAGACGCCGGCAGGTTCCGCTAGAGCGGGATGCGTCCGACTTGAACTAATTGAACTATCAGCGAATTGGCGACAGATCTGTCAGCCGAAGTCCGAAGGCGGCACCTTCTCGCCTTCGCGCTTGGCGCGCCTGGAATAGGCGCGGATGCTGAGCGGCAGGAAGAGCAGATAGCCGGCAACCGACGCCGTCAGCGTGTACCAGGGATAGGTCATCAACAGCAGGATGTAGAGGACGACACCGAGGATGATCGGCAGCACCTTGTCGCCCGGGACTTTCAGGCTTTTTCCGGAATAGACCGGCAGCCGGCTGACCAGCAGGAAGGCTATCAGAACGGTGAAACCGGCGGCGATGAAGGCGGCAGGGCGGGACGGCTCCACACCAAGCCGCAGGAAGTACAGGTAAAGCGGCAGCATCACCAGCACGGCGCCCGCCGGCGCCGGCACGCCGACGAAATACTCGGTCTGCCACTGCGGGCGATCAGTTTCTTCGTCGAGCACGTTGTAGCGAGCGAGTCTCAGCCCGCAGGCGATGGTGAACAGCAGCGCGGCAATCCAGCCCGGCGAGCCGGCCTGGTCGAGCAGAAAGGCATAGAGCACCAGCGCGGGTGCTACGCCGAAATTGACGATGTCGGCCAGCGAATCCATCTGCGCACCGAATTTGGACGTCGCCTTCAGCATGCGTGCCAGACGGCCGTCGATGCCGTCGAGGAAGGCGGCCAGCAGCACCATCACCACTGCCGGCTCGAAACGGCCTTCGAAGCCGAAGCGGATGCCCGAGAGGCCGGCGCAGATGGCGAGCACCGTGACAAGATTGGGCAGCACCATGCGCATCGGAATTTCACGGATGCGCGGGCCGCCGCTGCCATGCGCCTCGAATTTTTTGAACGGCGCGCCCACGGCTCAGGACACCCGCACGAGCGGCGTTGCGGCAACGCCGCCGAATTCGGCCAGTATGGTTTCACCGCCGACCGCAGTCTGGCCGACGGCGACACGCGGCGTGGCGGTCGACGGCAGGAACACATCGACTCGCGAGCCGAAGCGGATCAGCCCGAAGCGCTCGCCGATGCCGATCGTGCCGCCGGTCTCGGCCCAGCAGACGATGCGCCGCGCCACCAGGCCGGCTATCTGCACCGCGGCCACCGTGCCGTTAGGGCTGTCGATGACCAGGCCATTGCGCTCGTTGTCGGCACTCGCCTTGTCAAGTGCGGCGTTGAGGAACTGGCCGGGCCGATGCTCTATCCTTGTGATGCGGCCGCGCACCGGAGCCCGGTTCACGTGGCAGGAAAAGACGTCCATGAACACCGAGATGCGGGTCATCTCGCCGCCCCCGAGGCCAAGTTCGCGCGGTGGCACTGCCGGACCGACCGCCGTGATGATGCCGTCGGCCGGGCTCACCACCAGCCGGTCGTCGACCGGCGTGACGCGCTCGGGATCGCGGAAGAAATAGACGCACCAGGCCGTCGCGATGAGGCAGACCCAGAACAGGATCGAAGAGAAATAGCCGAGGAAAAGCGTCACCGCTGCGAAGGCGGCGATAAACGGATAGCCTTCGCGATGGATCGGAACCAAGGTTTTCTTGATCGTGTCGACGAGGTCCATGGAATGGAAACAGCCTAGTTTCAGGTCCGGCCTCAATAGCGGAAACACCCTGTGGCCGCAACGCGACAATGAGGGAACGCCGGATCCGGCGTTCTCGTCCGCATTAGCCGATCGCGGGCGTTGGAAGGGTTCCAATGCGCCCGTCCAAAAAAGCATGACTGTTGTCGGGGCGAACCGGCCTCACGCGTCCTTGGAGATACGGGCCTTGTCAAAGCGCCCGCCGAACGAAAGCTGGAGGCAACAAAATGCTGTCACGGAAATCAGCAGCAAAGGAAGCGCGGGTCGTGATGAACGGTCTGGCGTTCGGGGAATCGCCGCGCTGGCATGATGGCAGGCTTTGGTTCTGCAACTGGGGAACCGGCCAGATCATCGCCGTCGATGCCGACGGCAACAGTGAGGTCATGCTCACCGTGCCGGCCACCCTGCCCTATTCGGTCGACTGGCTGCCGGACGGTCGCCTGGTCGTCGTCTGCGGGCGTGAGGGCTTGGTGCTGCGGCAGGAAGCAGACGGGACGCTGGTCACCCACGCCGATCTGCGACACCTCTCAGGGAACGCCTGGAACGAGATCGTCGTCGACGGGCGCGGCAACATCTACGTCAATGGCGGTGGGCCAGCGCCGGTTCCCGGCCAGCATTTCGGCCCCGGCACCATCGTGCTGATTGCACCGGACGGGTCGGTGCGGCAGGTGGCGGACAAGATCGCCTTCGCCAATGGGATGGCGGTGTCGCCTGACAACAAGACGTTGATCGTCGCCGAGTCCCACGCCAACAGGCTGACCGCCTTCGACATCGCCGCCGATGGCGGCCTTGCCAACCGGCGGCGCTGGGCCGACCTCGGCAACGGCTTTCCCGACGGCATCTGCCTCGATGCCGAAGGCGCCATCTGGTATGCCGACGTCCCCAACCGGCACTGCGTGCGGGTGCGCGAGGGCGGGGCGATGCTCGACAGTGTCGATGCCGATCGCGGCTGCTTTGCCTGCATGCTCGGCGGCGCCGACGGCAAGACGCTGTTCATCGTCGCCGCCGAATGGCGCGGCTTCGAGCACATGATCAGCGATGCGCGCACTGGCCAGGTGCTCAGCATCGAAGCTTCCGCGCCGGGCGCTGGCTGGCCGTAGGGGCTACGACACCTCGGAGGGGCGGCGGCGGACGACAACGCCGAACTCGTCGCGCTCGCGAGCAATGCGCAACCGCTCCTCGGCCTCGGTTGCCTCACGCTGGCGATCCCACATCGACGCGTACAGGCCGGCCTTGCGCATCAAGGCGGCATGCGTGCCGCGCTCGGCGATCTGGCCGTCCTGCAGCACGATGATCTCGTCGGCCGAAATCACCGTCGACAGCCGGTGGGCGATGACGATGGTGGTGCGACCCTTGCTGACGAGGTCGAGTGCCGCCTGGATCTCCTGTTCGGTATGGCTGTCGAGAGCCGAGGTCGCCTCGTCGAGCATCAGGATCGGCGGCGCCTTCAAAATGGTGCGGGCGATCGCCACGCGCTGCTTCTCACCGCCGGACAGTTTCAGTCCGCGCTCTCCGACCATCGAACGGTAGCCGTCGGGCAGCCGCTCGATGAACGGCCCGATCTGGGCGAGTTCTGCCGCCTTGCGCACATCCTCCTCGCTGGCATCGACGCGGCCGTAGCGGATGTTGTAGGCGATGGTGTCGTTGAACAGCACGGTGTCCTGCGGCACCATGCCGATCGCCGCGCGCAAGCTCTCCTGAGTCACGTCGCGAATGTCCTGGCCGTCGATCAGAATCTTGCCGCCCTGGATGTCGTAAAAGCGGAACAGCAGCCGCGAAATGGTCGACTTGCCGGCGCCCGATGGCCCGACAATGGCAACCGTCTTGCCGGCCGGCACTTCGAAGCTGATGCCTTTCAGGATCTTGCGGTTGGGATCGTAGGAAAACTGCACGTCGCGGAACTCGACCTTGCCGGAGCCGACGACCAGCGGCTTGGCCCCCGGCTTGTCGACGATCTCCTGCGGCACATCGAGCAGATCGAACATCTGCTCGATGTCGGTCAGGCCCTGGCGGATTTCGCGATAGATGAAGCCGATGAAGTTGAGTGGCACCGAAAGCTGGATCAGCATGGCGTTGATGAAGACGAAGTCGCCAACCGTCTGCGTGCCGGCCTGCACCTCCAGCGCCGAAAGGCACATGACGATAACCGTTCCGAGACCGAAGATGACGCCCTGGCCGAAGTTCAGCCAGCCGAGCGATGTCCATATCCTGGTGGCAGCGGTCTCGTAGCGCGCCATCGAACGGTCGAAGCGCTCGGCTTCCATGCCCTCGTTGTTGAAATACTTGACCGTCTCGAAATTGAGCAGCGAGTCGATCGCCTTGGTGCTGGCATCGGTGTCGCTGTCGTTCATGTCGCGGCGAATGACGATGCGCCAGTCGCTCGCCCTGATGGTGAACCAGATATAGAGGCAGACCGTCACCGCCACCACAGCCACGTACTTCCAGCCGTAGGTGACCGCGAAGATGCCGGCTGTCAGCGCGAATTCGAGGATGGTCGGCAAGGTGTTGAGCACGGTGAAGCGGACGATCGTCTCGATGCCCTTGGTGCCGCGCTCGATGATGCGCGACAGGCCGCCGGTGCGGCGCTCGAGATGGAAGCGCAGCGACAATTGATGCATGTGGATGAAAGTGCGGAAGGCGAGCTGGCGCACCGCATATTGTCCGACGCGGGCAAACAGCGCGTCGCGCAGCTGGTTGAAACCGAGCTGCACCAGCCGCACGACATTGTAGGCGATGACCAGCATGACTGGCGCCAGCAGGAAGGCCGGCAGCGGCGGCGCCGACTTGGCGTCACCAGCCAGCGCATCGGTCGCCCATTTGAAGAAGTAGGGACCGGCAACCAGTGTCAGCTTGGCGACGACCAGAAGCACGGTCGCCCACACCACCCGCGCCCGCAAATCGGCACGGTCGGCCGGCCACATATAGGGCCAAAGATTGCGCAATGTCTTGAAAGTCGAGCCAGAATCGGCGGAGACGGTTTTTTCGGCCATTTTATCGCCTTTTCGTATTTCTTATTAGCTTGACCATGATCTCTTTTCCGAGAACCGGCTTCCGCTTTTCGCTGACGCGGTTCTTCGGTTCGGGATGATGGTCTAGCGGCCGGAGCAGCACGAACTGACCAGCGCGGCCAGCGATGCGCAAACATCTTCGAGCGCATCGCTGTCGACTTCATAGCGCGAGCGTTGCCGATCCGGCTGGTAGCGGACGAGCCCGGCACCGACCAATATCTTCAGGTGCTGCGAAACGGTGGACTGCGCCAGGTCGAGATGGTCGACGACCTCGCGGCAGCAGCAGGAGTGGCTGGCCGAAAGGTGCCGGAGAATTTCGATCCGGGCCGGATGCGAAAGCGCGGCGAGCTTTGCGGCGACGGCCTGGCTGTCGGCGAAGCCGCAGGTCTTCTCGGTCAAGGAAGCGTTCATCGTCTATCGGCGATAGACGATGAATGAACTTTCCGCAAGAGCCCGCTAGAGAAGAAAGGATTTCTAAAGCGCGTCGCGTTCGACCAACCTCATGCGACGCGCTTTAGTTTGTTGCTTTATGCATGTCGTTATCGCAAAACCGCTGCACACTTTTGCGCGACATGCATTAGTTGGCCTTTGTCGGGGCCGTCGTCATCTGGTCGCCCATCGCCTTGAGGTTGGCGGCTTCGCCTTCCTGCGATTTTCCGGGGACCTTGAACACCTGCCCCGGCCAGATGCGGTCGGGATTCCTGATCTGATCCTGATTGGCGAGGTAGATGGTCGAGTAGCGAACGCCTTGGCCGTAGACGCGCCGCGAAATCCGCCACAGCGTATCGTGGCGGCGGATGATAACGGCGCTGTCGGCGTGTTCGAGTTTCGGCGCCGCGGTCTCGGGCACTCCAGCCGGAGGCGTCGCAGCCGCCACATCGGCTGGCGCCTCGGTCGCGGGCGCCGCAGGCGTGGTTGCCGGCGCGGTCGGCTTTGCCTCGGCAGGCGCCACGGCGGCGATCGACTCGCCCGGCTCGCGCTCGAACGGCACGGCGGCACGGGCCACCACCTTGACCCCGTCGGCATCGAGCGCATCGACGTGGATCGTGTAGGTGCCGACCGGAATGTTGCGCGTCGCCTCGACTAGGAAATGGCCGTCGGGCGAAGTTTTCGCGTCGCCGAGCAAGATATCGTTGGCATAGGCGCGCACCTTGCGGCCGGGGTCGGCGAGCCCGGCGACGAAGATCTTGTTGCCGTCGATCTCGATCGCTTCGACGACGACCTTTGGCCCTGCAGCTGGTGTCGCTGGTGCGGCCGGCCCGCCCGGAGCGGGCGCGGGGACGGCTTCGACGGTGGCCGGCGCCGTGGCAGCCGGTGCGGCTGGGGCTGGTGCTGCGGCAGCGGGGTCCTCGGCAGCGGAGTCCTCGGAAGCCGGGGCGGCCGCCTTGTCGCCGGCAGGCGATTCAGGCTTTGTCTCGGGTGTAGGAACGGTGAGCAATTCGGAGGCCTTGCCCGGCTCCTCGATCATCGCCAGCACCTGGCCAGCAGGACTCTTGGGAATCGAGACGATAGCCGTCTGCGCCGAGGGGGTCACGACATTGCCGGTCATCGAGCGCAGCGCGATCGTGTAATCGCCGGGTTTCAGCGCATCGTCGAGAACGATGGCAAAAGCGCCATCGGCACCGGCGACCGTCGAGCCGAGAACCGTCGAACCGTTGAGAATCTCGACCTTGGCGTTGGGTGCGGCTTTGCCGGCGACGACAATAGAGCCCTTGATCTCGACCCGAACGATGTCGAAAGTCGGCGCAATCGCATCGGCCGTGGCCGGCGCTGCCGGTGCCATCGCACCAGCGGCAGGCGCCGGCGGCGGCGGTGCATCGGTCACTGGTTCGGGCGACGTCTCCACCGGCGGCGTCAGCGATGCCACTTCCGCCGGCGGCGTGCGAGTGAGATACGGATCGAGCGCGCCCGACACATAGGCGGTTCCCGCCGCGGCGACGGAGCCGCCGACGACGAACAAAAACGCCTTCAAAGGATTAATTGCCATATTTCCCTGCCCTTAGCCACCTAATGCGGTCTAGCCTGTTTTGCCCAAGGCGACAAGAACAAGGGGGACCGACAAGAAAAAGGGCCGACACGAATAAACGGGGCTGACAAGAAAAAACCCGCCCGGGCTTGACCGCGAATAAAGACCCAATCACCAATCATCTCATGAACACGATTCGATCCATCTGCGTCTATTGCGGCTCGTCTCCGGGCCGCGATGTAACCTATGCCAAGGCCGGACACCTGCTTGGGCGTTCGATCGCCAAGTCCGGCCTGCGTCTGATCTATGGCGGCGGTACCAGGGGCATCATGGGAGCCGTCGCCGAGGGCGCAATGCGGGCCGGCGGCAAGGTGACCGGGATCATTCCGCGCTTCCTGATCAACAGGGAGGCCACCGAAACCGCGCTTGACCGGCTTGACGAGCTCGTCATCACCGAAAACATGCACGAGCGCAAACATACGATGTTCGAGAAATCCGACGCGTTTGTGGCGCTTCCGGGCGGCATCGGCACTGTCGAGGAAATCATCGAGATCATGACCTGGGGCCAGCTCGGCCATCATCGCAAGCCGATCGTCTTCGGCAACGTTGGAGGATTCTGGGACCCGATGCTGGCGCTGCTCGACCATATGATGGCCGAAGGCTTCATCCACACCGCGCAGCGGGTCAGGCCGCTGGTGGTCGACGATCCGGAAGCGATCGTCGCTGCCATCATGGTCGCGGGATCGTCGGTCGACGCACCGACCGAAGGCGTGCAGTCGGTGATCGACAAGCTTTAGGGTATAGGGGAGTATGTAGTGCATGCCGCGCTCATGAGGCGCTGCCCTACTGCCCTACTGCCCTACTGCCCTACTGCCCTACTGCCCTACTGCCCTACTGCCCTACTGCCCTACTGCCCTACTGACCCGCCAGATGACATTGCCGACATCGTCGGCGACGAGCAGTGCGCCTCTCTGATCGATAGCAACGCCGACCGGACGGCCCATCGCCCTGCCGTCACGCCCGACGAAGCCAGCGAGCACATCTTTCGGGGAACCGCTCGGTTTACCACCGCGGAACGGCACGAAGATCACCTTGTAACCGCTGAGCACACTTCTGTTCCACGAGCCATGCTGACCAACGAACGCGCCGTTGCCGTAGGCTGGGCCGAGCGACGCCCCTTTGGAGAAGGTCAGTCCCAGCGAAGCGGTATGGGAACCCAGCGCGTAGTCGGGCTTGACCGCCCTAGCCACGAGACCGGGGCGCTGCGGCTTGACGCGTTCGTCGACGTTCTGTCCGAAATAGCTGTAGGGCCAGCCGTAAAAAGCGCCGTCACGAACCGAGGTCATATAGTCCGGCACAAGATCGTCGCCGATCTCGTCACGCTCGTTCACGGCGACCCAAAGCTTGCCGGTTTCAGGGTTCCAGGAGAGCCCGTTCGGGTTGCGCAGCCCTGACGCGAAGACCCGGGTACGGCGGGTCGACCGGTCCACTTCAAGGACGGCGGCGCGGTTCTTCTCCGCGGCCATGCCGTTTTCTCCAACGTTACTGTTGGAGCCGACGGTGACATAGAGCTTGCGTCCATCCGGACTTGCGATCACATCCTTGGTCCAATGATGGTTGAGATCTCCGGCCGGTAAGTCGACGATCTTTTCCGGCGGCGTTGTGGCTCGGGTCTGGCCATTGGAGTAGGGGAAAGCGACAAGCGCGTCGGTGTTCGCTACATAGAGAATGCCTTTGGACAGCGTCATACCAAAGGGAGAATTGAGGCCTTCTGCGAACGTCCTGCGCACATCCGCAATGCCGTCGCCATTGGTGTCGCGCAGGAGCGTGATGCGGTTGGCGCTTTTGGTCGCGGCCCCGGCGCGCTTCATAGCCAGGTCCATAAAGACCTTTCTAAGGCTGAAGCCTTCGTCATGCTTGGCAGGGGCATTGGTTTCGGCAACCAGCACGTCCCCGTTCGGAAGCACGTGCAGCCAGCGCGGATGGTCGAGGCCGGTGGCGTAGGGGTTCACCGTCAGCCCGTTCGCCGGGGTCGGCATATCACCTTTCTGCCAGCCTTTCGCCTCGGCGATGTTGACGGTCGGGATCAGCGTCGGTCTTGGTTTCGGTAAGGTTGGGTTGGGGCCATAGCCGGTTATTGCCCCCGTTTTCTGCGCCGAAAAGCCAGCGCAGCCCGCAATGACGGCTCCCAATACCGCTATGAGTAGGCTTCGTGGGAAGCCGGCATGCATCGGACGTCCTCCGCATGGATTGCGTCGTGCCCTTTACGCAAACGCGAGTCAACGACGTATTATTCCAAACTGGCTCCAAACAACGGCGTTGGTACGCCGCCTCGGATGACCGTCAAAACAGTCACACGAAAACGGTTCGCCCGTGCTAATAATCACAGTCTAGGTCGCCGCCACGCGGCGTATTCGAGAGACTGGCGACGCGATCATGAACATCCCTCTCAATCCAGACGGCAGCGATCTGTCGCCTTACCTGCCGGACGAGCACGGGCTGTTCTTCGTCTATCACTTCACCGCCGAAGGCGCGAGAACCAAAGACGCGACCGCCACACACTGGACCTGGCGCAGCTACCAGCTTTCCGACATGCGTGCCCGCCACGAGATCGCCACCGAGCCGGCTTTGCCGCCGCCGGTGCGCGATGCCTTCCTGTCGGCCGGCCATGGCTGCCATATCGACCTCGAGGGCGACTGGCTCTACGGCGATTTGCCGGACCTGCGCCACGACTATTCGGCGGAGGCGCGCGGGCTTGGCCATTTCCGCTTCGCCTTCAACGACACGATGCTGATCGGCGGCCGCAAGCAACCGCTGCAATCGGTCGACAAGATCCGCAAGGCGATCGACAACGGATCGCGAAAGTTCCGCTCTCCGGCCGAACTGATCGAGGCTGTCATGGGCCAGTCGCTCGACGGCATGACGACGGAACTCGCTGGCCTTGGCGACACGCTCGATGGCATCGAGGACCGCATCGTCTGCGATGCATGGCACAATGAGCGGCAGGCGCTGGTCGATGCGAGGCGGCAACTGGTGGTGATCCATCGGCAGATGGCGACGCTGACCAGCCTGTTCCGCCATCTCGACCATTCGCATCGCAATGACCTGCCGGACGCGATCAACGACATGGCGGCACGGCTTTCGCATCGCGCCCATACCTTGCATCATGACGGCGAGCAATTGCAGGCCCGCGCCCGGCTCTTGCAGGACGAGCTGATGGCCAAGCTGACGACGCAGTCGAACCAGTTGCTTTACATGCTGTCGGTGATGACCGCGGTGCTGTTGCCGATGACGATCGTCTCAGGCCTGTTCGGCATGAATGTCGGCGGGCTGCCGCTGGTCGACACGCCGGTGGGCTTTTGGGTGGCGTCGGCGATATCACTCGCCGTCGCGGTGGTCGTCTATCTGTTCGTCAGGCGGCTGGGGCGCGGGATGTAGCGGCAACCGTTACAAGGTCGCGCGAAAATCCTCGATGACAGTGCCGGCAGCGCGCGCCTCCGCTTCGTGGTTCGGCTCGCGCCACTCCTCTGCAAGGGCTGCCGTGTACCATTCGCGCATCGCCGGCAGAGCCAACAATCGCGCCGGATAGGTGGCAGCTGCGCCCTCGAAGGACAGTCCGTAGGACTGAACCCTAAACGCCACCGGGGCAAAGAAGGCGTCAACGGCAGTGAAGCGATCGCCAGCCAGGAACGGTCCGCCGAAGCGGCGAAGCCCATCGCCCCAGAGATCGCCGAGACGAAAGAGGTCGTGCTTCAGCGCATCCGACATCGGCACCGGCGCGACGCGGACACCGCAGTTCATCGGACAGGAGCCGCGCAAGGCGGTGAAGCTCGAATGCATTTCGGCCGCTGCCGACCGCGCCCAGGCTCGCGCATTCGCGTCGGCGGGCCAGACGCCAGCGTGGCGCTCGGTCAGATATTCGGTGATGGCGAGCGAATCCCAAACTGCCCAGCCGTCGTCAATCAGGCACGGTACGAGGCCGCTGGGCGAGAACGGCCGGTAGAGGCTCCAGCTCGATCCGGTCGGAAACGGTGTCAGCCGCTCCTCAAAGGGGACGCCCAATGTCCGCAGCAGCACCCATGGCCGCAGCGACCACGAGGAATAATTCTTGTTTGCTATGTGCAGCACGTACATCGAAAATCCTCGCTCTAACGCATTGCCGGCCGGATCTCGCGGCCGCGGAACATCGACCAGGAATAGATCGCCAGCGCCGCCCAGATCAGGCCGAAGGCGATGGCCTGGGTGCTGCCGAAGGGTTCGCCGAAAATCAGCACGGCGATCAGGAACACAATGGTCGGCGCGATATACTGCATGATGCCGATGGTGGAGAGACGCAGCAGCTTGGCCCCGAAGCCAAACAGCAGCAGCGGTATGGCGGTGACCGGGCCGCAGCCGATCAGCAGTGCGGTATCGTTTAGGGAACTGGAGACGAAATGGTCCTGCCCGGTGACGATGAGGAAGATGATGTAGCCGAGCGCCGGCACCGACAGCAAAAGCACTTCAAGCAAGAAACCCTGGCTGGGACCGATCGGCAGCGTCTTGCGGAAGAAGGCGTAGGCGGCGAAGGAAAACGCCAGCACCAGCGACACCCAGGGCAGCTTGCCGGCGTCGATCGTCAGCACCGCGACCGCGATGGCCGCCAGCACCACCGCCGCGATTTGCAGCCGGTCGAGCCGTTCGCTGAGCAGCAGCGCGCCGACAACGACGCTGACAAGCGGGTTGATGTAGTAGCCAAGCGCGGTCTCGATAGTACGGTCGACCGCGATGGCCCAGACATAGATGCCCCAGTTGACCGAAATCAGCGCCGCCGTCAGCGCCGCCATGGAAATGATGCGCGGCGAACGCAACGCCGCTTTGAAATCCGCCGTGCGGCCGGCCCAGATCAAAACGGCCGCCGCGATGGGCACCGACCAGACGATGCGGTGCGCGATGACTTCGGCCAGCGGCAGATGTGCGACCGCCTTCATATAGAAGGGCAGCAACCCCCACAGGAGATAGGCGCCCAGCGCCAGCAGGAATCCACGCCGGGCCTTTGAGTCTGCTTCGAGCTGAATTGCATCCATGGCCATGGCCCGACGCTATGCGCCAGCCGCCGGGCCAAGACCATCGCAAAGTTCTGATGGATCAATGGACTTTCGCTGATGGTTCAATCCTACTCCGCCGCGACCAGCCCGGCCATCTCGCGGTTCTTCATCAGCTTGTAGACGATCGAATCCATCAGCGCCTGGAATGAAGCGTCGATGATGTTTTCGGAGACGCCGACCGTCCACCAGCGGGCGCCGGTTGCGTCGTGCGATTCGATCAGCACACGGGTGATCGCCTCGGTGCCGCCATTGAGGATACGCACCTTGAAGTCGGCAAGCTCGAGGTCGGCGATCTCGTTCTGGAACTTTCCAAGATCCTTGCGCAGCGCGATGTCGAGCGCGTTGACCGGGCCGTGCCCTTCCGCCACCGACATCTTCTCCTCGCTATCGACCAGCACCTTGACGATCGCCTCTGAGACCGTCTTCAGCTGGCCATTGGCGTCGAAGCGGCGCTCGACCATGCAGCGGAACGAGGTGACGCTGAAGAATTCCGGCAGGCCGTGCAGCATCTTGCGCGCCAGCAGCTCGAAGCTGGCATCGGCGCCTTCATAGGCATAGCCCTCGGCCTCGCGCTCCTTGACCACTGATATCAGCGCGTCGAGCCGGTGGTCGTCCTTCGGCATTTCTATGCCGCGCCGTTTCAACTCGGCGAGGAAATTGGCCTTGCCGCCCTGGTCCGAGACCATGACCCGGCGGCGGTTGCCGACCGCTTCCGGCGGCACATGCTCGTAGGTGGCCGGCTCCTTGGCCAGCGCCGAGGCATGGATGCCGGCCTTGGTGGCGAAGGCGGAAGCGCCGACATAGGGCGCCTGCGCTTCCGGCGCGCGGTTCAGCAATTCGTCGAAGGCGCGGGACAGGCGCGATATGCCGGCCAACGCGTCGGCCGAGATGCCTGTCTCGAAGCGGCTGGAAAAGGCCGGCTTCAGCGCCAGCGTCGGCACGATCGAGATCAGATTGGCGTTGCCGCAGCGCTCGCCGATGCCGTTCAGCGTGCCCTGGATCTGGCGCACGCCGGCCTCGACGGCGGCCAGCGAATTTGCCACCGCCTGGCCGGTGTCGTCATGGGCATGGATGCCGAGATGGTCGCCCGGTATGCCTGCCTCGATGATCTTCTCGACGATGACGCGCACTTCCGACGGCTGCGTGCCGCCATTGGTGTCGCACAGCACCACCCAGCGCGCGCCGGCGTCGTAAGCGGTCCTGGCGCAAGCCAGCGCATAATCGGGATTGGCCTTGAAGCCGTCGAAGAAATGCTCGCAGTCGACCAGTGCTTCCTTCCCGGCAGCAACCGCCGCCTCGACCGACGCCTTGATCGCCTCGAGGTTTTCCTCGTTGGTGCAGCCCAGCGCGACGCGGACATGGTAGTCCCAGCTCTTGGCGACAAAGCAGATGGCGTCCGACTTCGACTGGACCAGTGCGGCAAGGCCTGGATCGTTCGAGGTCGACACCCCTGCCCGCTTGGTCATGCCGAAGGCGACGAATTTGGCGGTTGCCGTGCGGTGCTTGGCAAAGAAGGCGGTGTCGGTCGGGTTGGCACCGGGATAGCCGCCTTCGATATAGTCGACGCCGAACGCGTCAAGCAGCCCGGCAATGGCGATCTTGTCCTCGACCGAAAAGTCGATGCCTGGCGTCTGCTGGCCATCGCGCAGTGTGGTGTCGAAGAGATAGAGGCGCTCGCGGCCCATGATCATTTCCCCGCAAACTTATCCGTCGCCCGGATCAGCCGGTCGAGGATGCCCGGCTCCGAATAGGCATGGCCGGCGCCCTCGACCAAGTGGAAGTCCGCCTTCGGCCACGCCTTGTGCAGCGCCCAGGCGTAGCGCGCCGGGCACGGCATGTCGTAGCGGCCATGGACGATGGTGCCGGGGATGTCCTTCAACTTGAAGGCATCACACAGCAGTTGCCCTTCCTCAAGCCAGCCGGCATGGACGAAATAATGGTTCTCGATGCGGGCGAAGGCCACGGCGTAATCATCTTCGCCAAACCGGCTGCTGGTTTCCGGATCGGGCAACAGCGTGATCGTCTCGCCTTCCCACAGGCTCCAGGCCCGGGCGGCCTCGACCTGCGCCTTGCGGTCGCTGCCGACCAGCCGCTTGCGATAGGCGGCCATCATGTCGCCGCGCTCGGCCTCAGGGATCGGCGCCAGGAAGCGCTCCCATTTGTCGGGAAACATTTCCGAGACGCCGAACTGATAATACCATTCGAGCTCCGCGCGCGTCAGTGTGTAGATGCCGCGCACGACCAGTTCGCTGACCCGCTCGGGGTGCGTCTCGGCATACGCCAGCGCCAGGGTCGAGCCCCACGAGCCGCCGAAC
Organism: Mesorhizobium sp. WSM4829; assembly: GCF_055811475.1. Taxonomy (NCBI): domain Bacteria; kingdom Pseudomonadati; phylum Pseudomonadota; class Alphaproteobacteria; order Hyphomicrobiales; family Phyllobacteriaceae; genus Mesorhizobium; species Mesorhizobium sp. WSM4829. The sequence continues at coordinate 15,159 of NZ_JBVVQJ010000010.1, read as the reverse complement.
ACCAGCCATTTGTCGAAGCTGCACATGTCGCGCAGGCGCTCGATGTCGGCGACCAGATGCCAGGTAGTGTTGGCCTCGAGCGAGGCGTTGGGCGTCGACTTCCCGCAGCCGCGCTGGTCGAACAGGATGACATCGTAAAGCTTCGGATCGAACAGCCGTCGGTGCTTTGGCGAAATGGTGCCGCCCGGTCCGCCATGCAGGAACACGGCCGGCTTGGCGCCCCTGGTGCCGGAACGCTCCCAATAGACCTGATGGCCATCGCCGACATCGAGCATGCCTGAGTCGAAGGCCTCGATCTCCGGATAGAGGGTGCGCAGGTCATTGCTCATAATTTCAGGCCCTGCTGCGGCCAATTGGCCGTCTCGTGATCCGGATGCTGGAAGGAGATGATCGATTCTTGCCTTGTGTAGTAGTCAGGATCGTCATGGACCGGCGCGTCGAAGATCTTCTCCACCCAAGGCAGCCGGGCGGCATAGTTGATCTGGATCTGCGGTGCGAGGTCGGAGCGATCGTCAAAGGCGCCGATGGCGATCTCAAGCCCGCCAGGCTGCCTGTAGGTCAACGGCGTGCCGCAGCGGCTGCAAAAGCCGCGATCGATGTTGACCGACGACTGAAAATAGCTCGGCTCCTCGCGCACCCATTCGACACCGTCCTTCGGCACCGTCACCAGCGCGCCGAAGAAGGAACCGAACTGTTTCTGGCACATGCGGCAATGGCAGATGGAAGGGCGTCCAAGCGCCCCACGAATGCGGAAACGCACGGCGCCGCACTGGCAGCCGCCGGTTCGAACGGTTTCGGTCATGATCTTTCCTCCGGCGGCCATTGTTCGGTGTCGTGGTCGGGGTGCTGGTAAGAGACGAGATCGGCGAGATAGGAGGACGACGAAACATCGGCCATCGTGTCCTCGCCAGGCAATTCGTGGATGTGATCGACATAGGGGAGTTTTGCTTCGGTGCCCCACTGGATGGTCGGCGCGATCTCCTCCGCATGGTCGAAGGCCGCGATGGCGAGTGCGATGCCGTCGGGCGCCTCAAAAGTCAGCGGCGTGCCGCAATCGGCGCAAAAACCGCGCCACGCGGCGTTGGAGGAACGAAAGCGCTTGGGCGCGCCGCGCGTCCAGTCGAGTTTTGCGCCACGCACCGACACCAGCGGCAGGTAGAAATTGCCGCTTGCTTTCTGGCACATGCGACAATGACAGACGGAGGCGTCGCCCAGCGCGCCTTCGACACGGAAACGCACGGCGCCGCACTGGCAGCCGCCTGTGTAGACCGGTCTGTTATCCAGGCTCATCACTTCACTCCGGGGCATGGCAGACGGCTTCGACATTGTTGCCGTCGGGGTCGAAGACAAAGGCGCCATAGTAGTTCGCGTGATAGTGCGGACGAAGGCCCGGCCCACCATTATCCTTGCCGCCGGCGGCGATGGCGGCGGCGTGGAAGGCATCGACTTCAGCGCGGCTGCGCGCGGTGAAGGCGACATGCTGGCGGTCCTTCGGCTTGTCCTTGCCTTGATGCAGCCAGAACACCGGCCGGTCGCGGCCATAGCCGCCGACCTTGGCGCCACCAGTGTATTCCTGCGGCACCATGTAGAGCAGCGAGGCACCGAGCGGCGCCATCGCCCTGTCGTAGAAAGCTTTCGACACGTCGAAATCGGAAACGGTGATGCCAAGATGGTCGATCATGGAACTACCTCCCTCGCTGCTTCGCCGGCCGGCATTTCGGCAGCGGCCAGGCCGGCTTCGATGACGATGTGCTGGCAGACGTTGTCGATGTCGCGAATGACGTCGTCGTTCCAGAAACGCAGGATGGTCCAGCCCAGCGCCTCTAGCTTCGCGCTTCTTGCCAGATCGGATGCCGAAGCTTCAGACCGGGCATGCTGGGAGCCGTCCAGTTCGACAATCAGCTTTTTGGCGGGGCAGGCGAAATCGACGATATAGTGGGCGATAGGCATCTGCCGCCTGAAGGCTAGTCCCATCAGCCTGTGCGCTCTGATTTCATTCCAAAGCTTCAGCTCGGGTTCGGTCATAGCGCTGCGCATCTTGCGCGCATTGCTGCGGTTGTTGGCGGGTACTGGGAAATGCGTCATCGCGGTTCGCCCCCCTCTGTCCTGCCGGACATCTCCCCCTCAAGGGGGGAGATTGGACGGCACTTCGGCTTTCGCCAATCGCCGTCGTTGGTGATTGGGCGCCTCCGGCGAAGCTGCCAATCTCCCCCCTTGAGGGGGAGATGTCCGGCAGGACAGAGGGGGGTGCCTCGCGCCACCTTCACCGCTTTACCTCCCACGTCGTCACGCGCTCGCCCGTGACCAGATCCTTTCCGTCCTTCAGTTGCACGCCCTGCGCCAAAAGCTCGTCGCGAATGCGGTCGGCCTGGGCCCAGTTCTTGGCGGCGATCAGTTCCAGGCGCCTGGCGATGGCCCTGGCGATGGCATCTTCATCGACCTTGGCCGGCGCAACGTCGAAGCCGAGGAACGACAGTGCCGCCTTCAGCGAAGCGGCAGCATCGTTGCCCGCGGCGGCGTTGCCGCCACCGGCAGCATTGGAATCCACAGCCTCGCCGGCCAGTTGCGTCAGCACCTGGAACGCGGAATAGGTTGCGAGATCGTCCGACAAGGCTTCCACCACTTCGACCGGCAATTGATTGGCCGCCGCCGGTGCCAGATCCGCCGCCCGCTTCCATTTGCGCAGCGTATTTTCCGCCTCTTCCAGCTTGCGCACGGAAAAGTCGATCGGCTCGCGATAATGCGTCATCAGCATCGCCAGCCTGAGCACCTCGCCCGGCCATTTGCGGCCGCCAAACGTCTCCGTCTCCAGCAACTCGTTGATCGAGTAGAAGTTGCCCAGGCTCTTGGACATCTTCTGCCCCTCGACCTGCAGGAAGCCGTTGTGCATCCACACCTTGGCCATCACCTCGGTGCCATGGGCGCAGCGCGACTGTGCAATTTCATTCTCGTGGTGCGGGAAGATCAGGTCGAGCCCGCCGCCATGAATGTCGAAGACCTCGCCGAGATAGGCGGCCGACATCGCCGAGCACTCGATGTGCCAGCCCGGCCGGCCCCTGCCCCACGGGCTGTCCCAGCCCGGCTCTTCCGGCGAGGACAGCTTCCACAGCACGAAATCGCCAGGGCTCTTCTTATGCGGATCGACGGCGACGCGAGCGCCGGCCTGCTGTTCGTCGAGATTGCGTTTCGACAATTGGCCGTAGGCCGGCATCGAGGCCGTGTCGAACAGAACTTCGCCTGCCGCAACATAGGCATGGCCGCGTTCGATCAAGCGTTGAATCAAGGAGATCATGTCGACTTTGCCATCTGCGCGCGGCTCGACGAATTCAGTGGCCCGCGGCTCGACCGTAGGTTGCAGGCAGCCGAGCGTCGCCACATCCTTGTGGAACTGGTCAGCGGTCTTTTCGGTGACCCGCCGGATCGCCTCGTTCAGCGACAGCTTTCCCGAGGCAATCTCGGTGCCGAAATCGCGCAGCGCGCGGTCGTTGATCTTGTCGTCGACATCCGTGATGTTGCGCACATAGGTGACGTGCGCTTGCCCGTAGAGATGGCGCAGCAGACGAAACAGCACGTCGAAGACGATCACCGGCCGCGCATTGCCGATATGGGCAAAGTCGTAGACCGTCGGGCCGCAGACATACATGCGCACATTGCGCGGATCGATCGGGAAGAAATCCTCCTTGGTCCGCGTCAGCGTGTTGTAGAGGCGCAGGCCCTTCGATGCGTCAGACATTCGTGCCTTCCCGGTGCGTTACTTTTTGGTTGGGGCCACTTGCGCCGAGACGCAAATCAGCCACCAGCCTGCTGGCCGGGGCGTTTGTCCACTCTAGAAGGAAGATAGGCGAAAACGTCCGGACCAGCGCGAAGCTAGCCAATAATGCAGATGCCACAAATGGCGAAAGACGTTCTCATGAGCGGCTTTATCGCCTCAGCCAGTGTTGCCGTCAAGTCGCAACTTTCGGCAAAAGAGCCGCTGGATCACAGCTAATGACGCGGCGAAACATTTTATTAAACATCTCGGCACAGTCATGAAACATTCACCGGCTAGATCAGCAGATGTCACGATTTGGTCGGATTCGACCAGCAAACGCGGACACGAAGACGTTACCAGGGAAGAGAAAGATGCCTCGAGCCAAGCAGGACTCCAGCAGCGCCAAGCAACCGGCGCTCGCCAGCCAATACCGGGCGATCGGCCCGGCCGCGATCGTCGCCGCCCTTCTCCACACAGCGAAGAAGAAGAAGCCGGTGCAGAAGATCACCTCGCCGCGCGCTGCCTGATGTGACGTGCGGCCGGCGGGTTCGCCAGGAAATGGCAGCGCCGGCAATGAAGGCGCTGAAGCGCTCCAGAAAATAGCAGCTACTGCTGAAACAAGCTCATCTGACTGTCGTCGGCGCCCGGCTTCCGGCGCCTGGCCTTCTTGAACTCCGGCCACCTTTCCTGAATCTCCGGTCCGGTGTTGGCGACCTTGTTGACGAGGTCGGAAACCGGGACGGCCTCGAAGAAATCGAGTTGTGCCGGTCTGAGCAGGTCGGCCACGTCGCGCGGCTCGCGCGTGCGGCAATCCAGCCAGTGGGCGAAATCCTGCGGATCTATCACCACCGGCATCCGGTCGTGGATATGGGCAATGTCGGCATTGGCGTTGACGGTCAGGATGGCGCCGGTGTCCATCTCCGAGCCGCCCGGCTCGGCATAGGTCTCGATCAGTCCGGCGAAGGCGACAAGCCCGCCATGCTTCGGCCGCACCCAATAGGGCTGTCCCCGCTTGCCGCCTGATTGACGCCATTCGTAGAAGCCGGAAGCCGGCACCAAAGCGCGGCGGTGGCGCATGGCGGCGCGAAACGAGGCCTTTTGCGCGGCTCCCTCCGAGCGCGCGTTGAACAGCAAAGGAAACGCACGCGTGTCCTTCACCCATGCCGGGATCAGCCCCCAGCGCACCAGCATCGGCTGCCGGTCTGGAAGGTTCGAGCCTGGCGCCCGCGGCACGCCTGCAATCGCCATCAGCACCGGCTGCGTCGGTGCGGTGTTGTAGCGGGGCGGGAAATCCTCCAGTTCTGGCAGACCGAGAAAAGCGGCGGCCCGGTCCGGCGTGGCGGTCAAGGCGAAGCGTCCGCACATAAGCTGAAACTCGTTAGATTGGTCGGATGTGAAGGTGGCGATGGAACCGGCGTTGCGCAACCGCTAATGCTTGCTCTCGCCGACCGGTCCACAACCGGCTGCGGCAAATGGCGATCGGAGATCCATGGACGAGATGCGCAAAATACTCCCAGCTGTATCTGTCGCCATTGTCCGCGGCGACACGATGCTGCTGGTCAAGCGGGCGCGGCAGCCTTCGCAAGGATTCTACGCGTTTCCAGGCGGCAAGGTCGAGGCCGGCGAAACGCTGGAACAAGCCGCGCAGCGCGAATTGCTGGAGGAAACCGGGTTGCATGCGCACAACTACCGCCGCCTTCGGGAAATCCACATCGACGGCGGCAGCGACGGGCACCCGGTCGACTATCTGCTGACGGTATTCGGCGCCACCTATGCCGGCGGCGAGCCCGTGGCCAGCGACGACGCCGAGACCGCCGCCTTCTATACACTCAGCGAAATGACGGCGCTGCCGATTGCCGCTTCGGTGTTTGCTGTTGCCGACGAATTGCTCAGGAATACAGGCGCGTAACCTCCAAAATCGCCTTGCAGGCGACAAATTGTTTGGCCACATAGATTTATGATCCGCGCATCGGTTTTCCTTGCAGCTTGCCTCGCCGCCAGTACGGCAATCGGGGCGCGGCCGGCCATGGCCGCCGAGTCGCCGTTCGAGCCGGGGCTGATGCGGCTGGCCGAGGTGCTTGGGTCGCTGCATTTCCTGCGTAATCTGTGCGGCGAGAAGGGCGACCAATGGCGGGTCGAGATGGAGAAGCTGATTGCTTCGGAAAACCCGAACCCGGAGCGGCGCGCCCGCTTCATCGCCAGCTTCAACCGCGGCTACCGCTCCTTTGGCGGCACCTATACACAGTGTACCGCCTCGGCGACCGAAGCCATCAGCCGCTACATGAAGGAAGGCGAGACGCTGTCGCGCGACATCGCCTCGCGCTACGGCAACTGAGCCTGGCTCCCCCTGCTTGTGTCCCGGCCCGCTTGTGTCTGGTGGCGTCTTGGTGCAATTGTTGTGTTGCACTTCTGCAACGGTGTTAACAAAAGGTTACGGCGCGGATGTGGAATTAACTCAAACTGAAGGTTTTCATCCCGCTCGCCGGCCTAATCGGCTAAGTTTTGAATCGGATCGAACGCAGGTTTGCAAAACGTGACGAACCCTTGTCGAAACGACCCCAGAAATGTCGTATTTACAAGTACTTACTTAACCTGCGAGTAAAAGGGACAGCCCAAGCCTGATCCGCATCCGCCGGATCGCCGCTTGAAAAGGGTGGACATCGCAATGGAACATGGCGTCAACGACATCGACGCGCTGGTCAGGGAAGAAAAGCGCCTGACTGCAGTGGAAAGCCACAGCGAGGCCTGGGCGGAAGGGCTTTCGGCCGGAATCGAGACGGAAATCATCGCCGAGGCGGCCCTCGAAACCGCGTTCGGCGAGATGCTGCGCGCCAATGGCGAGACCTCAGCCCTTGCCTTGCTCGACCGCATGCGTGAAAAGGTGATAGCTGGGGCCTTCGAGCCGGGACGGCTGCGGCACTGATTGGCATCAGGCTCTTCGATGACGGCGTGCCGCTTGGGCGTCATGCCCCGGGCACCTGGGCGGGCCTGGGCACCTGTAAGGGCCCGGGCACCTGGACGGAATCATGGAGAGGCAGGCGGTGAATTTTTCGACGTCAGGCCAGCCGCGTGGCTTGGCCCTCAGCATCCGGCTTGCCGCTTTTTGCGCCGCGTTTCCGCTGGCGCTTTGCCTCGCAATCAGCCCCGCCTATGCTTTGAGTGAAATCAAGCGCGAGGACCTGCCCTCGCCAGTCACGCCGCCCGCCGACGACGACATGTCGCCGCCCGGAACCGCGGTGCCGACGCCCGGCCCGCTCGGCGCGACGCCGCCTGCGGCGAGCCAACCGACGCCACCCGACGAACGGGAACAGGTCGAACCGGGCGGGCCAACAGACGATGGTGGCATAGCCAATCCGCAAGTCGACCCGGATGAACCCTTGCCCGAGGTCGTCTACGATCTCGGCAAGCTGCCGGAGCCGGTCAGGCGCATGCACGACTTGATTATCGGGGCCTGCAAGAGCGGCGACATCGAAAAACTCCGGCCGCTGATCGGCCAGGGCGATGCGATGACCCAATTGTCGCTGGCCGAGATCGAAGGCGATCCGATCACCTTCCTGAAAGGGCTTTCGGGCGACGCGGAAGGCCAGGAAATCCTCGCCATCCTGGAAGAGGTGCTCAGTGCCGGCTATGTCCATGTCGATGTCGGCACGCCGCAGGAGCTCTATGTCTGGCCATATTTCTTCGCGCTGCCGCTGGACAAGCTCGACGCCAGGCAGCGGGTCGAGCTGTTCAAGATCGTCACCGCCGGCGACTATGACAGCATGAAGCAGTTCGGCGCCTACATCTTCTACCGCGTCGGCATCACCCCGGATGGACAGTGGACGTTTTTCGTCGCCGGAGACTGAGCGGCATAGCCTCTCCTACCCTCAAGCCCGCCCAGAGCATCGGAGTGGATACCGGTTTTGGGAAAATCCGATGCTCAAACAGAAGATAAGCGGCGGGACGATGCGATTTGAAAGTCCGCCGCTCTATACCGCCAGCGCCTCGGAAAACTCCACCGCACTGCCCTGTCCGGGGGTGACGATCTCGCCTTCCCACATCACACGCCGGCCGCGCACGACGGTGCCGACCGGCCAGCCGGTGACTTGCCGGCCGTCATAGGGTGTCCAGCCGGCCTTCGAGCCTGCCTGCGCATTGGTGATGGTCTCGCGGCGCTTCAGATCGACGATCGTGAAATCGGCGTCGTAGCCGGCGGCGATGCGGCCTTTCCTGGCCATGCCGAAGATACGCTGCGGGCCGTGGCTGGACAGGTCGACGAAACGCTGCAACGTCAGCCGGCCGGCATTGACATGGTCGAGCATGATCGGCACCAGCGTCTGCACGCCGGTCATGCCCGACGGCGAGGCCGGGTAGGGTTTCGCCTTCTCGGCCAGCGTGTGCGGGGCGTGGTCGGAACCCAGCACATCGACAATGCCTTGCGCAATGCCGCGCCAGATGCCGTCGCGGTGGCGCGATGCGCGCACCGGCGGGTTCATCTGGATCAGCGTGCCAAGCTGCGCATAATCGTCCGCGCTCAGCGTCAGATGATGCGGCGTCGCCTCGCAGGTCGCGACGTCCTTGTGCTGTTCGAGGAAAACAATCTCCTCGGCGGTCGAGATGTGCAGCACGTGGATGCGGGCGCGAACCTGGCGCGCAATGCGCACCAGGCGCTCGGTGCAGCGTAAGGCGGCGATCTCGTCGCGCCACACCGGATGCGAGGCCGGGTCGCCCTCGATGCGTTCGCCGAGCCGCTCGCGCAGCCGGAATTCGTCCTCGGAATGGAAGGCCGCACGGCGGCGGGTATTCCTCAGGATCGAGGCAACGCTTTCATCGTCCTCGACCAAAAGGTCACCGGTCGACGAGCCCATGAACACTTTTATGCCGGCAGCACCGGGTAGCCGCTCAAGGTCGCCGGCGTCCTTTGCGTTCTCGCGGGTGCCACCGACCCAGAAGGCAAAGTCGCAATGCATGCGGCCGGTGGCACGCCGAACCTTGTCGGCAAGCGCTGCTTCGCTGGTGGTCAGCGGGTTGGTGTTGGGCATCTCGAAGACGGCGGTGACGCCGCCCAGCGCCGCTGCCCGCGAACCTGTCTCCAGATCTTCCTTGTGCTCCAGCCCCGGCTCGCGGAAATGCACCTGGCTGTCGACGACGCCCGGCAGGATGTGCAGGCCGCGACAGTCGACCGTTTCGCCAGCGGAAGCCTGGCCGAGATCGCCGATAGCGGCGATGCGCCCGCCGTTGATGCCGATGTCGCGCCGGCCTTCGCCGTCGTGGTTGACCACCGTGCCGCCTGTCAGGATGAGGTCGTAGGTCGTGGCCATGCTGATCCGGTCTCTTGCGGGGGGAGTGCCAGCGGCTTACGTAATGGCCGACCGTTTTGCAAGATCAGGTTCTTTTCCGCCCATGCCCTTTGCCCAGTTGAAAGACCGCGCGCTCGTTTCCGTGTCAGGACCGGATGCCGAGAGTTTTTTGCAGAACATTCTGACCAGCGACCTCGACGCACTGCCTGCCGGCGAGGCAAAGCCGGGCGCTTTGCTGACGCCGCAAGGCAAGATTCTGTTCGACTTCCTGATCTCCCGCGCTGGCGAGAATTTGTTCCGCCTCGAATGCCGATCCGATATATCAGACGATTTCATACGCCGGCTGATGCTCTACAAATTGCGCGCCAAGGTCGAGATCGCCAAGGCAGATCAGGGGCTTGTCGCTGTTGTTTGGGGGGATGATTCAACTGCTTCGCAGTTCGATTCAAACTCGGTTGCCGATGCGCGGTTCCGCGACGCGTCCGTGACGCGCTTTTATGGCGGCACGGCCGCCGGCGGCGATCCGGCCGCATGGCAAGCTCTGCGCATCGCCCATGGGATTGCCGAAAGTGGCAGCGACTATCAGCTCGGCGACGCCTTCCCGCATGATGTGCTGCTCGACGAGACCGGCGGCGTCGGCTTCAGGAAGGGTTGCTATGTCGGCCAGGAGGTGGTTTCGCGGATGCAGCATCGCGGCACCGCCAGACGGCGGGTGCTGATCGTTTCGGCCGAACGGCCCCTGCCCGCTCCCGGCACAGAGTTGACAGTTGCAGGGCGACCGGTCGGCACGCTTGGCACGGCTGCCGGCACGGCGGGCCTCGCCATAGCCCGCGTCGACCGCGTCAAGGCAGCGCTCGACTCCGGCCAGCCGATCATGGCGGATGACGTCCCGGTGTCGCTCACCATCCCGGCCTGGGCGAAATTCACTTTTCCGATGGAAACCGTTGGCCCGCAGGAATCCGTCGGCGCGGAGGAGGCCTGATGGCGGCCGACCGTCCCGGCGCGCCGCCGCGCGCCTGGCAGCGCATGCTGTCGGGCCGGCGGCTCGATCTGCTCGACCCCTCGCCGCTCGACATCGAGATTTCGGACATCGCCCATGGGCTTGCCCGCGTCGCCCGCTGGAATGGCCAGACCATCGGCGATCACGCCTTTTCCGTCGCCCAGCATTCGCTGCTGGTCGAGGCGCTTTTCGGCGAGCTGGCGCCGGACGCCCCAGCCGATGCGCGGCTGGCGGCTTTGCTGCACGACGCGCCGGAATATGTCATCGGCGACATGATCTCACCGTTCAAATCGGTGATGGGCGGCAGCTACAAGGAGTGCGAGCTGAGGCTGCAGCACGCCATCCATCTGCGGTTTTCGCTGCCGGTCGAACCGGTTGCGGGCCTGCGCAAGGAGATCAAGCGCGCGGACCAGATCGCCGCCTATTTCGAGGCGACGCTGCTTGCCGGCTTTTCGATCGCCGAGGCGACCGAATTCTTCGGCCGGCCGCGCGGATTCAATGCCGACCGCTTCGATTTCACCCCGCGTTCGGTGACCTGGGCGCAAAACGCGTTCCTCAAACGGTATGCGGCAATCGAGAAATCGCGGCGCCAAACAGTGCAGCCGGCCGACTGAAAAATGCTGAGGGGATAACTGCGCCGTCCTCGGGCGGGGAGCCGAAGGAGTGTGCCCGCCGCGACGGATAGAAAGCTGGGGCGTCGATCGGAAACACCCCCCTGCTACCGTCCCTGTCGGTCGAGCCGCTCCAGGAACCACTGCGTCAGCCGCACCCAGACCTCGTCTTTTTCGCCAGAGTCCTCCCAGCCATGGTCGAGGTTGGGATTGTCGTTGACCTCTATGACGAAGACACCGTCCTTGGTCTCCTTGAGGTCGACGCCGTAGAGGCCATCGCCGATGCAGCGCGCCGCCCTCACCGCCGTCTCGACGACATGGACCGGCGCCTCCTTCAAGGTGAAGGTCTTGATGCCGCCCTGGTCGGGCTTGCCGTTGGCCTTGTGGTTGACGATCTGCCAGTGCTTCTTGGCCATCAGGTAGTGCACGGCAAACAGCGGCTGGCCGCCGAGCACGCCGACGCGCCAGTCATATTGGGTCGGAATGAATTTCTGTGCGATCAGGAGATCGGAATCCTCCAGCCATTCGGTGGCAAGCGTCTTCAGCTCCTCAAAGGTAGCGCATTTCTTGACTCCGCGTGAAAACGACGAGTCCGGGATTTTCAGCACCAGCGGAAAGCCCAGCGTCTGCGCCGCCACTTCAAGGTCCGAGATGCCGGCGATCATCACCGTCGGCGGCACCGGCACCTTGTTGTAGGTCATCAGCTCGTTGAGATAGACCTTGTTGGTGCAGCGGATCATCGACAGCGGATCATCGATGACCGGCATGCCTTCCTGCTGGGCGCGGCGCGCGAAGCGATAGGTGTGATTGGAGATCGAAGTCGTCTCGCGGATGAACAGCGCGTCGTAGTTGGCGAGCTTGGCCAGATCCTTTTTGGTGATCGGCTCGATTTCGACGCCCATCTTCTCGGCGATCTTGGCCCAATAGCGTAGCGACGAGATCTCCGATGGCGGCAACTCCTCATGCGGATCGACCAGCGTGGCGAAGGTGTAGCGAGCCGGCGTGCGGCCCTTGGTGTCACGCCACTCGCGGCTGGTGTAGGTCTCAAGGCACTGAAGAAAGCGCTTTTCTTCCTCCTCGGTCATCCTGGCCAGCGGATGGAAGCCGATCTTGCGGATCGACGCCCATTCGGCGCTGTCCGTGATGTGGACTTCCAACGCCGGCGCCCGGAACCAGTCGAACAAAAGCTTGGCGAAGCGATCCCATATCTTCGACGAGCCGATGCCGAAAAAGATGCAGACTTTTTGCGGAAAGGCTCCGCCCAGATCCTTGCGGCATTTGTTGAGCGCGAGTTCCAGTTCCGGCAGCGCATGCTCGTAGAGCTTGCGCTCGGACAGGTCGATCATCGTCTCGACCGTCGGAATGACCTTGTGACCGCGCGAACCGGCGAGCAGCGAGGCATAGTAGCCGCGGCTTTGGTAGCCGTAATTGTTCGACAGGTTGATGACTTTCGGCCGTTGGCCGCGAAACAGCGCCGGATGCGCAAGATAGTCGCGATTGGTGATGATCTTGTGCGGTGTCGCCACCTGATCGAGATCGTTCTGCCGGCCGGTAAGGATGACCCAGGTCATTGTCTTCAGCGCTTTCCGAGGATTATGGCGGCACGCAATCCATCGCGGCCGAATTGCGCCATGTTCATGAAGATGCCGTAAGGCACCGGAATGTTGGCGGCATCAAGGATGGTCTCCTGCCTCTCGTCTTCGACCCAGGGATCGTGGATCAGGATATGGTCGCCATCGTCGCCGATGGCCAGCACCCAGTGCGGAACCTTCTTGCCGAACATAAGGAAGCCGCTGATCAGGACCAACACCAGTTTTCCTTCTGCGATTGCGGTGCGGATATCGTCGATGGCGAATGGACGGTAATTCACCGGGATGCCGTAACGTTCCGCGCGCCGGCGAAAGTCGACCTGCGCCAGTTCCATCACCCGGCGCTTGTCTTGGCTGCGCACCGACTGCAGGAACAGCGCACCATGGAAGGAGACATATATCTCGGCAGAGAGCCCGCTTTCGTGGCCGGCAACGGCGAGGCCGAACGGCTCGCAGCCGCCCGGCCCCGACATCATGAAAACGGTTGTCGACTCGCGCCACAAACGGATTTCCATCACCGGGTCGGGCACGAAGCCGGCATCGAAATTGGCCATCGCCATCATCAGGCAGCACGGGCCGCAAGTGAAATCGCAGGTCTGCTGGTAGAACGGCACCCTAGTGGCGACCGGAATGTCGCCGCGCAAGGTCTTTTCGTAGCGCAGCGCCGTGGCGCCGTCCTCGTAATAGCCCGGTTCGCGGCCGATCTTGCGGTAGCCGCTCTGCTCGTAAATGCGGATGGCTCGGCTGTTGTCCTCGCGCACCTCGAGACGCAGCATCATGCGGTTGTGCTCGAAGGCGGCTTCCTCGGCCCGTTTCAACAGCATGCGGCCAATGCCGAGCCCGCCGAAAAGCGGTCCGGTGGCAATGGAATAGAGCCGCGCGACTCCGCTGCCCTTGCGAAACAGCACGACCGCATAGCCGGCGATGCGGCCGTCGTTTTCGGCAACCAGCATCTCGGCGGTCTCGCGTTCGATCAACTGACGAAAGGAGCGGCGGGAAATGCGGTCGCCAGAGAAAGCAGCTTTTTCGATCGCCGCGAGGTCATCGACGTCGGACGCGCGGGCCGTGCGGATCTCGGCAGGCATGCGGGCTTGGAAAACCTCGATTGGATTCTTGGAAAGGCCTGGTCAGAAGTGTCGACAACACAGCCGAAGCGCCAGCATCCGTCAAGCGCTATCGCACCTCGGTTCGGGCTGAAATTTTACAGTTTCGGCGGCGCATGATCCCCAAAAAATCGAAATCGATTTGCGGAAAGGATGATGCGCAAATTAAAGTGCTACAGCGTCCTTTGCGTGTCCAAAGACGCGCGGCGCTGTAGACGCAAGCTTTGAAAAACAGCGCAGCTCAGCTGGCAAGCCCGGCGACAAGCTGGCTGTAGGCGCTCTTCGCCACTGCAGTCAGCTGCGCGCGCGGCAGCGAGCCGACGACGGCGCAGCCATAGCCCTTGTCCAACCAGTAGATCGCCTCGGGGCCGTCTTCTTCCGATCCATAAGTGCCCTTGGTCTTCTCGGCCGATTCCGCTGTGACGAACAGCGAGATGCGCTCGCCCTTGGCGTCCTCATAAAGCAACATCGCGGCCTTGCTCTCGCCAGCGGGCAGCAACCGACCGCCGACGAGCTGGAATCCTTGCGCCGCCAGATCCGGTGCGACCAGCTTCAGGCCGACCCTGTTGGACAGCCAGGTCTGCAGATGATCCTTGTCGCTGGCCGGCACTTCCACCGCATGCCGCTGCTCGGCGGCATAGAGGACATGGGCTGCGATCGCCTGCTCGGCGAGTTGATCCTCGGCCGGGTCTTCCACACCGAGATGGTCGATGCCGGCGACATAACCGCCGACACCGCCGATGGCCAACATCGCCGCTGCGGCAGCCGCCCGCCACCAGCGCGAGCTCGATGCCGCCGTCTTGACCGGCGCCTCACCGAACACGATATTTTGCAACCGCGCCGGCACCGGCTCGTCGAGCACGCCGGCGAAGGCGGCGCGCAGCGCTGCGCGGTCGGCGACATAGCGGACGCTCCTCGCCTTCATTTCAGGATTGGCCTCGAGCCAGGCATCATAAGCCACGCGCTCGTCAACCGGCAGCTCGTCATCGAGGGCCATATGGATGTCGCGTTCGGAAAAGTCGCGCCGGGTCATTTCTCGACGATCCTTATCGCCCGGCGACGCGCGGCATCATCCAGCAACCCGCGCAATTCGTCACGCCCGCGCGCGATGCGCGACATCAGCGTGCCGGCCGGGACGCCGAGGATGTTGGCGGCCTCGGCATAGGAAAAGCCTTCGATGGCGACCATGACCAGTGCTGCGCGCCGATCGGGGCTGATCGCCTGCAACGCGTCGATGATCTCGCGCGAAGCGATGCTCTCCACCTGCTCAGCGGGCGCTGCCTGCGCCTCGCGCGCTTCCAGCGGCAGGATCGCTGCTTCGCCGCGCCGGTTCACCTTGCGCATCTGGTCGATGAACAAATGATGCATGATCGTAAACAGCCACCTCCTGGGGCTTTCTCCAGTCTGCCAATTGTCGAGCCGCACAAGCGCCCGTTCGAGACAGTCCTGAACGAGATCGTCGGCGGAATCGCGATCGCGCAGCAGCGAGCGCGCATAACGGCGCAGGCGTGGTATCTCGCCCAGGATTGCTGCCTTCTTGTGGTCCATGACCGCTGGTTCTGAGGTCGCCCTTGTTCATCCGATTGAACGCGCCTTCACGGCGCGGCGCAAGCGGCCAGCGCGAAGCGGTCCGCCGCCCGGCCACCCAAGCAACAAGATAACGCTGGCGGCGGGGGATTTATTCCCGGGTGGGATTGAGAGGCAAAGCAGAGTCCTCCCATCGCGGGCGACTCGACAAAGGCCCGATAAAGTTGTGTGCGTCAAGTTCTGCAAAAATGGCGTGGCATTCAGCGGTGACGTTGGCGTGTCCGCCGCGCAGCCCCGTG
>NZ_JBVVQJ010000009.1:0-211644 GCF_055811475.1 Mesorhizobium sp. WSM4829 | reverse complement strand
CATCACAACCTCCAGGTCGTGTTCGCCCTGGCCATGGTGACGCTGCTGCTGGCGCCCGGATGGCGCAGGGCAGCGGGGGGCGGGGGGTGGGGGGGGCGGGGGGGGGGGGGGGGGGGGGGGGGCGCGGCCGGTGGGGGGGGGGGGGGGGGGGGGGGGCCACTACCCCGGCCGCGGGGGGCGCGGGGGGCAGGCCGCCGTCAAGCAGCGAGGCTGATATCAGCGGCAGATTGGCCATGCCCATATAGACGACGACCGGCTGGCCGGTGCGGGCGATTGCCGCCCAGTCGATGTCGTCGTCGGTGCCGGCGGCGTGGCCGGTGGCCAGGATCACCGCCTTGTTGATGCCGCGCATGGTGGCCGGGATGCCGGCCCCGGCAAGCGCGCTGAGGCCCGAAGTCAGGCCGGGCAGCACGCGGAACGGGATGTTTTCGCGCGCCAGCGCCAGCGCCTCTTCGCCGCCGCGGCCGAAAATATAAGGGTCGCCGCCCTTCAGCCTGACGACGCGGCGGGCCTCGCGCGCCAGCCGCACCAGCAAAGCGGTGATGTCGTCCTGTTTCATCGACGGCTGGCCGCCGCGCTTGCCGGCGTAAAAAAGCTCGGCGCCCGCGGCGACGGCGACGATATCGGGAGAGACCAGCGCGTCGTAGACGAGGGCATCGCACTGCCCAAGCGCGGCCAGCACTTCCAGCGTCAGGCAGCCGGGATCGCCGGGGCCGGCGCCGGCCAGCCAGACATGGCCGGGCTCAAGCTGGCGCGGCTTGAAGTTGAGCCGGGCCAAAGCCTGTTCGATCGTGGTGTTTCCACCGCTGTTTCCGGTGCCGTCGTTCACAATCCGTCCCGTCCGCGAAAACGCCGCTGGTAGTGGGCGTCGTAAAGTGAACTCTCGTCAAAGCCTTCCGCCGCCAGCGAGCGGCCGACGAAGATGATGGCCGTGCGCTCCATCGGGTCGGCGGCCAATTGCGCCTCGATCGTCGCCAGCGTGCCGGTCAGCACGCGCTCGTCCGGCCAGGAGGCACGGAAGACGACCACTACCGGGCAATCGGCGCCATAGAACGGCGTCAGCTCGGCGACGATGCGGTCGATGGCGTGGATGGCAAGGTGGATGGCGAGCGTCGCGCCGGTGCGGCCGAAGCCGGCCAGCGTCTCGCCAGGCGGCATTTTGGACGCGCGGCCGGAGATGCGGGTCAGCACCAGGCTTTGCGCGACTTCGGGAATGGTCAGCTCGCGGCGAAGCGCTGCCGCGGCAGCCGCGAAGGAGGGCACGCCCGGCGTCAGCGTATAGGCGATGCCGTGCTTCTCCAGCCGGCGGATCTGCTCGGCGACGGCGCTCCACACCGACAGGTCGCCGGAATGCAGGCGGGAGACATCGTGGCCGGCCTGGTGGGCCGCCACATATTCCGCTTCGATCTCGTCGAGCGACATCGGCGCGGTGTCGATCAGCTTCGTGCCGGGCGCGCAGTGCTGCAACAATTCCGGGGCGACGATCGAGCCGGCATAGAGGCAGACTGGGCAGCTTGCCAGCAGCCGGCTGCCGCGCAAGGTGATGAGGTCGGCCGCGCCGGGACCGGCGCCGATGAAGTGGACGGTCATGCGGCGTCTCCGCTGATGGCGATGGCGCAGGTGACCGGGCCAAGCACGGTGCGCGGCCCGAGCAGTTTTGCGCCTTTGCCCGCGGCAGCAAGCGCCGAGGCTTCGGAAACCGACGGCGTGCCGGCACGCGCCTGCGACAGGTCGGAACGGCTGAGCAAAGCGGCCCCCTCATCCGGCCCTTCGGGCCACCTTCTCCCCGCTGGGGAGAAGAGACTGCCGCCAGCATGCGAGATCTCCTCTCCCCTCGGGGAGAGGTCGGCCGAGCGAAGCGGAGGCCGGGTGAGGGGGAGCGACGGTTCAGAGCCAGCAACATCCACCACTATGACCGGGAGATCGAGTTTACGGCCGGCATCAAGAATGGCCACTTCGCTGCGTTTGAATTCGGTCGTCGCCAAGGCAGACAGTGCCGTCATCGCCAGCCCATGAACTTCAAGCGCGGCTTCTATTGCCGCAAGAACGTCTTGCACATTCACGCCTTTGCGGCTGCCGATGCCCGCGACCATCATGGCTTGACCCAGCTCCATTGGGTGACCGGCATGGCCGGCCGCCAGGCCTGCATCGAGCCAACCGGCGAAGCGCGGGATAGTGCGATGCGGGTGAGATCGCCGCCGAGCGACGCGTGACGGGCGAGCAGCAGCGCCTCCATCTCCAGCGTCACCGCATTGGCGACCAGCCGGCCGCCAGCACGCAGGGCCTCGAGGGCCGTTTCCAGCACGCCGGTATCGCTGCCGCCACCGCCGATGAAGATCGCGTCCGGCGTCTCCAATCCGGCGAGCGCCTGCGGCGCCGAGCCTTCGACGACGGCAAGACCGGGCACGCCGCAGGCGGAACCGTTGCGGCGGATGCGGGCGGCGCGGGTTGGATCGGCCTCGATGGCAATGGCGCGCATCGTCGGATGGGCGAGCATCCATTCGATGCCGATCGAGCCGGAGCCGGCGCCGATGTCCCACAGCAACTCGCCGCGCCTGGGGGCGAGGGCCGACAGGGTGATGGCGCGCACTTCGCGCTTGGTGATCTGGCCGTCATGCTCGAACAAATGATCGGCAAGGCCCGATGTCAGCGGCAGGATGCGTGCTTCCGATGTTGAGTCAACTTCGACCGCCAGAACGTTGAGCGGATTGATTTTTTGCAGGTCGAAGGCGTCCGCCCGCGCCGAGCGCAACCTTTCGTTCGGGCCGCCCAGCGCCTCAAGTGACGTCAGCTGCGATGCACCGAAGCCGAGTTCGGCCAGCAGGCGCGCAATCGCCGCTGGCGCATCGCCGTCCGAGGTCAGCGCAAGGATGCGGCTGCCCGGATGCAGCAACGGCCGGATCAGGTCGAGCGGGCGGCCGTGCAGCGAAATGGTCTCGATATCCTGCAGCGCCCAGCCGAGGCGGGCGGCGGCCAGCGAGAAGGCAGAAGCGGCTGAAATCACCTGCATCTCCTGGGGAGGAATTTTGCGAGCAAGGGTGACGCCGACGCCATGGAAGAACGGATCGCCCGACGCCAGCACGCAGACTCGCCTGCCGGAAAGCGCCAGCACGTCGCGCATCTCCGCATCGAAAGGGGTCGGCCAGGCACGGGCTTCGCCTTTGGCGAGCGACGCGACGAGCGCAATGTGGCGCGTGCCGCCGAAGACGAATTCGGCCTCGGCGATCAGCCGCTTGGCCTCGTCGCCGAGACCCGCTACACCGTCCTCGCCGATGCCGACGATTGTGAGCCAACTTGAGTTGAGCCAGGCGGCGCGCGGACCCTCAGCAGGCATGATGACCCACCGCATTCTGATCCTCGGCGGAACCACCGAAGCCCGGCAACTGGCGGGCAAGCTTGTTGCGCGCGCTGATCTTGAGGTCACGTTGTCGCTGGCCGGCCGCACCGAAAATCCTGTCGCGCAAGGCGTGCCGACGAGGGTAGGCGGTTTCGGCGGCGCCGACGGGCTGGCTGCCTACCTCCGCGAGACCCGCATCGAGCTGCTGGTCGACGCCACGCATCCCTATGCGGCGCAAATCTCGGCCAATGCCGCGGCAGCGGCGCATGAGGCCGGCGTGCCGATCGTCGCGCTCAGGCGCCCAGGCTGGGAGCCGGCCGAAGGTGACCGCTGGACGCTGGTCGACAGCGTTGCCGGCGCGGTGACGGCGCTGGCCGCTGCGCCACGCCGCGTTTTCCTGGCGCTCGGCCGGCAGGAGGTCGCCGCCTTCGAGACCGCGCCCCAGCATCATTATCTGATCCGCAGCGTCGATCCGGTCGAGCCAAGGCTCGCTGTGCCCGACGCGACCTATCTCCTGGCGCGCGGCCCGTTCCGGGAAGCCGACGAACGTGCACTGCTTCGGGAACACCGCATCGATGTCGTCGTGTCCAAGAACAGCGGCGGCGAGGCGACCTACGGCAAGATCGCCGCAGCGCGGGCGCTCGGCATCGAGGTGGTCATGATCCGCAGGCCGACGCTGCCGGACGTTGCGTCGGCGGAAACCGTCGAAGCCCTTGCCGCGATGGTCGATCATTTTCTTGGGCCCGCCGCCGAACGCGGCGTGTAGACCAGCGCCGGTTTTTCGCCGCGCTTGATGATCCTGGTTTCCGGCGAGCCGATGATGATGCAGGTCGCCATGTCGGCCTTTTCCGCATCGGCGTCCGCCAGCAGAACAATCTCGATGCGCTCGTCGGGACGGCCGGCGGCACGGCCGAAGACGACCGGCGTCGTACCCGGCAGGATCGCCGTGAGGCATTCGAAGGCGCGGCCAAGCTGCCAGGGGCGTGCCTTGCTGATCGGATTGTAGAGCGCGATGACGAAGCCAGCGCCGGCCGCCGCCAGCAGCCGCAATTCGATGAGATCCCATGGCTTTAGATTGTCGGACAACGAGATGGCGCAGAAATCATGGCCGAGCGGCGCGCCGATGCGGGCCGCGACCGCGAGCATTGCGGTGATGCCGGGCAGCATCGAAACGTCGACGGCACGCCATTCGGCCGGGCCGGCCTCGATCGCCTCGCAGACGGCTGCCGCCATGGCAAACACGCCGGGGTCGCCGCCCGAGACAACGGCGACATCGTGGCCCTGCGCAGCCATTGCCAGCGCGTCCTTGGCGCGGGACAGCTCCTCGCGATTGTCGGAGGCGACGCGGGTCTGGTCCGGGCGCAGGTCGAGCCGGTCGAGATACGGCTTGTAGCCGTAGAAGAATCTTGCCTCGGCGACGGCGCGGCTTGCCTCCGGCGTCACCTGGTCGGCATTGCCGGGTCCGAGGCCGACAACGGTCAGGCGGCCACTCATGCTTCGGCTCCCAATGCGGCACGACCGGACCAGCCGGCGACCAGCACGATGGCGAAGTAGGGTGCGTTGTCGCCCTGCTTGTCGGCCAGCCGCATCGAAACGCCGCCCGGCATGGTGCCGCGCTCGACATAGACGGCACGCGCCAGCTTGTCGGTCGCCGCCAGCGCGCGCCTGATCTTGGGCAGGTTGCGGCCAACCTTCATGATGACAGCGGCATCGGTGTCGGCGAGGCGGCGGGTCAGCTCGAATTCGCTCATCGTGCCCGGCAGCACGGTCAATACATCGTCGCCCTGGACGATCGGCGTTCCGGTCGCCGACCAGCAGCCGGACATCGCGGTCACGCCGGGAATGACCTCTGTCGGAAAGCGGTGCGCCAGCCTGACATGCAGGTGCATGTAGGAGCCGTAGAACAGCGGGTCGCCCTCCGAGAGCACCGCGACCATCCTGCCGGCGCTGAGATGCTCGGCGACCTTTTCGGCCGACTCCTCGTAGAAATCCGCTATCTGCGACCGGTAATCACCGTGATCCTTGTCGATTTCGGTGGTCACGGGATAGAGCAGCGGCAACTCCATCAAATCAGGACGAAAATGCGCGCCGACGATGGCGCGCGCATTGCTGTTGTTGCCGCGCTTGGCGAAATGCGCAACCACGTCGGCCTCGGCCAGCGCGCGCACGGCCTTGAGCGTCAGCAGCTCGGGGTCGCCGGGACCGGTGCCGACGCCGACAAGCCGGCCTTTTACAATCGCGTTCACAGGCCCGGCCTCGCCAATGCGTTGAGGGCGGCCGCGGTCATGGCGCTGCCGCCCAGCCTGCCGCGCACGATGGCGTAGGGAACGTCGTAGGAATTCTCGGCCAGCGCGTCCTTCGATTCGGCAGCACCGACGAAACCGACCGGCATGCCGATGATGACAGCCGGTTTCGGCGCACCGTCGCGCAGTTTCTCCAGCAGGTAGAAAAGTGCGGTCGGCGCGTTGCCGATGGCGACGACCGAACCGGCCATGCGCTCGCCCCACAGGTCGATGGCTGCGGCCGAACGGGTGTTGCCGATCTTTTTCGCTATGTCGGGGGTTTGTGGGTCGCGCAGCGTGCAGATCACCTCGTTGCCGGCCGGCAACCGGGCGCGCGTGATGCCGTGCGAGACCATCTCGGCGTCGCAGAAGATCGGCGCGCCGGCCGCCAGTGCCGCGCGGGCGGCGGCAAGAAAATCGCTGGAAAAAACAAAGTTCTGCGCGGCCCCGACCTGGCCGCAGGCATGGATCATGCGGATGGCGACATCGGCTTCGGCATTGGAAAAGCGCGACAGGTCGGCCTCGGCGCGAATGATGGCGAAGGAGCGCTCATAGATCGCCGTGCCGTCATGGATGTAGTCGTAGGGGGCGGGCATGTTCATTCCTGTCGGTAGAGTTCGGTGACACCGGCCGCGCCAAGCCTTGTCAGGCAGGCGGCGGTGGTCTCGCCTCGAAATCGTGCTTCGCGGATCGCTGCGGCAATGCGTCCAACGCCGCGCGCGGCGTCATAGCCCGGCCTGTATCCGGCAGGAAGGGCCTTTGCCGTCCCGTCCACGACAAGTCCGGCTCCGTTATCGCCGCCGACCAGTGTCAGCGCCGCCCGGCCGGGATGGGCGCAGCCCTTGGCACAGCCGGAGATATGGAGGGTGACGGAGGCATCGAGGAGGTCGCGGTTTTCGGCGGCGACGGTCTCGGCGATGTCGCGCGCGGCGATCCGGCCGGAGGCGCAGGCCGGCGCACCGGGGCAAGCGGCGATTTTCGTGCGCGGGTCGGCAGCGTCAATAATGAAGCCGAGGCTGGCGGCGGCCTGCTGGAGCGCGTGGCAGGCGGTCGGGGAGAGGCCGATGAAAAGCAGCGCGCGGTGTGGCGCCAGGCGGATTTCGGCCGCGCCAAGGGTGAGGGCGTGTTGCGTGAGGCCGATGATTTTTTGCGCCGGCATGCTGCCGAAGGGCAGGCCGATGCCAAGGGCGGTGCCGGCTGTCAGATCGAAAACGCCAATGGGGAGGCGAGCCGGCACAGGAAGGCGATCCACGGCGCCCCCCTCTGTCCTGCCGGACATCTCCCCCACTTGGGGGGAGATTGCGCCCTCATCGCCGGTTTCGCCAATGTCCAAAGTTGTAGAAAGAGAGCCGGCGGCGAAGCTGCCGATCTCCCCCCTCGTGGGGGAGATGTCCGGCAGGACAGAGGGGGGCGCGAAGGAATGCCAGCTTGCGAGAGATGTCAGCTGCCTAGCCGTCAAATCCCTTGCATGGGCATCGCGGCCCTTTTCGGCGACCATCCTCAGTATCGCGATGGCGATATCGCGGGCCGCATCGTCTCCCACCGTAGCGAGCGGCTTCGCATTCTGCCCATCACCCGCAACAGACACCTGCCACCTGATTCCCGCATTGGTGCGCGTTGCAGCCAGCCGCACATCGGCTGTCACTACATCCATAGCCAACTGTCCGCCGCCGTCGATAACCACCGAAACCTTCGGGCCAAGGCGCTGTGCCAGCCCGGCTTCGTCAATCGCTTTTCGAATCCGCTCCGCCAATGGGCGCGGATCGGCGATCTCTTGCGGATCCAGCCCGGCCAGCGGTCCGGTCTCGACCGGCACGCCGGTGCGCACTGCGATGCCGAGCGCGTCGACCTCCATTGCCAGCAGCCGGGCGCTTGCCGATATCAGGCCGCGGATCTGCAGGCTGCCACGCGCGGTCACTTCGATGATGCCGTTGCCATGCCGCAAGGCGGATTCACCGAGCCCGATCAAGGATTTCGGCGAGAGTCCTCCAGCGACCGGGTTGAGCCGCACCAGAAGCCCGTCGCCGGTCTGCATCGGCGCGGACAAAGCAGGGCAGGCGCCGCGTCGGGAGAAGGCGTTCATGCCGCCACCCCCAGCGCGCGGGCTTCGGCGATCAGGGCGGCGAGGTCGTCGTCGACGGAATTGCGCAGCGGGTGCCAGAGACCGCGCCGCCGCGCCGACAAAAAACGCTCGGCGATGATTTTCGCGGCCGCCGGATTTTCGTGCAGGATGAAGGCGCGCACCTCGGGATCGCCGAGATAGGCGTCGTGCACGGCCTCGATCAGTGTGCCCGGTATGGCATGGGTGGTCTCGGCGAAACCGACGAGACGGTCGACCGTCTCGGCGAATTCCGAAGCGCCGCGCGGCCCGTGCCGCATCTGGCCGGCAATGAAGCGCGGGTTGACCGCGCGGGCGCGAACCACCCGAGATACGGCTTCTCCAAGCGAGCGCGGCTTCGGCTTTTGCGGATCCGTGGTGTCGAGGACGATGACGTCGGCGTTCTTGCCAAGCGCTGCAAGCGCTGCCGAAAAACCGCCGATGAAGGCGACATCGGCGGAGCCTTCCAAAATGTCGCGGCCGGGGTCGTCTCCGGCATGGACGAGGAGGTCGGCCTCGGCGACGCGACCCTCGAACGCGCCGGGCGACGAAATCGCTTCGCCCTCGGCGCCGCCATAGGCATGCGAGGTGGCGTCGAGATAGGCGCGACCGATTTCTTCGCGCGCCGCCCAGTCGCCGCTCGACAGCAACGCCTCGATACCGGCGCCGTAGGTGCCGGGCGAGGTGCCGAAAATGCGCGGGCTGACCTTGCCATCGGCGCGGGTTTTTGCGGCGAGCGGGTTTTCCGTCGCGTCCTCGTTGCGGGCGGCGACGGCGTTGGCGGCCGCATCGATCAGGGCGATCTGGGTCGGGAACATGTCGCGGAACAGGCCTGAAATGCGCCAGGTTACATCGACGCGCGGACGGCCAAGGGTGGCCGGCGGCAGCACCTCGATGCCGGTGACGCGGCCGGTGGCGCCATCCCATTGCGGCCGGCAGCCCATCAGCGCCAGGCCTTGCGCGATCTCTTCGCCGCCGGTGCGCAGCGAGGCCGAGCCCCAGAGGTCGATGACCAGGGAGCGCGGCCAGTCGCCATGCGCCTGCATGTAGCTGCGCAAGACCTCGTCGGACGCCGCCCTGCCGAGATCGAAGGATGTCGGCGTCGGCATGGTGCGTGGATCCGATGTGAACAGGTTGCGGCCAGTCGGCAGCACATCGCGCCGGCCACGCGCCGGTGCGCCGGCCGGCCCGGCAGCGACATGGCGGCCGTCGAGGGCCGCGATCAATGCTGACTTCTCGGCTGCTGCACTTTGCTGGCGCAGCGGATCGGCCTCGCCCTCGGGCGAGCGGCCAAAGATGTGCAGCCCGTCCTTGATGGCGAAGTCCTTGAGGTCGCAGAGCCAGGCGTCGATGCGGCGCAGCGCTTCGTCGGGCGCGTCGGTTCCGGCGACGCCGGCCTCGGAGGCGAGATCGGTCTTTTCAGCTGTTTCGACGATCAGCCTCGCCAGGCGGTCGCGGCGGCGGCGGTCGAGCCCTTCAGCCTGGGCATATTCGTCGACCAGCCGCTCGAGCTGCTGCTGGTTCTCGTCCAGACCGGCGCCGGTCAGCGGCGGCGGCAGATGGCCGAGGGTGACGGCGGCGATGCGCCGCTTGGCTTGTGCCGCCTCTCCCGGGTTGGAGACGATGAAGGGATAGATGACGGGCAGGGGCCCGGTGACGATCTCGGGAAAACAGGATTCGCTGAGCGCCACTGTCTTGCCGGGCAGCCATTCCAGTGTGCCGTGGGCGCCGACATGGACGAGGGCATGGACATCGAGCGACTTGCGCAGCCACAGGCCAAAGGCAATCAGCGCATGGCGCGGCGGCAGCGTCGGGTCGTGATAGTCGGCGCGACGGTCGACTGAACGCCCGCGGTCGGGGGCAAGTGCTACGGTGATGTTGCCGAAGGTGGCGGCGCGGAAGGGGAATTGTTTGCTGTTTGCCAGACTCGAAGGTTGGTGCTCCGTCGCGCCCCCCTCTGTCCTGCCGGACATCTCCCCCACTTGGGGGGAGATTGGCGGCTCCATTGCCGGCTCTCCTCCTGCTGCGTTGGAAATTGGCGAAAGCAGAGATGAGGGCGCAATCTCCCCCCAAGTGGGGGAGATGTCCGGCAGGACAGAGGGGGGTGCCTCGCACAAACCTGTCTCATCTGCCGCATTCCCCCACGCGGCCTCTACCACAGCCATTGCCTCAGCAGGCAATTCCTTCGAGAAGGTCAGGTACTCCTTCAATGCCAACCCTTGATCGACCGACTCCAGCATCTCCAGCAATTCACGCGGCGTTTGCGGAATCCCTTCAACGACGTAGCCCTGTTCGCTCAGGTCGTGCAGCATCGCCAGCACGCTGGACGGCACGTCGAGGCCGACGGCGTAGCCGGTGCGGCCGGGCGCGCTTGGATAGTCGGGGATCAGGATGGCGAGCTTGCGTTTTTCGCGCGGCGTGCGCTGCAGGCGCACGAACGCCTCGACACGGTTCGCCACCTGCGCCACGCGGTCCGGCTCCGGCCGGTTGGCGAAGGCGCGGAAAGCCAATGCTGGATCGACCTCGCTTTCGCCCTTGAAGGAAATGGCGCCGGCGAGAATGCGGCCGTCGAGTTCCGGCAGGACGACATGCATGGCGAGGTCGGCGGGCGCCAGGCCGCGCTGGTTGTCTTGCCAGATATCGCGGCGTGTCGTCGCGACGATGACCTGAAAAACAGGAACGCCGGCGCGGTCGAACAGGGTTTCGACGCCGGGCTCGGCACCCGAGGCGAAGGCGGTCGCGGTGATGATGGCGGCCGGCTTCAGCGCGGCAAGCGCGGTCTCGACAAAGGCGAGCGAGGCCGGGTCCTTGAGGCTGGAGACGAAGATCGGCACGGGGGCCATGCCGCGCTGCCGCAGCGCTTCAAACAATGCGTCGATCGGCGCGACGTCGGCGGCGAGCAGCATCGAGCGGTAGAAGAGGATGGGCACGACGTCCCCCTCCCCCTCGAGGGGAGGGTGGCCCGCAGGGCCGGGTGGGGTCGTTGCGGCAGTACTCGACGTTTTTTGCTGTTGGCGCACTTCAAAGCGTTGGCGCACTTCATAGGCGACCCCACCCCCGGCCTTCGGCCGGACCCTCCCCTCGAGGGGGAGGGGGACGTCGCGCTCTATGACACCGCGTCCCGGTTGATAGTAGCCCGCCTTCGGCACGACAACCGGCTCCGCGACCGCCACATCTGATCCGGCGAGACTTGCCAGCCTCTGCACCAGCGCCGTCATATTCTCCGGGCCGCCTTCGCGGAAATAGCCGAGCAGGCCGTCGAGTTCCTGGCGCGGCAGCGTCGAGCCTTCGATCAGCCGCAAATCCTCGTCGCGGCATTCGCCGGGCAGCAGCGCCAGTTTTATGCCGTGCGTGCGGGCGGTCGAGGCGAGCTGGTCGCAGCCGTAGCGCCACCAGTCGTAGCCGCCGAGGATGCGAACCAGAACAACCCTGGCGTGCCGGGCGACGCTGTCGATCCAGAGGTCGACGGACATCGGATGGCGCAGATCGCGCAAGGCGGCCAGCCGCATCGACGGCAGCCGATCCGCGTCCGCTTTCCATGCCGCCGCCAGCCCGGCCAGATCGCTGTCGGTGAAGGACAGCGCCACGACATCCGCAGGCGTCTGCCTGAGATCGACAGGCTCGGCGAGATCGTCGAGCGAGGCGGATGTGGTGGTGAGGATGTGCATCGCGGCTCGTGCCTGAGGTCAGCCGGCGAGAATACGCTCGATGGCCGGGCGGTTCAGCCCTTTCAGGCCGATGACGACGAGGCGCGAGCGGCGGTCGTCGTCGGCAGTCCAGGCGCGATCGTAGTAGTGGTTGACGCGCGGCCCGACAGCCTGCAGCAACAGTCGCATCGGCTTGCCGCCGACCTCGACGAAGCCTTTTACGCGCAGCACGTTTTCTTCCTCCGCCGCCGTGGCGACACGCAAAGCCAGCTCATCGGGATTGGCGATCGACGGAATATCGATGACGAACGAGTCGAAATCGTCATGCTCGTGATCGAGCTCGTCGTCGTGGTGGGTCTTGCGGTTCTCGATGTCGTCCTCGACGGCAAGGCCGAGGCCGAGCAGCACGGACGGATCGACCTTGCCCTGAGAGGCCGGCACGATCTTCACCGCGCGGGCGGCGTGCTTGCCGATGACGGCATTGGCGCGGGCCGAGCCGGCGGCGTCCATCAGGTCGCTCTTTGACAATATGATCAGGTCGGCGCAGGCGAGTTGGTCCTCGAACACCTCCTCGACCGGATCGTCGTGGTCGAGCGTCTCGTCCTGCGCGCGCTGCACCTGCAGGGCGTCCATGTCGTTGGCAACGCGGCCTTCGGCCAGCGCCGGCCCGTCGACCACGGCAATGACGCCGTCGACCGTCACCCGGCTCCTCACCGTCGGCCACTGGAAGGCCTGGACCAGCGGCTTGGGCAGCGCCAGCCCGGAGGTTTCGATCAGGATATGGTCGACCCTGGGCGTCAGCGACAGGATCTGGTCGAGCGCCGGGACGAAATCGTCGGCGACGGTGCAGCAGATGCAGCCATTGGCCAGTTCGACGATGTTTTCCTCAGGGCAGGTGTCGATGCCGCATCCCTTAAGAATCTCGCCATCGATGCCGATGTCGCCGAACTCGTTGACGATGATGGCCAGCCGCTTGCCGCCGGCGTTTTCGAGCAGATGGCGGATCAGCGTCGTCTTGCCGGCGCCGAGGAAGCCGGTGACGACGGTGCAGGGCACGCGCGAGACGGAAGTGGTCATATCTGGTCCTTCAAAAGGTCGAGGGGAGGGATGCGGGCAACGAGGCCGCGCTTCAGGCAATCGGGGCGGCCGCGCCATGGCATGAGGCCGTCGGTCGAGGTGGCGAAGAGTTTTGCGCCGGTGATGAGATCGGCGCCGCTGGTCGCGGTCAGGTCGCCGAAGACATAGCTCCAGCAGCCGTCGCGCAGGATAGCGGCGCTGAGCCGGCGCTTGCAGTTGCCGAGGCATTCGACGCTGCGGATACGGATATTTTCGCCAGAGGCGGCGCGGCGCGTGTCTTCGGCCAACAATTCGCCGGCGCGAGGATGGCCGTCGGAGCCGGTCTCGTCACGGCAGGAGGCGCAGACGATCACGGTGACGTCGGCCAGAGCATCATCATCGCCGGACAATACGCCCGCTGTCTCAGCCGAAAAACTGCTGTCGCGTTCCAAATCAGGCTCCTTGCCCGGAAAACCCGCCAGGCGATCGGATTTTTATGTCCTAGACGGCAGGTCTCCTGGCTCGCGGGTCATCGCCTTGGTGCCGCCTTCCCGGGATTTTCCCAGTGGTTATCGGCCTTGGCTCGTCGCTTACAGTTGCGGGGACAGCCGCGGATTTGAAATCGAGATTTCGCACCGCATTCCCTCTTGGCTCCTCCCTTTGCCGAGAGGAGACCGTCTGAACCGGATTTAGGCTTGTGGAGGCAGTCGTGTCAACGCACGTCTACGACACGGCGAGGGAAACGCTCCAGAGCGATTTTCGATGTCGGCGCTGCCCCTCATCCGCCTGCCGGCACCTTCTCCCCGTATAGTGACGGGGAGAAGGAAAGCCGGCCGCACCTGGGCGCCCAGCCTTACAACGCTGTAGATTGGCGAAATCCCAAACGAAGTCGTCCTTTCTCCCCGTCACTATACGGGGAGAAATGCCCGGCAGGCAGGTGAGGGGCGGCGCCGACATCAGCAATCCCTTACGAAACCGCGACTTCCGCCAGCGCGTGGCCCAAATCACCCGCGGGCGTCACCTCGATGCGTTCGAGGCCGAGCCAACCCTGCATCAGCTTCAATTCCTCAAAAAGTTCGGCGGCGGTTTGCGGTGGCGCGCCGGGCTCGGCATAGGCGGCATGGACGCGCAGCACGCTGGCCGGGCGGTCGGCCTTAAGGTCGATGCGCGCCACGATCCTTTCGCCGAGCAGGAACGGCAGCACATAATAGCCGTACTGGCGTTTTTCGGCCGGGGTGTAGATCTCGATGCGATAGCGGAAGTCGAACAGTCTTTCCGTACGTGCTCGCTCGAAGACAACCGGATCGAACGGAGCGAGCAAGGCGCGCGCCTCGATCTTGCGCGGAAAACGGGCATCCCTGTGAAGATAGGCTGGCTTGCTCCAGCCTTCGACGGTCACCGGCAAGAGGTCGCCGGCCTCGACCAGTTCCTCGATGCGGCCTTTGATGTCAGCGGGAGAGAGACGAAAATAGTCGCGCAGGTCGCCTGCTGTCGCGACGCCGTGGGCGCGGGCGGAGATGCGCAGCAATTCGCGGTGCGCATCCTCAGGCGAGGGCACCGGCAGGGCAAGTACTGCCGGCGGCAGCACGCGCTGCGGCAGATCATAAAGCCGCTCGAAGCCACGACGCGACGCCGTGGTAATGCGGCCGGCCCAGAACAGCCATTCGAAAGCGTGCTTGGCGTCGCTCCAGCCCCACCAGCCGCCGGAGCCTTTCTGGCCTTCCAGGGCGGAAGCGGCGATCGGGCCGCGTTCGACGACCTCGCGATAAATGTCTTCAATGTAGGCGGCGCGCTCGCGGCCCCACTTGGCCAGCCCGTTATACATTTCCTCGCCACGTTCGGCCCGTTCCATGCGCCAGCGCATCAGCGGATAGGTCTCGACCGGCAGAAAGGAGGCTTCGTGCGCCCAATATTCGAAGACTTTGCGCTTGCGCGTCACGGCGGCGTTGTCGAGCAGGGCGAGCGGGTAGGGGCCAAGCCGCGAATAGAGCGGCATATAATGGGCACGCACCACCGCGCTGACGGAATCGATCTGCAGCAGACCGGTCCGGGCAAGCACACGGGCCAGATTGCGGCGATCGGGCGTGCCGTTAGGGCGAGGATCGGCAAACCCCTGTGCGGCAAGCGCGATGCGCCGGGCCAAGGCGAGCGAGATTTTTTCCTTCATGCAGGCGGCACTCTGTCGGCGTTCGACCAAAGGTGGAAGAGATGATTCCGCACCATGCTAGCAGGGTTCCGGCGGCATCTATGTCAGGAGAGAAAAGTGGAGTAAAAAGCGAAGGAAATCAAACAGGAGCGGATTGGACCAGTTTATCCGGATATGCCGTCGAGCACCGTGTTTTGAACAAGGTTTGACTTGCTTCGCCGAAAGCCCTGCGCTAACCCTCGCCGCGTTGCAGCATAGAGCCCCCTAAAACGGTTCAGTGGTTAAACTGTCACGCTTCCGCAAGTGGGTCCGGTGCTGTAATCAGAGTGGATTGGCCGCCAACGGAAAGCTGCAGCATGAACGCATTGTTGAGTTCGTACCTGCCCATCGTCCTGTTCATCGGCGTGGCGCTGGTCGTCGGCCTGGCGCTGCTTGCCGCACCCTTTCTGGTGGCCTACCGCAATCCCGATCCGGAAAAGCTTTCCGCCTATGAATGCGGCTTCAACTCCTTTGACGATGCCCGCATGAAGTTCGACATCCGCTTCTACCTGGTGTCGATCCTGTTCATCATCTTCGATCTGGAAGTGGCCTTCCTGTTTCCGTGGGCAGTGTCTTTCAGCCAGATCGGCATGCTCGGTTTCTGGTCGATGATGGTGTTTTTGGCGGTGCTGACCATCGGCTTTGCCTATGAATGGAAGAAAGGAGCGCTGGAATGGGATTGAGCGACAATTCCGGCACGCTCGTCGCGCCGAAGCCAAAAGGCATTCTCGACCCCAGCACCGGAAAGCCGGTGGGGGCGAATGATCCGTTCTTTCTCGAGATCAACGACGAGCTTGCCGACAAGGGCTTTCTCGTCACCTCGACCGAGGCGCTGATCACCTGGGCGCGCAGCGGCTCGCTGATGTTCATGACCTTCGGTCTTGCCTGCTGTGCGGTCGAGATGATCCACACCTCGATGCCGCGCTATGACTCGGAGAGGTTCGGCGTTGCGCCGCGCGCCTCGCCGCGCCAGTCCGACATCATGATCGTCGCCGGCACGCTGACCAACAAGATGGCGCCGGCGCTGCGCAAGGTCTACGACCAGATGCCGGAGCCGCGCTACGTCATCTCGATGGGCTCCTGCGCCAATGGCGGCGGCTATTACCACTATTCCTATTCGGTGGTGCGCGGCTGCGATCGCGTCGTGCCTGTCGACATCTATGTGCCCGGCTGTCCGCCGAGCGCGGAAGCGCTGCTCTACGGCATCCTTCTGTTGCAAAAGAAGATCCGCCGCACCGGCACGATCGAGCGGTGAGCGCGATGATGAGCCTGAATGAACTCTCGACCTATCTCGGCGAGAAGCTGAGCGGCCGGATCGGCGAAGCGGTGTTTGCCTATGGCGAACTCACGATCTCGCTCGAGCCGCACGATCTGATCGAGGTGGTGAGCTTCCTGCGCGACGATCCAAAATGCCAGTTCATCTCGATCATCGACGTCTGCGGCGCCGATTATCCATCGCGGGCCAAGCGCTTCGACGTCGTCTATCACCTGCTGTCGCCGAAGCAGAATATTCGCATCCGCATCAAGGTGCAGGCCGACGAGGAGACGGTGGTGCCGTCTATCACCGGTGTGTTTCCGGGCGCCGACTGGTTCGAGCGCGAAACCTACGATCTCTACGGCGTGCTGTTCTCGGGCCACCCCGATCTCAGGCGAATCCTGACCGATTACGGCTTCGAAGGCCATCCGCTGCGCAAGGACTTCCCGCTGACCGGTTTCGTCGAGGTGCGCTACGACGACGAAGCCAAGCGTGTCATCTACGAGCCGGTGGAATTGAAGCAGGAATTCCGCAATTTCGATTTTCTCTCGCCATGGGAAGGGACGGACTACGTTCTGCCGGGCGACGAGAAAGCCAAGACGAATTGAGACGCCAGAATGGCTGAAACCTCCGTCCGCAATTTTAACATCAACTTTGGACCTCAACACCCTGCAGCGCATGGTGTTTTGAGGCTTGTTCTTGAGTTGGACGGCGAAGTCGTCGATCGCGTCGATCCGCATATCGGACTGTTGCATCGCGGCACCGAGAAGCTGATCGAAGCCAAGACCTATCTGCAGGCCGTGCCCTATCTCGACCGGCTCGACTATTGCGCGCCGATGAATCAGGAGCATGCCTTCGCGCTTGCCGCCGAGCGGCTGCTCGGCATCGAGGTGCCGAAGCGCGGCCAATTGATCCGCGTGCTCTATTGCGAGATCGGCCGCATCATGTCGCACATCCTCAATGTGACGACGCAGGCGATGGATGTCGGCGCGCTGACGCCGCCGCTGTGGGGTTTTGTCGAGCGCGAAAAACTGATGGTGTTCTACGAGCGGGCCAGCGGCTCGCGCATGCATGCAGCCTATTTCCGGCCGGGCGGCGTCCACCAGGACCTGCCGCAGCAGCTGGTCGAGGATATCGGCACGTGGATCGACCCGTTCCTGAAATCGCTCGACGATCTGGACGCACTGCTCACCGGCAACCGCATCTTCAAGCAGCGTAATGTCGACATCGGCATCGTCTCGCTGGCCGATGCCTGGGCCTGGGGTTTTTCGGGCGTCATGGTGCGTGGATCCGGCGTCGCCTGGGATCTGCGCAAGTCGCAGCCCTATGAATGCTATGCCGAGATGGATTTCGACATTCCGATCGGCAAGAACGGCGACTGCTACGACCGTTATCTCGTGCGCATGGAAGAGATGCGCCAGTCGGCCAAGATTATGCGCCAGTGCGTCGACCTGCTGCTCGGCAAGGAAGGCAGCGGGCCGGTGTCGAACCTCGACGGCAAGGTGGTGCCGCCGAAGCGCGCGGCGATGAAGCGCTCGATGGAGGCGCTGATCCATCATTTCAAGCTCTACACCGAGGGCTATCGCGTGCCGGCCGGCGAGGTCTATGCGGCGGTCGAAGCCCCGAAGGGTGAGTTCGGCGTCTATCTGGTCTCGGACGGCACCAACAAACCCTATCGCTGCAAGCTGCGGGCGCCCGGCTTCGCGCATCTGCAGGCCATGGACTTTTTGTGCCGCGGCCACATGCTGGCCGACGTCACCGCCGTTCTCGGCTCCCTCGACATCGTGTTTGGTGAGGTCGATCGATAAATGTCAGTCCGCCGTCTCGCAGAAGCCAGCCTCCAGCCAGCCGCCTTCGCCTTCAACCGGGCGAATGCGGCAGCGGCGAAGCAATGGATCAACAAATATCCGAAGGGCCGCGAGCAGTCGGCGATCATCCCCTTGCTGATGCTGGCGCAGGAGCAGGAAGGCTGGGTGACCAAGGCGGCGATCGAGACGATCTCCGACATGCTCGGCATGCCCTACATCAGAGGGCTCGAAGTCGCGACCTTCTACACCCAGTACCAGCTCAATCCGGTCGGCACCCGCGCGCATATCCAGGTCTGCGGCACCACGCCCTGCATGCTTCGCGGCTCGGAAGCGCTGATGGATTTGTGCCGCTCGAAAATCCATCACGACCAGTTCCACACCAACGACAAGGGCACGCTGTCGTGGGAAGAGGTCGAATGCCTTGGCGCCTGCGTCAACGCGCCGATGGTGATGATTTTCAAGGATACGTTCGAGGATCTGACGCCGGAGCGGCTTGCCGAGATCATCGACCTCTACGATGCCGGCAAGGGCGCCTCGGTGACGCCTGGGCCGCAGAACGGCCGCATCACCTCCGAGCCGATCACCGGCCTGACGACGCTGAAGAGCGAAAAGGCAATCCTGAAGACGACCCGCGACAGGGACGCCAAGGCAGCCGCCAAGGCCGCCAGGGAGCCCGCGCCAGCGGCAATTGTCGCGGCGCCAGCGGCTCCGGCCCAGGCATCGGCCGGCCCCGTTGCGCCGTCGAAGGCCAGCAAGCCGAAGACCGATGCGCCCGAAACCAGCCCAGTGCTAAAGTCGCCTTCGCCGGTCAAGGTCGCACCGGAGACGGAAAAGGCGGCGAGCGTCAGAGCACCGCGGCATTCGGCGGCCAATGCCAACAAGGCCGCGCCGGAAGTCGAAAAGGTTTTGAAACAGCGCAGCGGTCCGATAGTCAAGGCTGAGCCGGCGGCTGCTTTCAAGGCGCCGGAAGCCAAGGGCACACAGCTCGGCGCTGCCGGCAAGACGGCCGCCGCGAAGACGACCAATGCCAAGCCGACCAGTGCCAAGCCGACCAATGCCAAGCCGACCAATGCCAAGCCGACCAATGCCAAGACGGGCAAGCCTTCGCTCGAGGACAAGAACCGTCCGGCCGGCATCGCGAGGCCGGCACTGGTCGACGATCTCAAGCTGATCTCGGGCGTCGGCCCGAAGATCGAAGGCATCCTGCATTCGCTTGGTATCTTCACCTACGCGCAAGTCGCGTCTTGGAAGAAGGCCGAGCGCGAGTGGGTCGATGGCTATCTCAGTTTCCACGGCCGTATCGAGCGCGAAGACTGGGTCAAGCAGGCCAAGGCGCTGGCCAAGGGCGGGGTCGCCGAATATATCCGCGTTTTCGGCAAGAAACCGGTCTGAGGGACGAACAATGCTTCAGGACAGAGACCGCATCTTCAACAACATCTACGGCCGCTTTGACAAGTCGCTGGCCGGTGCGATGGCGCGCGGCGCCTGGGACAACACGCCCGGCATCATCGCCAAGGGGCGCGACTGGATCGTCAACGAGATGAAGGCATCAGGCCTGCGCGGCCGCGGCGGCGCCGGCTTCCCGACCGGGCTGAAATGGTCGTTCATGCCCAAGCAGAGCGACGGCCGGCCGAGCTATCTCGTCGTCAACGCCGACGAATCCGAGCCCGGCACCTGCAAGGACCGCGACATTTTGCGCCATGACCCGCACACGCTGGTCGAAGGCTGCCTGATCGCCGGCTTCGCCATGGGCGCGATCGCCGCCTACATCTATGTGCGCGGCGAGTTCATCCGCGAGCGCGAGGCGCTGCAGCGCGCCATCGACGAGGCCTATGCGGCCAAGCTGATCGGCAAGAACAACACGTCCGGCTTCGATTTCGACATCTACATGCATCATGGCGCCGGCGCCTATATCTGCGGCGAGGAAACGGCGCTGCTCGAAAGCCTCGAAGGCAAGAAGGGCCAGCCGCGGCTGAAGCCGCCGTTTCCGGCCAATGTCGGCCTCTATGGCTGCCCGACGACGGTCAATAATGTCGAGTCGATCGCCGTGGCGCCGACCATTCTGCGGCGTGGCGCTGCCTGGTTCTCGTCCATTGGCCGGCCCAACAATGTCGGCACCAAGCTGTTCTGCGTTTCGGGCCACGTCAACACGCCGTGCACCGTCGAAGAGGCGATGTCGATCCCGTTCCGCGAGCTGATCGAGACGCATTGCGGCGGCATTCGCGGCGGCTGGGACAATCTGCTGGCGGTCATTCCGGGCGGGGCCTCGGTGCCGCTGGTGCCGGCGGAGCAGATCATCGACGCGCCGATGGATTTCGATGCGCTGCGCGACCTGAAATCGGGTCTCGGCACGGCGGCTGTCATCGTCATGGACAAATCGACCGATATCGTGAAGGCGATCGCCCGGCTTTCCTACTTCTACAAGCACGAGAGCTGCGGCCAGTGCACACCGTGCCGCGAAGGCACCGGCTGGATGTGGCGGGTGATGGAGCGGCTGGTGCGCGGCGAGGCGCAGAAGCGCGAGATCGACATGCTGCTCGACGTGACCAAACAGGTCGAAGGCCACACGATCTGCGCGCTGGGCGATGCGGCGGCGTGGCCGATCCAGGGCCTGATGCGGCATTTCCGCGGCGAGGTGGAGCGGCGTATCGACGAGTTTTCGCGCAATGCGCACCGGGCAGAACCGGTGATGGTGGCGGCGGAATAGA
Organism: Mesorhizobium sp. WSM4829; assembly: GCF_055811475.1. NCBI lineage: Bacteria > Pseudomonadati > Pseudomonadota > Alphaproteobacteria > Hyphomicrobiales > Phyllobacteriaceae > Mesorhizobium > Mesorhizobium sp. WSM4829. Next base: position 191,268 of record NZ_JBVVQJ010000009.1, on the reverse strand, counting down.
GAAGAATTTGAAGCGGGCGATTGCCCGATTGGAATGCGGGCAGGTGCCCGATCTGAGATACGGGCGAATGCCCGATCTGAAGTACGGGCAAGAGCCCGATCTGAGGAAACAGGCCGGGGCATACGGAAGAAACGACCAGGAGACTACCTATGTCGCTGAATTCGAGACCCGAACATTTGATGCCAGATTTGGACCCGTTCGAGAAGATGAACCAGGACCTGACCGGGATGATGCCGAAGGAGATGGCCAGCGCCGTCAATCTCCTGGCGCACCCTGTCGCGGGTGCGGCAGCGATGTCGGCGCTCGGCATCGGGCTTGCCAATCATGCCTTTGGGTTGTGGATGGGCGTGCTCTCGGGCGCCGCCGAGGCCTCGCAGCGGCTCTTCCAGCCGATCGTCGACGATTTCGATGCCAGGGTAGAACGCTTTTCGCAGACAGGGACAAACTCCTCGACCAAGGCGCGCGCGGCGACGAAAACCTTGATCGCCGAGGCGCAGTCCTTCGCCAGGAACGTGAATGACATAGCCGCGAACAGCATGGATGATGCACGCAGCGTGGTGGATGCGGCTGCCGCACCGGCCGGGTTGATGCCGGAGGATTTCAAGCAGCCCAAGGCAATGGATCGTCCGGAAAACCCGGCAGACCTCAAGGCAATATCGGGCATCGGGCCGAAGCTGGAACAGGTGCTGAACGGCTTGGGCATCTGGACCTACGGCCAGATCGCGACATGGACGCCGGAAGAGATCGCCTGGGTCGACGATTATCTGTCGTTCAAGGGCCGCATCGGTCGCGACAACTGGCTTGGCCAGGCGGCGGCGCTGGCTGCGGCCAGACATTGAATTCAATGCCGGGCGCGGTTTCGGCTGCGCCCGGAAAGAAAGATTGCGGAATGTCCGCAGGGGTTTGAGACGACATGGCAAAGCTCAAGGTCGACGGGAAAGAGATTACTGTACCCGACCACTACACGCTGCTGCAGGCAGCCGAGGACGCCGGCGCCGAAGTGCCGCGCTTCTGCTTCCATGAGCGGCTGTCGATCGCCGGCAATTGCCGCATGTGCCTGATCGAGGTGAAGGGCGGGCCGCCCAAGCCGCAGGCGTCCTGCGCCATGGGCGTGCGCGATCTGCGTCCGGGACCAAATGGCGAAACGCCGGAAATTTTCACCAATACGCCGATGGTCAAGAAGGCCCGGGAAGGCGTGATGGAATTCCTGCTGATCAACCATCCGCTCGACTGCCCGATCTGCGACCAGGGCGGCGAGTGCGACCTGCAGGACCAGGCGATGGCGTTCGGCGTCGATTCCTCGCGCTATCACGAGAACAAGCGGGCGGTCGAAGACAAGTATATCGGGCCGCTTGTCAAGACGATCATGAACCGCTGCATCCATTGCACGCGCTGCGTCCGCTTCACCACCGAAATTGCCGGCATTTCCGAGCTCGGCCTGATCGGCCGCGGTGAGGACGCCGAAATCACCACCTATCTCGAAAGCGCGATGACATCGGAACTACAGGGCAACGTCATCGATCTTTGCCCGGTCGGTGCGCTGACCTCAAAACCCTACGCCTTCCAGGCGCGGCCGTGGGAACTGACCAAGACCGAATCCATCGATGTCATGGATGCCGTCGGCTCGGCGATCCGCGTCGATAGCAGAGGCCGCGAGGTGATGCGCATCCTGCCGCGCACCAACGAGGCGGTGAACGAGGAGTGGATTTCCGACAAGACCCGCTTCATCTGGGACGGTCTGCGCACCCAGCGCCTCGACCGGCCATATGTCCGCAAGAACGGCAAGCTGGCCCCGGCAAGCTGGGCCGAGGCTTTTTCCGCGATCAAGGAAGCGGTGTCGAGCACTGCGCCCGACAAGATCGGCGCCATATCAGGCGATCTCGCCGCCGTCGAGGAGATCTATGCGCTGAAGCTGCTGATGGCCTCGCTCGGCTCGAAGAACACCGACTGCCGCCAGGACGGCGCCGCGCTCGATCCGTCGCTCGGCCGGGCAAGTTATCTCTTCAACCCGACCATCGAGGGCATCGAGCAGGCCGACGCGGTGCTGATCATCGGCGCCAATCCGCGCTTCGAGGCTTCCTTGCTCAACGCCCGCATCCGCAAGCGCTGGCGGCTCGGCAACCTGCCGGTCGGCGTCATCGGCGATGTCGGCGATACGCGCTACGACTATGAGCAGCTCGGCGCCGGAACGGAATCGCTCAGGGATTTGACCGACGGCAACGGCAAATTTTTTGAGGTGCTGAAGAATGCGACTCATCCGTTGATCATCGTCGGTCAGGGCGCGCTGTCGCGCCCCGACGGCGTGGCCGTGCTCGGCCAGGCGGCGAAGCTCAGCCTGGCCGTTAATGCTGCGAGAGCCGACTGGAACGGCTTTGCCGTGCTGCACACTGCGGCGGCGCGTGTCGGCGGTCTCGATGTCGGCTTCGTGCCGGGCGAGGGTGGCAAGAACGTCGCCGGCATGCTGGGCGAGATGGACGTTTTGTTCCTGCTCGGCGCCGACGAGATCGACATGGCCAGCACCGGCGGCGCCTTCGTCGTCTATATCGGCACGCATGGCGACCACGGCGCGCACCGCGCCGACGTCATCCTGCCGGGCGCCGCCTATACCGAAAAATCGGGCACCTACGTCAACACCGAGGGCCGGGTGCAGCAGACCAACCGCGCCGGCTTCGCGCCGGGCGATGCGCGCGAGGACTGGGCGATCCTGCGGGCGCTGTCGGATGTGCTGGGCAAGAGATTGTCGTTCGATTCGCTGCCGCAGCTGCGCGCAAAGCTCTATGGCGAATACCCGCATCTTGCCCGCATCGACCAGGTCGCGGCCGGCAATGCCGACGATATCGCTGAGGTGGCGAAGCTCGGCGGGCGGCTGGGCAAGGACGCCTTCACCTCGCCGGTCAAGGATTTTTATCTGACCAACCCGATCGCGCGGGCTTCCGCAGTGATGGCGGAGTGCTCGGCGCTGGCGAAGAACGGTTTTAGGCAGGCGGCGGAATAGCATGGACACCTTCTTCTCCTTCTACGTGCTGCCGGCGCTTCTCATCCTGCTGAAGTCGGTCGTGCTGATCGTCGTGCTGTTGATCTTCGTCGCCTACATCCTGTACGCGGACCGCAAGATCTGGGCGGCGGTGCAGCTGCGCCGCGGCCCGAACGTCGTCGGCCCATGGGGCACGCTGCAGGCTTTCGCCGACCTTCTGAAGTTCGTGTTCAAGGAGCCGGTGATTCCGTCCGGCGCCAACAAGGGCGTTTTTCTGCTGGCGCCCTTGGTTTCGGCGGTTCTGGCGATCTCGGCCTGGGCGGTGATCCCGGTCAATGAGGGCTGGGCGATCGCCAACGTCAATGTCGGCATCCTCTATGTCTTCGCCATCTCCTCGCTCGAGGTCTATGGCGTGATCATGGGCGGCTGGGCGTCCAACTCGAAATATCCGTTCCTCGGCGCGCTGCGCTCGGCGGCGCAGATGGTGTCCTACGAGGTCTCGATCGGTTTCGTCATCGTCACCGTGCTGCTTTGCGTCGGCTCGCTCAACCTGTCCGACATCGTGCTGTCGCAGCAGGACGGGCTGGGCACAAGGGTTGGCCTGCCCAACACCTTCCTCGACTGGCATTGGCTGTCGCTGTTCCCGATGTTCGTCATCTTCTTCATCTCGGCGCTGGCCGAAACCAACCGCCCGCCTTTCGACCTGGTGGAAGCCGAATCGGAACTCGTCGCCGGCCATATGGTCGAATATTCGTCGACGCCGTTCCTGCTGTTCTTCCTCGGCGAGTATGTCGCCATCGTGCTGATGTGCGCGCTGGCCACCATCCTGTTTCTCGGCGGCTGGCTGCCGCCCTTCGATTTCGCTCCCTTCACCTGGGTGCCGGGTCTGATTTGGTTCGTGCTCAAGGTCTGCCTGGTGTTTTTCATGATCTCGATGGTGAAGGCCTTCGTGCCGCGCTACCGCTACGACCAGCTGATGCGGCTCGGCTGGAAGGTCTTCCTGCCGATCTCGCTGGCGATGGTGGTCATTGTCGCCGCGTTCCTCAAGATCACGGGGTTTGCGTGATGGGCAGTCTGACCGCTGGTTTTCTAGGTGCAGCTGTCGGCGTGCTTTTTGCGCTCTTTGGCAACGCCGTTGTGCTGCCCTACGTTTTGCGACAACAGGACCAAAGGTTGGCAGCAAACTACCGAGCGCCGGTGCTTGGCTGGGATAAGCAGATGTTGGCGTCGCTTACGAGGCTTGTGTACCGTTTCCTGATGCCTGTCATTTTCGGATTTGTCGGCGCAGTCGCTGCAGTACAGATTTTTGGGGGTGCTGAATGAGCCCGCTAGCCCAAGCCGCAAAATCCCTGCTGCTGCAGGATTTCGTCAGCGCCTTCTTCCTGTCGATGCGCCAGTTCTTCGCGCCGAAGGAGACGATCAACTACCCGCACGAGAAGGGGCCGATCAGCCCGCGCTTTCGCGGCGAGCATGCGCTGCGCCGCTATCCGAACGGCGAGGAACGCTGCATCGCCTGCAAATTGTGCGAGGCGATCTGCCCGGCGCAGGCGATCACCATCGAGGCCGGCCCGCGCCGCAACGACGGCACCCGCCGCACGGTGCGCTACGACATCGATATGGTGAAGTGCATCTATTGCGGCTTCTGCCAGGAGGCCTGCCCAGTCGACGCCATCGTCGAGGGGCCGAACTTCGAGTTCGCGACCGAGACGCGCGAGGAACTTTATTACGACAAGGACAAGCTCTTGGCCAATGGCGACCGCTGGGAGCGCGAACTGGCGCGCAACATCTCGCTGGATGCGCCGTACCGCTGACATTTGACGCATGGACGAGGCGAAGGGCCTCGTCTAAGGAACACGCGGCTTCGGCACCGGAGGCGGACCAAGCCACACATCGAACAGGACGAACGTCCTGTTCGGACAGGAACCCGGGGGAACCCATGCTGAATGGATTAGAGGCGGCCTTTTTCTACCTCTTCGCCTTTGTCGCGGTGGCGTCGGCGTTCATGGTCATTTCGGCGCGCAATCCCGTGCATTCGGTGCTGTTCCTGATCCTGACCTTCTTCAATGCCGCGGGCCTGTTCATGCTGACCGGCGCCGAATTCCTGGCGATGATCCTGCTCGTCGTCTATGTCGGCGCGGTCATGGTGCTGTTCCTGTTCGTCGTCATGATGCTCGACGTGGATTTCGCCGAGATGAAGGAAGGCGCCCTGCAATACGCACCGATCGGCGCGCTGGTCGGGCTGATCCTGGCGGCTGAGCTGATCGTCGTGCTCGGCGGCTATACATTCGCGCCGCAACTGGCGGCAACGGTTGCAAAACCCACTCCGGACCTTGCCGCGCGCTCGAACACGGCAGCGCTCGGCGACATCCTCTACACCGACTATCTCTACTATTTCCAGATTGCCGGCCTTGTGCTGCTGGTCGCCATGATCGGCGCCATCGTGCTGACGCTGCGCCACAAGCCGGGCATCAAGCGGCAGTCGATCGCCGCCCAGGTCGGCCGCACGCCGGCGACGGGAATGGAAATCCGCAAGGTCAAGACGGGCGAAGGAATCTGAGATGGTCGTTGGCATCGCACATTATCTGACCGTATCGGCTATCCTGTTCACGCTCGGCGTGTTCGGCATTTTTCTCAACCGCAGAAACATCATCGTCATCCTGATGTCGATCGAGCTGATCCTGCTTGCGGTCAACATCAATTTCGTCGCCTTCTCGGCAGCGCTCGGCGATCTCGTCGGACAGGTGTTCGCGCTGTTCGTGCTGACGGTCGCAGCTGCTGAAGCGGCGATCGGCCTCGCCATTCTCGTCGTCTTCTTCCGCAACCGCGGCTCGATCGCGGTCGAAGACGTGAACATGATGAAGGGTTGACGGAAACCACCATGTATCAGGCCATCGTCTTCCTTCCTCTGCTCGGCTTCCTGATCGTCGGCCTGTTCGGCACGTCGCTCGGCGCCAAGGCGTCCGAGTACATCACCTCCGGTTTCCTGGTGATATCAGCCGTGCTGTCGTGGGTCGCCTTCTTCGCCGTCGGTTTCGGCGAGGGCGAGGTGTTCACCGTGCCGGTGCTGCGCTGGATCCAGTCGGGCGGGCTGGAGGCCGCATGGGCGCTGCGCATCGACACGCTGACGGTGGTGATGCTGGTCGTCGTCAACACGGTGTCGGCGCTGGTCCACATCTACTCGATCGGCTACATGCATCACGACCCGAACCGGCCGCGCTTCTTCGCCTATCTGTCGCTGTTCACCTTCGCCATGCTGATGCTGGTGACGGCCGACAACCTCGTGCAGATGTTCTTCGGCTGGGAAGGCGTCGGCCTCGCCTCCTATCTGCTGATCGGCTTCTGGTACAAGAAACCGTCGGCCAATGCCGCCGCGATCAAGGCCTTCGTCGTCAACCGCGTCGGCGATTTCGGTTTCGCGCTCGGCATCTTCGGCGTGTTCGTGCTGTTCGGCTCGGTCAATCTCGGCACCATCTTCGCCAATGCGGCGACGTTCATTCCGGCCGAAGGCGCCCCCGAGGGCGCTGCCGTGCTGACCTTCCTCGGCTATGCGCTCGACAAGCAGGCTGCGATGACCGTCGTCTGTCTCTTGCTGTTCATGGGCGCCATGGGCAAGTCGGCCCAGGTGCCGCTGCACACCTGGTTGCCGGACGCCATGGAGGGCCCGACGCCGGTCTCGGCGCTCATCCATGCCGCCACTATGGTGACGGCCGGCGTGTTCATGCTGGCGCGGCTGTCGCCGCTGTTCGAACTGTCGCATTCGGCGCTGATCGTGGTCACCTTCATCGGCGCCTTCACCGCCTTCTTCGCGGCGACCGTCGGCCTTGTCCAGAACGACATCAAGCGCGTCATCGCCTATTCGACCTGCTCGCAGCTCGGCTACATGTTCGTGGCGCTCGGCGTCGGCGCCTATGGCGCGGCGATCTTCCATCTGTTCACGCATGCCTTCTTCAAGGCGCTGCTGTTCCTTGGCTCCGGCTCGGTGATCCACGCCGTCTCCGATGAACAGGACATGCGCAGGATGGGCGGCCTCAGGACGCTCATTCCGAAGACCTACTGGATGATGGTGATCGGCACGCTGGCGCTGACCGGCGTCGGCATTCCGGTGACGGTCATCGGCACCGCCGGCTTCTTCTCCAAGGACGCGATCATCGAAAGCGCCTTTGCCGCGCACAATCCGGTCGCCGGCCTTGCCTTCGTGCTGCTGGTCGTCGCCGCCTGCTTCACCAGCTTCTATTCCTGGCGCTTGATCTTCATGACCTTCCACGGCCAGCCGCGGGCGAGCCACGACGTCATGCACCACGTCCATGAATCGCCGCCGGTCATGCTGGTGCCGCTGTACATCCTGGCGGCGGGCGCGCTGTTCGCCGGCGTGATCTTCCATGGCGCCTTCATCGGTGAGGGCTATGCCGAGTTCTGGAAGGCGTCGCTGTTCACGCTGCCGGAGAACCACATCCTGCACGACATCCACGAAGTGCCGTTTTGGGTGAAGCTGTCGCCGTTCGTCGCCATGCTGATCGGCTTTGCGATTGCCTGGCAATTCTACATCCGCGCGCCGGAGATGCCGAAAAACCTGGCGGCGCAGCATCGCGGGCTCTACGCCTTCCTGCTCAACAAGTGGTATTTCGACGAGCTCTTCGACTTCCTGTTCGTGCGGCCGGCAAAACGCCTCGGCCACTTCCTGTGGAAGACCGGCGACGGCACCGTGATCGACGGACTTGGTCCTGACGGGGTTTCGGCGCGCGTCGTCGACGTCACCAACCGGGTCGTCAAACTGCAGACCGGCTACCTCTATCACTATGCCTTCGCCATGCTGATCGGCGTTGCCGCATTCGTCACCTGGATGATGCTCTGATGACCGCCTGGCCGATCCTCTCGCTGGTCACCTTCCTGCCGCTGGTTGGTGTGCTGTCCATTCTGCTGATCAATGACGACAGCGAGAATGCCCGCCGCAACATCCGCGCCATCGCGTTGTGGACGACTGGTATCACCTTCATCATCTCGCTGTTCATCTGGACCGGCTTCGACAATGCGGAGCCCGGCTTCCAGTTCGTCGAGAAGTTTGCCTGGCTGGATTCCGGCATCTCCTACCATATGGGCGTCGACGGTATCTCCATGCTGTTCGTCATCCTGACCACCTTCCTGATGCCGCTCTGCATCCTGGCTTCGTGGGAATCGATCGAGAAGCGCGTCAAGGCCTACATGATCGCCTTCCTGCTGCTGGAGACGCTGATGATCGGCGTGTTCTGCGCGCTCGACATCGTCTTGTTCTACGTCTTCTTCGAAGCCGGCCTGATCCCGATGTTCATCATCATCGGCGTGTGGGGCGGCAAGCGGCGCGTCTACGCCTCGTTCAAGTTCTTCCTCTACACGCTGGCCGGCTCGGTGCTGATGCTGCTCGCCATCATGGCGATGTTCTTCCAGTCCGGCACCACCGACATCCCGACCCTGCTGACGCACAACTTCCCGGCCTCCATGCAGACCTGGCTATGGCTCGCCTTCTTCGCCTCCTTCGCCGTGAAGATGCCGATGTGGCCGGTGCACACCTGGCTGCCGGACGCCCATGTCGAGGCGCCGACGGCCGGTTCGGTGATCCTGGCCGCCATCCTGCTGAAGATGGGCGGATATGGCTTCCTGCGCTTCTCCCTGCCGATGTTTCCGATCGCCTCGGAGATGTTTGCGCCGCTGGTCTTCGCGCTGTCCGTCGTCGCCATCATCTACACCTCGCTGGTGGCGTTGATGCAGGAGGACATGAAGAAGCTGATCGCCTATTCGTCGGTCGCCCATATGGGCTTCGTCACCATGGGCATCTTCGCGATGAACCAGGAAGGCGTCCAGGGGGCGATCTTCCAGATGCTGTCGCACGGCCTGGTCTCCGGCGCACTGTTCCTCTGCGTCGGCGTCATCTACGACCGTATGCACACGCGCGACATCGACGCCTATGGCGGGCTGGTCAACAACATGCCGAAATACGCCACCGTGTTCATGATCTTCACCATGGCCAATGTCGGCCTGCCCGGCACCAGCGGCTTCGTCGGCGAGTTCCTGACCATGCTCGGCGTGTTCCGGGTCAACACCTGGGTGGCGTTCTTCGCCGCCACCGGCGTCATCCTGTCGGCGGCCTATGCGCTGTGGCTGTATCGCCGGGTGATCTTCGGCGCGCTGACCAAGGACAGCCTGAAAGGCCTGCTCGACCTGTCGACGCGCGAGAAGGTGATCATCTACCCGCTGGCCGTGCTGGTCATCTTCTTCGGCGTCTACCCGGCGCCGGTCTTCGACGCGACCGCCGCATCGGTCAAGGCGCTCGTCACCAATGTCACCGCATCCATCGACACCGCGCAGACCGCGGCGGCGAACTGACCCGAGAGGTTTGCGAACCATGACGCCGGACCTTCTCTCCAGCCTGTCGCTGTCGACGCCAGAGCTGATCCTCGCCGTCGGCGCCCTGGCGCTGCTGATGCTCGGCGCCTATTCGCGCGCCAACACCACCACCACGGTCAGCGGCCTTGCCGTCGCCATCCTGGTGGTTGCCGGCGTCTGGACGATCTTTTCCACCGGGCAGGGCAACGCTTACGGCGAAGCCTTCGTCCAGGATCCCTTCGCCCGCTTCATGAAGGTGCTGGCGCTGATCGGGTCGGCGGTGACGCTGGTCATGTCGATGCGGTTCGCCAAGGCGGAGCATTTCGACAAGTTCGAGTATCCGGTGCTGATCCTGCTGTGCACGCTCGGCATGATGCTGATGATCTCGGCCAACGGCATGATCGGGCTTTATCTCGGCCTGGAACTGCAGTCGCTGGCAATCTACGTGCTGGCGGCGATCAACCGGGACAATCTGCGCTCGACCGAGGCGGGACTCAAGTACTTCGTACTTGGGGCGCTGTCGTCGGGCATGCTGCTCTACGGCATCAGCCTCGTCTACGGCTACACCGGCAACACCGGCTTCCAGGAGATCGCCGCAGCACTTGGCGGCGGCGAGCGGCAGCTTGGCCTGGTCTTCGGCCTGGTCTTCGTACTGGCCGGCCTTGCCTTCAAGATATCGGCGGTGCCGTTCCACATGTGGACGCCCGACGTCTATGAAGGCGCGCCGACGCCGGTGACGGCCTTCCTCGCGGCGGCGCCGAAGATGGCGGCGATGGCGCTGATCGTGCGCGTCACCATGGACGCCTTCCAGCCGATCGCCGCCGACTGGCAGCAGATCATCGTCTTCATCTCGATCGCCTCGATGCTGCTCGGCGCCTTTGCGGCTATCGGCCAGACCAACATCAAGCGGCTGATGGCCTATTCCTCGATCGGCCATATGGGCTACGCTCTGGTCGGCCTCGCCGCCAACAGCCAGGCCGGCGTGCGCGGCGTCGCCATCTACATGCTGATCTATCTGGTGATGACGCTCGGCACCTTCGCCTTCATCCTCGCCATGCGGCGCAAGGAAGGCAATGTCGAACAGATCAGCGATCTCGCCGGGCTGTCGTCGACCAATCCGATCATGGCGACGATCCTGACCATCCTGATGTTCTCGCTGGCCGGCATTCCGCCGCTCGCCGGCTTCTGGGGGAAGTGGTACGTGTTCCTTGCCGCCATCAACGCCAACCTCTACGCGCTGGCGATCATCGGCGTGCTGGCCTCGGTGGTGGGCGCCTATTATTATCTGCGGATCATCAAGATCATGTGGTTCGACGAACCGGTCGGCGGCTTCGTGCCGATGGCGACCGAGCTTCGCATCGTGCTTGGCGTCTGCGGCGCCTTCGTGCTGTTCTACGTGCTGATCGGCGGGCCGATCGGCACCTATGCCGAAGCCGCCGCCAAGACATTCTTCTGACGGGATGGCATTTCGGCTGGCTCCAACAGCGGCCTCGGAAGGGTTCCGGCTCGAGGCTCATGACACGGTCGGTTCCACCAATGCGCTGGCGCTCGACCGTGCGCGGGCGGGAGATCCGGGCAAGCTCTGGGTCGTTTCAAAAAAACAGGAAAGCGGGCGTGGCCGGCGCGGCCGGGTCTGGGCGACGCCCGAGGGCAATCTGGCGGCGACGCTGCTGGTGGTCACCAATGCCGAGCTTCGCCTGGCCGCGACGCTCGGCTTCGTCGCCGGGCTGGCGCTGGCCGATGCGCTCGACGCCGTCGTGCCGAAGGGCAGGATCGCAATCGGCCTCGACGGCGGCAGCGATGGAAAAAACCGTTTCGAGTTGAAATGGCCGAACGATGTGCTCGCCTCCGGCGCCAAGCTTGCCGGCATCCTGCTGGAATCGGCGATACTCGAAGGCGATCGCTTTGCGGTGGCGGTCGGCATCGGTGTCAATGTGGTGGCATACCCCAAGGATTTGCCTTATCCCGCGACATCGCTTGGCGCGCTGGGCGCTGCTTGCGATGCCGAGACATTGTTTCTGGCACTGTCGGATGCCTGGAGCGAGAATGCGCGGCTGTGGAACGATGGGCGCGGGCTGGCCGCCGTCAGGCGGCGCTGGCTGGCGCGGGCGGCAGGGCTTGGCGGGCAGGTTGCTGTCAGAATTGACGGTAATGTGGTGCGCGGCACGTTCGAGACCATTGACGAGGACTGCCGTTTCGTGATCCGCGACGATGAGGGTTCGGTTCTGACGATCGCCGCCGGCGACGTGCATTTCGGTGCGGTCGCGTCGGCCCAGGTTTGACAGGCCCCCCAGGTTTGGCAGGCCAAGGTTTTGACAGGCCAAGTTTTTTACGGGCTCAGGTTTGACTGGCCCCAGATTTTGACGGGCTTGGGTTGACCGGCCAGGAAAGGAATGATCATGGCGACAGCGGAAAACGCCGAACTCGTCTTCGTGCCGCTTGGCGGCGTCGGCGAGATCGGCATGAACTTCGCCCTCTATGGCTACGGGCCGGCCAATGCGCGCGAATGGATCGTCGTCGATGTCGGCGTGACCTTTCCCGATGCCAGCCTGCCTGGCGTCGACCTGGTGCTGCCCGACACGCGCTTCATCGAGGAGAACGTCGCCAATCTGCGTGGCATCGTCATCACGCACGCGCATGAGGACCACTACGGCGCGCTGCTCGACACATGGCCGAAGCTCAAGGCGCCGGTCTGGATGACGCCGTTCGGCGCTGGATTGCTGGAAGCCAAGCGGCAGGGCGAGCAGGGCGCACCAAAGATCCCGGTGACGATCTACCGCGCCGGTGAAAAGTTCAGCGTCGGCCCGTTCGAGATCGAGGCCATCCCGGTTGCGCATTCGATTCCCGAACCGATGTCGCTGGCGATCACCTCGCCGGCCGGCACCGTCATCCACACCGGCGACTGGAAGATCGATCCGGCGCCGACGATCGGGCCGATGACCGACGAGGCCCGCTTCCGCGCCTATGGCGACAACGGCGTGCTGGCGTTGATCTGCGATTCCACCAATGCGCTGCGGGAAGGGGTATCGCCGTCGGAAGTCGCGGTTGGCGAGGGCCTCAAGGGCGTCATCCAGAGCGCCAAGGGCCGCGTTGCGGTCACCACCTTTTCCTCCAATGTCGGACGCATCGTCTCCATTGCCAAGGCGGCACGCGATGCCGGCCGGCAGTGCCTGGTGCTCGGCCGCTCGCTGAAGCGGGTCATCGATGTTGCCGGCGAACTCGGCTACATGGATGGGCTGCCCGAATTCATCGCCGAGGAGGACTTTGGCTTCATCCCGCGCGAAAACCTCGTCATCATCTGCACCGGCAGCCAGGGCGAGCCGCTTGCGGCGCTGGCGAAACTGTCGCGCGAGGAGATGAAATCGGTGTCGCTGACGGCAGGCGATACGGTGGTGTTTTCCTCGCGTACCATTCCCGGCAACGAGAAGGGTATCCTTGAGATCAAGAACCGTCTGATCGATCTCGGCATCAAGATCATCGAGGACGGCGATGCGCTGGTGCATGTCTCGGGCCACCCGCGCCGCAGCGAGCTGCGCAAGATGTATGAATGGGTGCGGCCGCAGATCGGCGTTCCCGTGCATGGCGAGGCGGCGCATCTGGTGGCGCAGGGATCGCTGATGTCGGTGTCCGGCATCGGCCAGGTGGCGCAGGTGCGCAACGGCGACATGCTGCGGCTCTATCCCGGTGCGGCGGCGATCATCGACCAGGTGCCGTTCGGCCGCATCTACAAGGACGGCAGGCTGATCGGCACCGACCAGGCGATGGGCATTCGCGACCGGCGCAAGCTGTCTTTCGCCGGCCATGTCGCGGTCAATGTCGTGCTCGACGACAAATATGAGCTCGCCGGCGATCCCGATCTGGTCGCCATCGGCGTCGCCGAGGCCGATGGCCGCGGCGAGAGCCTGGAGGACCTGATGATCGATGCGGCAATCGGCGCCGTGGACTCCATCCCCCGTCAGCGCCGAAGAGATCTCGACCTCGTGCAGGAGGCAGTGCGCCGCGCCGTCCGTGGCGCCGCCAATGAAGCTTGGGGCAAGAAGCCGCTGGTGACGGTGTTCGTCACAAGGTAAGGGAATAGGGGAGTAGGGCAGTACGGCAGTAGGGGGAGAAAGTCGTTTTTCCCTACTCCCATACTGCCCTATTGCCTTACTGCCCTGAGGAAAACCAATGCTTGGACGCCTGAACCATGTCGCGCTTGCCGTGCCGGATCTGGCTGCGGCGACAGCGGCTTATCGCGACACGCTCGGCGCTCGGGTGACGGCGCCGCAGGCGCTGCCGGAGCATGGCGTGACGGTGGTGTTCGTCGATGTCGGCAATACCAAGATCGAATTGCTGGAGCCGCTTGGTGAGGGTTCGCCGATCGCGGCATTCCTCGAGAAGAACCCCTCGGGCGGCATGCATCATCTGTGCTATGAGGTCGACGACATTCTTGCCGCGCGTGATCACCTCATCGCCAGCGGCGCCCGCGTCCTGGGCGACGGCAACCCGAAGACCGGCGCGCACGGCAAGCCGGTGCTTTTCCTGCATCCCAAGGATTTCTTTGGCACGCTGGTCGAACTGGAGCAAGCATGAGCTGGGTTTCATTTCTCGCCCTGTTCTTCATCACATGGTGGGTGGTGCTGTTCGCCATCCTGCCGTTCAGCCTGAGGACGCAGGACGAGGATGAGGACGTGACGCTGGGCACGGTATCCAGCGCGCCGCGCGGACCGCATATGCTGCGCGCGGTGCTGCGGACGACGATCGTCACGCTGGTTCTGCTTGGCGTCTTTTATGGCATGACGCGGGGGCTCGGCCTCGGCATCGACGACATCCCGCACATCGTGCCGGATTTCAGCCGGAGTCCCGAAAACTAGACCGCCGGGTACGGCTGGCCACATCTTGCATGCGAGCACCAATCCGGGCTGGAAGCCGATGCAGGTTCCGAACCGGCTGTGCTGGGGACCAGGTAAAGTGGTTTAGCAATTTGTCGTGCTAACCAAATGATTGCACAAAAAAAATGCAAGGCACGAGGCCTTGCAATTTAAACGCGTCCGATCTGTTTCCGGTATCCGGCGGCAGCGAGTAACCGCGCCTAGATCGCATCCTCCCAAGACTTTGACCGCGTAGGAGAGCAGATTTCTTTCCGCCCTCTCGTTTATCGGCGCACATTAGACCAAGCCGGGTGAAAATGTCACGCAGAATTTTGCCCGGAAATAAGCAATCTCGTGCTGCACTGCACAATAGTATGGCAGGCGTTGCTTGCGAAACGACCAGCAAGGCGAACGCGGCACTGCGGCGCCTTTGCGACGCCCCATCGGCCGCCCAGTTGGCTGCCAGTTGGCTTGGGGGGCGGGTTTCCATTCCGTCATGAAATGGCTATGAAGCCGGGGCAAGCAAGCCTGCGCTGCGCCGATTCCGGTGCGGCAATCCTCTCTCTCACGGACCGGTCCATGCGTTTGTCGCGCTATTTCCTGCCTATCCTTAAAGAAAATCCGCGCGAGGCCGAAATCGTCTCGCACCGGCTGATGCTGCGCGCCGGCATGATCCGCCAGCAGGGGCAAGGCAGTTTTTCCTGGCTGCCGCTCGGCAAGAGGGTGCTGGACAAGGTCTGCCGGATCGTTCGCGAGGAGCAGGACCGGGCCGGCGCGCTCGAGATCCTGATGCCGACCATCCAGTCGGCCGAGCTGTGGCGCGAAAGCGGTCGCTATGACGACTATGGCAAGGAGATGCTGCGCATCAAGGACCGGCAGGATCGGGACATGCTCTATGGGCCGACCAACGAGGAGGTGGTCACCGAGATTTTCCGCGCCTATGTGAAGTCCTACAAGGATCTGCCGCTCAATCTCTATCACATCCAGTGGAAGTTCCGCGACGAGGTGCGGCCGCGCTTCGGCGTCATGCGCAGCAGAGAGTTCCTGATGAAGGACGCCTATTCCTTCGATCTCGACTTCGAAAGCGCCAGGGCGGCCTATAACAGGATGTTCGTGTCCTATCTCAGGACGTTCACGCGCATGGGGCTGCAGGCAATCCCGATGCGTGCCGACACCGGGCCTATCGGCGGCGACCTCAGCCACGAATTCATCATCCTGGCCGACACCGGCGAGAGCCAGGTCTATTGCCATCGCGACTATCTCGCGCTTGACGTGCCGGGGGCGGACACGGACTTCTCCAACGATGCCGAGATCGGCGACATCGTCAAGAAATGGACGACGCCCTATGCGGCGACCGACGAGATGCACGACGAGGCGGCGTGGGAGAAGGTCGCGACAAGCGACCGGGTCTCGGCGCGCGGCATCGAGGTCGGCCACATCTTCCATTTCGGCGACAAATATTCGAAGCCGATGGGCGCCAAGGTGACCGGGCCCGACGGCAAGGATCATTTTGCTTCGGGAGGTTCCTACGGCATCGGCCCGACGCGGCTGGTCGCGGCGATCATCGAGGCCAGCCACGACGACAACGGCATCATCTGGCCGGAGGCGGTGGCGCCTTTCGACATCGGCCTGATCAATATGAAAGCCGGCGACGCCGACTGCGACCGCATCTGCGATGAACTCTATGCAGCGTTTGTCGCCGTCGGCAAGGACGTGCTCTACGACGACACCGATCAGCGGCCGGGCGGCAAGTTCGCCACAGCCGACCTGATCGGGCTGCCGTGGCAGGTGATCGTCGGGCCGCGCGGCGTGGCCGCCGGCGAGGTCGAGATCAAGAACCGCAGGAACGGCGAGCGTGAGACGCTGCCGATCGAAGACGTGAAGAAACGCTTCGGTTTTGCCGGATGAGTGGAGCGGCAGCAGCTAAACCCATGGCCGCCGGACCTTTTTCCGTGTTTGAACGCATGGTCGCGTGGCGCTATCTGCGCTCGCGCCGCAAGGAGACGGTGATCTCCGTCATTGCCTCGATCTCGTTCCTCGGCATCATGCTGGGCGTCGCCACGCTGATCGTCGTGATGGCTGTCATGAACGGCTTTCGCGCCGAGCTTCTGACGCGCATCCTCGGCGTCAACGGCCATCTGATCGTGCAGCCGCTCGACATGCCGCTGGAGGACTATGCGCAGATCGCCGGCCGCATCAACGGCGTGCCCGGCGTCCAATACGCCATTCCGCTGATCGACGGCCAGGTGCTGGCGCAAGGCAATGTCGGCGGCGGGTCGGGGGCGCTGGTGCGCGGCATACGCGGCGAGGACCTGGGCAAGATTTCAATCGTCGCCAACAATATCAAGCAGGGCTCGATCGCCGGCTTCGACACAGGCGAGGGCGTCGCCATCGGCAGCCGCATGGCCGACAATCTCGGTCTTGTGCTCGGCGACACCATCACGCTGATCGCCCCCGACGGCGATGTCACGCCGCTCGGCACGACACCGCGCATGAAGGGTTACCTGATCACGGCGATCTTCGAGGTCGGCATGTCGGAATATGACAGCTCCATCGTCTACATGCCGTTTTCGGAAGCGCAGCTCTATTTCAACATGGATGGCCGGGCCCAGGCGATCGAGATCTATGTCGACAATCCCGACAATGTCGACGCGCTGAAGCCGAAGGTCGAGGAGGCATCGCAGCGGCCGATAACCATGGTCGACTGGCGAGAACGAAACCGGACATTCTTCGATGCGCTGCAAGTGGAGCGCAACGTCATGTTCATGATCCTGACGCTGATCGTGCTGGTTGCGGCGCTCAACATCATTTCGGGGCTGATCATGCTGGTCAAGGACAAGGGCCACGATATCGCCATCCTGCGCACCATGGGCGCCACGCGCGGCGCGATCCTGCGCATCTTCCTGATGACGGGGGCGGCGATCGGCGTGGTGGGCACCCTCGCCGGCGTCCTGCTCGGCGTCGTTATCTGCCTGAACGTCGAGCGCATTCGCCAGTTCTTCTCCTGGCTGGCCGGCGAAAGGCTGTTCAATCCCGAGCTCTACTTCCTGAGCCAGTTGCCTGCCCGCATGGACGCCAGCGAGACGATCTCGGTGGTGCTGATGGCGCTGGTGCTGTCGTTCCTGGCGACGCTGTTTCCGGCATGGCGCGCGGCCAGGCTCGATCCGGTCGAAGCGCTGAGGTACGAATGATGGCCGAGGCCATTATCGAGCTGAAGAGCGTCGAGCGGCATTATGTCCAGGGGCCGCGCAAGCTGACCATCCTCAACGGCGCCGATTTTTCGCTGAAGCGCGGTGAGATCGTGGCGCTGGTGGCGCCTTCGGGCACCGGCAAATCGACGCTGTTGCATACCGCCGGACTGCTGGAGCGGCCGGACGCCGGTGATGTCATTCTGGCCGGCCGCGCCTGCGGGCGGCTTTCCGACGACGAGCGCACGGCCATCCGCCGCAACGATGTCGGCTTCGTCTACCAGTTCCATCACCTGCTGCCCGAGTTCACGGCGCTGGAAAACATCATGATGCCGCAACTGATAAAAGGGCTGACGCGCAAGGAGGCTGCCGAGCGGTCGGCGCAACTGCTCGACTACATGCAGATCGGCAAACGCGCGCAGCACCGGCCGTCGGAACTGTCCGGCGGCGAGCAGCAGCGCGTCGCCATCGCGCGCGCCGTCGCCAATGCGCCGCTGGTGCTGCTGGCCGACGAGCCGACCGGCAACCTCGACCCGGTCACTGCCTCCTATGTCTTCGAGGCACTGGCGGCGCTGGTCCGGCAGTCGGGCCTGGCGGCGCTGATCGCCACCCACAATCACGAGCTTGCCTCGCGCATGGACCGTCGCGTCACGCTAGCCGACGGCAAGGTCGTTCCGCTCTAGGTGTGCTGTCTGGCTGCATCTCCCCACGCGCAGCCAGCGCGGAAACAGTGAAATCCGATCTCAACCTTTCCTTAACCGTGCCGAACTGAGCGCCCGAATTTCGCGACACGCTCTGACTGAGGCCGTTGACATTCGAACAAAATCAGAACAAAATGCGAACATACTGAAAACAGGAGAGCGTTATGACCGGTCTTGTTCAGGATGTCGTGTCACTGGTGTGCATGAGCACGTTTCTCATTTCCATGGCGATCTGGATCGGAGCGATGTGAGGCAGCGCGCCCGTTCTTCACGGGTGAGGGGCTGCGTCGGAGCTCTGCGGTTCAGCGCCGCCTTGTCAGCCGGCCTTGCGGGCCGTTTCGACAAGCAGAGCTGCGGTGGGTCCGAAGACATCCTCGAAGGCGGATTTCAGCGCGAGGTCGAGATCGGCCATCGTTATGGGAAGGCCGAGATCGACGAGGCTGGTGACACCGTGGTCCTGCACGCCGCACGGCACTATGCCGCTGAAGTGGGCGAGATCCGGCTCGACATTGATGGCGATACCGTGAAAGCTCACCCAGCGCCTCAGCCTGATGCCGATGGCGGCGATCTTGTCCTCGGCGAGCGATCCGTCGGGCCGGGCGGGGCGATCCGGCCGGACCACCCAGACGCCGACACGGTTCTCGCGCCGTTCGCCGCGCACGTTGAAGGCGGCGAGCGTGCCGATGATCCATTGTTCAAGTGCCGCGACGAAGGCGCGGACATCCTCGCGCCGCCGCTTCAGGTCGAGCATCACATAAGCGACCCGCTGGCCCGGCCCATGATAGGTGTATTCGCCGCCGCGCCCAGCTGCGAACATCGGGAAACGGTCGGGCTCGATCAGGTCCTCGATGCGGGCGCTGGTGCCGGCGGTGTAGAGTGGCGGATGCTCTACCAGCCAGACCATCTCGCCGGCGCCGCCGCTTCTGATCGCTTCGGCACGCGCCTCCATCACGGCGAGCGCATCCGGATAGGCGGTGAGGCCGGGTTCGATCCGCCATTCGACCGGCGCCGAACCGGGCAGGGGCAGGAACGACGTGGCGATCTGGCTGCGTTCTGTCATGGTGTGTCTCGTGTCGCCTCACATATGGCGGCAATCGGCTGAAACGTCCAGTTGCGAGCGCGTTTCAGCTCTTTGGAGGGTTATGCCGAAGCCCGGGCAATTATTGCGCGACGCGCCCTTGTTTCGCTGGAAACGATTTGCTACAC
Organism: Mesorhizobium sp. WSM4829; assembly: GCF_055811475.1. Lineage (NCBI taxonomy): Bacteria > Pseudomonadati > Pseudomonadota > Alphaproteobacteria > Hyphomicrobiales > Phyllobacteriaceae > Mesorhizobium > Mesorhizobium sp. WSM4829. Next base: position 171,992 of record NZ_JBVVQJ010000009.1, on the reverse strand, counting down.
GCCGCGAGCCGGTTCGTTCCGGCTCCTACCACGTGCGGTCGTGGCGGAATTGGTAGACGCGCAGCGTTGAGGTCGCTGTGGGGCAACCCGTGGAAGTTCGAGTCTTCTCGACCGCACCAGCTTTATCCAATAAGCTGTTATTTTTATTGTGCGTTTTTTGTTTCCCTGCAGTCCTTCCAAGACTGTTTGTGCAAACTGAACACTGCGCGAACCCGTTGCTGTTTGGATGCGGAATGCCGCGCCCTGACCGCGTGGTTTGACCCGCCATCATATGCCAGCTGCTTCAAAGACCGAACCGTGCCGCGAAACGGACACGTGGGAATGCTCGGCGAAAAATGCGCTTTCCCCGCAAGCGGCTGTATATTGATGTGATTGCGCGGCAAAATAGCCCGCTAGTGCATTATCTCAAGGCTTGTTTGCGGACGCGACTTTCCAGCCGCATGAGCAAATAGTCGACCTCTTGTCTGGCCGCCGCCGACAATGCACTGCCCGGCTTGCGCTGGGCGTCCGACGCGATGGCGCCGCGCTTCATCATCACATATTTGCGTACCGCAAGTCCCACGCCGGGTTGCTGCTCATAGCGCAGATAGGGCAGGTGGGCGTCGAAAAGATCGTGCGCCTTGTCGCGCTCGCCGGCGGCGGACAGTTTCACCATGTCGACCAGCATGTCGGGGAAGGCATAGCCGGTCATCGCGCCGTCGGCACCGCGCTCCATCTCGAAATCGAGAAAGAGGCCGCCATTACCGGTGAGGATGGACAGCGGCCGCAGCGAGCCGTCCTTCTGGAAACCGCGCAGCGCGCTGATCTTCTCCAGGCCCGGCCAGTCCTCGTGCTTGAGCATGAAGCAGGCCGGGTTGTCGGTGACGATGCGGCGGATGACGGCCGGCGTCATGACGACCGAGAGGGTCAGCGGATAATCCTGCAGGACGAAAGGAACATCTTCGCCGACCGCTTCGGATGCGTTGCGGAAATAGGTGACGATCTGGTCGTCGGTGCGCAGCGCCGGCGGCGGCGCGATCATCACGCCCTGAGCGCCAACCTCCATCGCGGCGCGCGCAAGGCTGCGCATGGCGGCGAAGCCAGGGGCGGAGACGCCGACGATGACCGGCAGCCTAGTGCGCGCCACGACACGTTTGACGATCTCGATCGATTCGCCGGCGTCGAGCTTCGGGGCCTCACCCATGATGCCGAGGATTGTCATCCCATCGACGCCGCAGCGCTCGTAGAAATCGACCATCGAATCAAGCGATTCCCAGTCGATCTTGCCATCCGCCTCGAACGGCGTCGGGGCAATGGTGTAGACGCCTTTGGTGTCAGCGCCGATGGCCATGAGCTCCTCCTAAATCCAGCTTTCAATCATAGCGCAGGACCGACGGCCCGATCCAACCCGGCAGTCGGTCCGGACGGGCGGGGTCCCGTTCGTCGTTCCATCGTATGCGGACAACTGGTTGGCCGATCTGGACAATGGCTGCACGGGATTGCGCCGCGGGTCGAAACCCGCGGAAAAGAGAAGGTGTTGCGCCGTCGGACAATGCAATCGTGCTCTGCGAGCCGTCAACCTTCTTCCGCCGCGAGATCAGCAATTGCAGGCGGCGATCCGTGCGGCGATTGACCTCAAGGACTGTCGATCCTGGGGAATGGCTTTGCCAAAGTCAAAATCCAGCCTTAACCTTCTGCAATGCATTCCAGGTCGAGCATCCGGTTTTGCCTGGGAAAGCCGCACGCAACGGAGCCTATTTATGAGTGACAGCCAGGTAAGGATTGCGGCCGGGAACACCATTCGAAGCCTGCATGCCGATCTGCCGGTCAACGCCACCTTCCATATCTGGCTCAAGGCGACCAGGCCGGACGTTCCAGGCTCGCTGTCGTTTTCCAACGTTCGCGGCAAGTTCGGCGAGGTGAGCGTCGCGAACGCCGAAGAGCATGAATTCAGAATTTTTCACGTCTTCGGCGGCGGCAGTGTCGAACTGGATTACGATGCGGATCAGACCTCGGTTTCGGTTGCCTACTGGTTCGCATTGGCCGACGTGCTGGAGACAGGCATCACGGTTCTCCACACCAATCCGGGAAATGCCCCGCCGAACATCCCCGACAGCTATCATTTTCGTCCGCCGTTCGGCTGGATGAACGATCCGAACGGATTTGGCCGGTTTGGAGGCCGCCCACATCTGTTCTATCAGCATTATTCGCATGGGCTTCGCTGGAACACGATGCATTGGGGGCACGCCGTCTCTTCGGATTATTTGCGTTGGCGCCACATGCCCATCTTCCTGTTTCCATCGGAAGATCTCACCGCCAGGCCCGACAAACGGGGCGGCGCCTATTCCGGCTCGGCCATCCCGCTTGCCGATGGCCCGGGCATTCGCGTCTTTTTCACCGAGCAGGTACAGGACCGTATCCCGGAACAGCAGATCCAACTCACGGCCACTTCCAGCGACCTCATCATGGCGGGAGATGCGCACGTCATCCTGCCATACCGTCCGCTTGACCAGGGACTGACAGCGGATTTTCGTGACCCATACGTCTTCAGGGGACCGGATGGCCTTTGGAAAATGCTGCTGGGCAGCCAGAGCGATGAAGGCGGCGTTGTCCTGCTCTACGAAACCCGTGACCATACGGCCGCCACCGGATGGACGTATGTCGGCAAGCTTCTGGTCGAGAAACACTATCGGACGACGGCGATCGAATGTCCCTGTCTGCTGCCGCTCGACGGGCCTGCGACCGACCCAGCGACGCGCTGGGTCCTGATTCTCGGGCTGATGAACAGTGAAGACCAGTCGACCCGGCGCAAGAACCTGACAATGGCCATTGTCGGCTGGTTCGATGGTCGGACCTTTGCCAAGGAATTCGAACAGGAACTGGACTTCGGGACGGATAATTACGCCTTCCAGGCCTTCGCCGACGGCGATGCCATTGTTGGCATAGGCTGGCTTGCCAACTGGGCCGACACCGGACCGGCGATCGATTTTCCCACAGCCATGACATTGCCTCGTAATATCCATCTGTCTGCAGGCGAGTTGCACACCCCGCCCATCGGCGCTGCCGAGAGCCTGCGGAGCCATATTCTGGACCGGACACGCCTCGCAGCCGGAGAGCAGGTAAGCTTTATCAACGGCGCCGTCGAAATCCTTTTCGAGCTGGAAAACCCGGGTGCCCATTTCCACTTGAAGCTGCAACATCCAACCGTCCGGCTCGAGGTTGTCGTCGACGACGAGGGACTTGCCATTCTTCATGGAGACGACGCAGCGGCATCCCCTCACTATATTGCCAAGGGAGCCCGTCCAAAACGGCTGCGGATATTCCTCGACTACGGATCGATCGAGGTTTTTGCGGATCGCGGTCGTTGGGCCGGCACGAAACGGATCAGCGGGTTTGAGCCGGTGCAATCGGCACGTCTCATCGCCGAAACTGGCGCCATTCTACACGCGACGGTGTGGGCCCTCAAACCGTGACAACGAGAATATTTCCAGCTCAGGATCGGGCGTCCGCAAACACCGACCAATGAACGAGGCCTTCGACGACGCCAAGGGCGAACTGTCCCTTGGCGCTGTAGATCAGCGGGTTGGCCCGCGCCATGTCAAGCAGTTCGGGAAGGGCATTGGCAACGACAATCCCGCGCGCACCGGGCAGCTCGAACATGCTGCGGTCGTTGTTGGTATCGCCGGCGACGACCACCTCATCGAGGCCGATGCCGAGCTCATTGCAGAGCCAGGCCAGCGCCTGGCCCTTGTCTGCTGAGCGCGGCAGGATGTCGAGATCGCGTCCGCTCGAATAAACCATCGTCACCGACAGGCCGGCCTCGGCCAAAGCACGCTCGATGCTGGCAAGGGCTTCCGGACTTGCGTCGAGCAGGTACCAGCTCGATTTGAAGGCGTGCTGATAGCCGTCGGGTTGGCGGACGGTGTCTTTGAGCGACCCGAGCACCGCATCGATCTTTTCAAGCGACCAGCCTTCCGAAAATCTTTGGGTAAAATGCCCCAAATCAGTAAAGTGTGCGGGGCGCGAGGTGTGCCGCGGACCGGCGAGCATCGTGCCGACACCGCCGATCACATAGTCCGGCGCCGGCAGGGCTACTTCGTCGACGAAGTTCAAGATATCGTCGGCCAGGCGACCGCTGTTGTAGACGAGAACCGGCCGGTGCTCGGGATCGAGCGCCTCCCATTTCAACCGAAAGCGTGACGTCGCCGGCGCATCGCCAGCCAGGGTCCCGTCGAGATCACTCGACAAAAGCGCGATCGGTTTCAATCGCCGTCGTTCCACGGCTCGTCCCAATCATGGTCGTCGACCGCCTTCAGCACCGGACGTCCTTCGACAAGGCTGACCAGCTGCTGCGCGATGCCTGTCCAGGTGAACAGGCTGCGCGCCTTGTGCGCGCCCATGCGGCCCAGACGGCCGTAGAGGCGCTGGTGCTTCATCGGCTTGACGATGGTGATGCCGAGATCTTCCTTGTCGAACGGATCGCCAAAAAGCGCATGCCGGCCATAGCTGATCCCGCGATAGAGGCCGCCATGGATCGTAACCACGGTCGGCGTTCCGCAAGCCATTGCCTCGATCGCGGTCATGCCGAACGGCTCGTATCGGCTCGACAGGACGAACATGTCCGCCGCCCGATAGGTGTCGGCCAGGTCCTCGTCGGCAACATAGCCGGAGAAGACGACACGATCCTGCAAGCCTAGCTGTTCGACCTGTTGCTTGAGCTGGTTGAGGATCTTCTGTTCCTGCTCGTCCATGTTCTCGCCGCCGACAGCGAGCCTCAGGACCGCATCCGGCACACGCGGCGCCACCACGGAAAACGCATCGATCAGCAGGTCGTAGCCCTTGTTGGTGGCGAGCCGGCCGAGCGCCAGGACCGTTCGCCCTTCGAAGCCGAGCCGATGGCGGATCAACCGACGAGACGCCTCGCTGACGGGGAAGAACCGGTTGTCGTCGTAACCGGGCGGGATCATGTGCACGCGGTCGCGCTCGAGGCTGTAGTCCTCGACCAGCATGTCGACCTGCGGCGGCGTTGTTGCGATCACCATGGCGCAGCTTCGATAGATGATCGTCTCGTGCTTTATGCGCTCGCTGAAATTGAACTCGGCCTCGAACGTATCGGCCTTGTCAGGGTAGTCGGTCTTCATCTGGCGCTGCTTCCATATGCCAAGCGAATGCGGCGTATGGATGTGCGGGATATTGAGCGCTTCGGACAGCCGCTGCCCCGCCACGCCCGCATCCCAGTAGTGACTGTTGATGAAGTCGTAGGAGAGATTTTCCCGGCGAATCAGGCGCAGCGCGTTTTCACACCACTCGAGAAGGTGGCGGTGGAGATATTCCTTCGGAATAAAATCGGGTCCGCCACAGGCGACACGCAGGACGCGAACCCCGTCGGCCACTTCATCGACAGGAGGCTGGTCTTCAAATCGTCGCGTCCAGATATCGACGGCATAACCCAACTGGGCCAGCTTTTTGGCAAGTTCCAGGACATAGACCACCTGTCCGCCGGTATCGGCCGCGCCCAGTGGCGGGTTGGCTGCTACGTAGCCGTGGGTTGAAATGAGAGCAATTCGAGGTATCGCCGCATCCGAGTCCGGCATCTGTATCCTTCTCTACGATTGATCTGCGCACGCCGCAGCATGCACAAGTTCGATTATATAAGGTTTCCAGCCGCCATCCGCAAATGTCGAAAGCGCCGGGCGGCCGCCAGGCTGGTGGCACGTCGGTGAGAATATTGACTCCGCCCGCAATGGTGGCCCCCAGAGACGCCGATAGGGGAATATATCGGAGAACCTCGGGGCGACGATTATGGGAGCCGGACAAGACATTGGCTATTGGTCGATGACTGCCCGCTGACATCGACTTCGAAATCTGACAGACGCTGTAGCAATTTGACGCTGCTCATGATCCTTTCTGGAAATCGATTCCGATTTCCATGGTCATGCGCTAGACCTAACACGCAGCTTTTCCGGAATTCTGATGGCGGGAGGCGCCGGTGGAAGGCCAGGACGAACAGACGACCGGCGCCAGGACTGCTGAGGACAGCGCCGACATCTATGGCGAGGACGGCGCCATTCTGTCGTCGTTCCTTGCCCAGATCGGCGCCGCGATCGCCGATCGCGACACGCTGACGCTGAAGCGTGAGGTCGACGACCTGCACCAATCGGAACTCGGCGACCTGATCGAGGCGCTCCATCCCGAACAGCGCCGCGCGCTGGTCGAATTGTTGGGCGCCGACTTCGATTTTTCCGCGCTGACCGAGGTCGACGAGGCGATCCGCCGCGACATCGTCGACAGCCTGCCCAACGCACAGATTGCCCAGGGTGTGCAGGACCTCGATTCCGACGACGCGGTCTACATTCTCGAGGATCTCGAAAAGGAAGACCAGGACGAGATCCTGTCGCAACTGCCGTTCACCGAGCGGATCAGGCTGCGCCGCTCGCTCGACTATCCCGAAGAGACCGCCGGCCGCCGCATGCAGACCGAGTTCGTCGCGGTGCCGCCATTCTGGACGATCGGCCAGACCATCGACTACATGCGCGAGGACAACAACCTTCCCGACCGCTTCAGCCAGATTTTCGTCATTGATCCGAGCTTCAAGCTGCTCGGCGCCATCGACCTCGACCAGATCCTGCGCACCAAGCGCTCGATCAAGGTCGAAGAGGTCATGCATGAGACCAGGCACGCCATTCCGGCGACCATGGACCAGGAAGAGGCGGCACGCGAGTTCGAACAATACGACCTTCTCTCCGCTGCCGTCGTCGACGAGAACGAGCGGCTGGTCGGCGTGCTGACCATCGACGACGTGGTCGACGTCATCCAGCAGGAAGCCGAGGAGGATCTGCTGCGCATGGGCGGTGTCGGCGACGAAGAATTGTCGGACAGCATCCTTTCGACCTCGCGCTCGCGCGTTCCGTGGCTGCTCGTCAACCTTTTGACGGCGTTCCTGGCGGCCTCGGTGATCGGCTTGTTCGACCGCACGATCGAGCACATCGTGGCACTGGCCGTGCTGATGCCGATCGTCGCCGGCATGGGCGGCAATGCCGGCTCGCAGACCATGACGGTCACGGTGCGGGCGCTGGCGACGAGGGACCTCGACATCTACAATGCCGGCCGCATCATCCGCCGCGAGATGGGGGTGGGCTTCATCAACGGCATCATCTTCGCCATCCTGATCGGCATCGTCGCGGCCGCCTGGTTCCGCGATCCCAATCTGGGCGGCATCATCGCCGCGGCGATGATCATCAACATGTTCGTGGCCGCACTTGCCGGCATCCTGATCCCGCTGCTGCTCGACCGGTTCAAGATCGACCCGGCCGTGGCTTCGGCGGTTTTCGTCACGACGGTCACCGACGTCGTCGGCTTCTTTGCCTTTCTCGGCCTCGCCACATGGTGGTTCGGCGTGTGAGCGACGCCCGCTCAATTGACTTTTACGTAAATGCCATGCGAGATTTTGGAACAGCCTTTGGCCGATTCTGACACGCGTGCGGATAGCGAGGCCGCATGGTTGGAACTCGCAGCACGGCCGGGCATTTGGAGTGATGATGCGGGAATATTATTCGATAACCGAACTGACCCGCGAATTCGACGTTTCGACGCGGACGCTGCGCTTCTACGAGGACGAGGGGCTGGTGCAGCCGGTGCGGCGCGGCCGCACGCGGCTGTTTCGCCCGTCGGACCGGCATCTCATCCGCCAGATCATGCGCGGCAAGAGGCTCGGCTTTTCGATCAACGAGATCCGCGAAATCATCCAGATGTACAAGGAGCCGCCCGGCGAGGTCGGTCAGCTCAACCTGATGATCAAGCGCATCGAGGAAAAGCGCGAGGATCTGCGGCAGAAGCGCCGCGACCTCGAAGAGACCCTGGCCGAGCTCGACCAGGCCGAGGAGTCCTGCGTCGAGCGGCTGGTGGAGCTTGGCGTCAACACCTGAACTTAGACGCTGGAGGGACAGCGCCCCCCTCTGTCCTGCCGGACATCTCCCCCACAAGGGGGGAGATTGGCAGCTTCGGCGCTGCCTCAAATCCAGCGCCGCACAATTTTCGCGTAATCCCGGTATTTCTTGCCGAATTTCGTTGCCAGAACTTTTTCCTCGCCCTCGATCGCCATTTTCTGCGTTGCATAGGCGGCGATGATCGCCAGCGGTAGGAACCATACGTTCCCCGAGATAAGGGCGACGCCGATCATCAGCAGCGTGTTGGCCAGATAGATCGGATTGCGGCTGACGGCGAAGGGGCCCGATGTAACCAGATGGTCCGGCACGGCGTTCGGGTGGAGCGTCGTCTTTGCCCGGATCATGATGCGGATCGCCGTGAACCAGAGTGCGACGACGCCGAACAATGCCACCCAGCCGGCCGCGAACAGGATGTCGCCCAAAAGGCCGCCGATCCATGGCAGCGGATAAAGCAAGCCAAGCGCGATGCTGACGGCGATGGCCGCGACATAGATCAGCGGCGGCCACGGTATAAACCCCGGTTTTTGCTGTCCCGGTTTCTGTTGGCCCGGTTTCTGCTGATGGTCGGTCATTGTGCTCCTCCCTCCATCAAAGTGCCGTCGGCCTTGGCAGTGCAGGCGCCGGCGAGCTCGTCGAGATGCGCCTTCCATTCCGCAGCCTGGTCGTTGCGGTAGAGCCGATCAAGCGTGGCCTCGCCCTCGAGCGTATCGAGCATGCAGACACAATAGCTGCTGCAGAACTCCGTGTCGCGCGATTGCTCGCACGATGCCTGGCACTCTTTCAGGAAGGTGACCTGCCTGGTTTCGACCGCTGCCGGCATGACTTGCGAAATCAGCCAGACCGAGCCGATCAGCACCGGCTGGTGGATCAGATAGAAGGCGAGGCTGTGCCGGCCGATAAAGACCAGCGGATTAGTCCAGCGGCCGGGCGTCAGGCCCGCCAGCCGCGTCAGCATGCCGGAGGCGAAGGCAAGCTTTGCCGCTGCGATGCCGGCAAGCACAGCGCCGAACCATGGAAACAGCGGGACATAATCGTTGGAGCGCGGGTTGGTTGCCGACAGGCCGACCCACCACAGGGCCGGATGATCGAAGATCTCGGACCTGAGGTAGAGCGGCGCGGTGATGACGAAAGCAGCGACAACCAGCGTCAGCAGCGCCGGCAGCCGCAGAAACGCCAGGCCGAGCAGGCTGGCGAGCGCGATCTCGTGCAGGATGCCGAAGAAGATGAAACTGTCGGGTGTGGCAAGCCTGGTGGCGGCCGATATGCCGAGCGCCGCCCCGCCGACCATGGCGAAGCGTTTCCAGAAGCCGTTCCAGCGGATTTGCTTGCCATGGGCAAGGAACAGGCTGACGCCGACCAGGAACAGGAAGGTCGAAGCGATGCAGCGCGCGTAGAATTTCCACCAGCCAAAGGCAGTCAGGCCGGGATCGGTGTAGCCGAAGAATTCGAGATCCCAGGTGAAATGGTAGCTCGCCATGGCAAGCAAAGCGATGCCGCGGGCGACGTCGATAGCGATGATGCGCCTGGATCGGTCCTGAACGGCCGGCGTAGGAATGGTCATGGTCTCGCAATCTGATTCAGTGCTGCAAGACGACTATCATGGTTGCCCCGGACAAAAGAAGACAAGGCGCCGCCCTTCTTCCTTCTCCCCTTGTGGATTGGCGAGCAGCGCCAAGACGGAAGAGGGGTGTTGGACGGAGCGCGGCTTTTGCCAAGCTGGAACACCCCTCATCCGACCTCGCTTCGCGAGGCCACCTTCTCCCACAAGGGGAGAAGGAAGAGCCCACGAGAAACGATTACCTTGACGGCGCATTCGCGCTGCTAGCTGGCGGAATTTGGTTTGCCGGGCGCGGCGATTCTGCCTATAGTCGCACCCGTCGTCGGTTCCGTTTTGGAACCAAGAGGGAATGCGGTAGGGGCAAAATTCGCCCGATGCCGTGGCTGCCCCCGCAACTGTGTGCGGTAGTCCTCTCCATATGCCACTGAAGATTTTCTTCGGGAAGAGCTTCTTCGGGAAGGTGGGGAAGGGCGCTGATCCGCGAGCCAGGAGACCTGCCGGCGACAGGAGAACTGACTTCTATGCCCTCGGGTGGAGGGCGAAAGGACAAGACATGAATACCGCTTCCGTCTCGCTCGGCGCTTCCGTCTCCTCGCAGTCGCGCTTCGTGCAGTTGGCGCTTGCTGCATTTCTCGGCGTTTTCGTCATGGGTTTTGTCGGCTTCTCGCATATCGATGCGGTCCACAATGCCGCCCACGACTATCGCCATTCGATGGGCTTTCCCTGCCACTGACGAGGGGCTGACACCATGACACTGTTTCGCAACGTCGTGTTCATCGCGGCGATCGCAGGGCTAGTGGCCGGCGTCGTTCTCGCCTGCATGCAGGCCTACGCCACGGTGCCACTCATCCTCAAGGCGGAAGTCTACGAACAGGCCGGCGGTGGTCACACGCATGACCATGGTTTGTCGCCGGCCGCAGCAGGCAGCAATGCCATGAGCAGCGTCGTGCCGGCTGAAGCTGTCATCGCGGAAGAGGAAGGCTGGGCGCCGGCCGATGGCTTCGAGCGCTTCGCCTTCAACGTCGTTGCCAACGTCGTCACCGGCATCGGCTTTGCGCTGATCCTGGTCGCCGCTTCGGAATTCGCCGGCGGCATCGGCAATTGGCGACTGGGCCTGTTCTGGGGCGTTGCCGGCTTTGCCGTGTTCACGCTGGCCCCGAACCTTGGCCTGCCGCCCGAACTGCCAGCGATGCCGGCGGCCGATCTCGCCCAGCGCCAGATCTGGTGGACGGCGACCGTGGTGGCGACGGCTGCCGGTCTCGGGCTGCTCGCCTTTCGCAAATCGCTGCCGCTGGCGGTGATTGCCGTGGCGTTGATCGTCGCGCCGCATATTGTCGGCGCGCCGCAGCCCGACAGTTTCGAATCGCCGATCCCGGAAGGCCTGCACCACCAGTTCGTGGTGGCGGTGACGCTGACCAATCTGGTGTTCTGGCTGGTGCTCGGCGCCGTCGTCGGCTTGTTGCGCGGCCGCTTGACCGGCACCGCAACCAGCCTGCGCGACAGCCTTGCCTGATCGCGCTGCTCCAGGCAGCAAGCTGACCCTGGTCGTCGGCGGTGCACGCTCGGGCAAGAGCGCGCATGCCGAAAGCCTGGTGACGGACTGTCCGGCGCCGTGGGCCTATATCGCCACGGCGCAAGCATATGACGACGAGATGCGCGAACGCATCGCGCTGCACCGGGCACGGCGCGGCGAGGGCTGGACGACCATCGACGCGCCGCTCGATCTCGTCGGCGCGATCGAGGCGCTGCCTGACGGCCGGCCAGTCCTGATCGACTGCCTGACGCTGTGGCTGTCCAACCACATGCTGGCCGAACGCGACCTTGAGGCCGAATGCCGAGGGCTGGCGGATGTGCTGTCGCGGCCGCGCGGGCCGTGGTTCGTGGTTTCCAACGAGGTCGGGCAAGGCATCGTGCCCGACAATGCGCTTGCCCGCCGGTTTCGCGATGCCGCCGGCCGGCTCAACCAGCAGGTCGCCGCCGTCGCCGGCACGGTGCTGCTGATGGTGGCGGGGCTGCCGCTCAAGGTGAAATGATATGACCGCTATCGACGACAGGGACGAGCAACGCCACCGCGCCAAGATGGCCAAGCGCAAGGCGGTGCAGGATGCCGAGGTCGCGGCCAAGACGGTCGAGAAGGGACTGCTGATCGTCAACACCGGGCCCGGCAAGGGCAAGACCACTTCCGCCTTCGGGCTGGCGCTGAGGATGCTCGGCTACGGCAGGCGCGTCGGCGTCGTCCAGTTCATCAAGGGCAAATGGCATACTGGCGAGAAGGACGCCTTTGCCGCTTTCGGCGACCGGGTCGTCTGGCACACGATGGGCGAGGGGTTTACCTGGGAAACGCAGGATCTGAAGCGCGACATCGCCGCCGCCGAGGCTGCCTGGGCCAAGGTGCTCGAGCTGATGGCCGATCCATCGATCAGCCTGCTGGTACTCGACGAGTTGAACATCGCGCTGCGCTACGACTATCTCGATCTCGACACGGTGGTGGCGGCGCTGAAGGGCCGCCGCGAAAACCTGCATATTGTCGTCACCGGCCGCAACGCCAAGCCGGCGCTGGTCGATGCGGCCGATCTGGTCACCGAGATGGGCGTCACCAAGCATCACTTTTCCGCCGGCGTGAAGGCGCAGCAAGGCATAGAGTTTTGAGGTTTCGTTCGCCTCTTCTCCCTTCTCCCCTTGTGGGAGAGGTGGATTGGCGCGTAGCGCCAAGACGGTTGAGGGGTGCTGGACGGAGCGCCGTCGGTACCAAGCTGGAACACCCCTCATCCGGCCGCTTCGCGGCCACCTTCTCCCACAAGGGGAGAAGGGGAGGCCGCAGTCACGCAACGATGACGATCACCGACAGCAAGCCGAACAGTCCCATCAGCAGAAAGTCGGCAACCCGATAGAGTCTTAGCGCTCGTCTTATGTCCACGCTCTCGACATCGCGGCGGCCGCCTTCGCCCATGAACGCGTCGTCGACCATGACGCCGTTGTAGGAGCGCGGCCCGGCCAGCGCCAGGCCGAGCGCGCCGGCCATCGCTGCTTCAGGCCAGCCGGCATTGGGCGAGCGGTGCTTTTTCGCGTCGCGCCGCACGGTGCGCCAGGCGTTGCCGGCATCGGCGTCTTTGACGAGGAAGGCGGCCAACACGATGAGCAGCGCGGTCAGCCGCGACGCCGGCAGGTTGATCAGATCGTCGAAGCGCGCCGCCGCCCTGCCGAAGGCCTCGTGGCGCGGCGTGCGGTGGCCGATCATCGAATCGGCGGTATTGGCGGCCTTGTAGGCGACGCCGCCGGCCAGCCCGCCGATGCCGATCCAGAAGACCGGCGCGACGACGCCGTCGGAAAAATTCTCGGCCAGGCTTTCGATCGCCGCGCGGCAGACACCGGCTCTGTCGAGCTTTTCCGGATCGCGGCCGACGATCTGCGAGACGGCAACACGACCGATGTCGAGTCCGCCATTGTCGAGTCCGTCGGCCACCGCCTCGACATGCTCGGCCAGGCTCTTCTGCGACAGCAGCGATGTCGCCAGGAGCGCGGTGAGGATCAATCCGGCTGGAATGCCCGCAAGCATGGTTTCCACCGCGAAAGCGATGGTGGCCGGCACCAGCACGATGATCAGCAGCGCATGAACACCGCGCCGGCGACGCAGGGCGTCGGAATCAGTATCGCGGTTGAGCCTGCGGTCGAGAAAGGATATCAGCCTGCCGAACCAGGTGACGGGATGGCCGATGGCGCCAAGCAGCCAGCTGGGATAGCCGACAGCGAATTCAACAAGCAGTGACAGGAAAGCGATCAGGATCGACATGAAGTCTCTTGATGGAGCGGCGGCAGTGGTGGATCACGGCGGAAGCCTTGGCCGGGCGAGGGCGCTTTTTCCGCATGCGCCGCAGCCCTTCGTCGACCTCTCGACCGGTATCAATCCGCACTCCTATCCGTTTTTCGAGCTGCCCGCCACCGCCCTGTCGAGATTGCCGGAAGCTGCGCGGGTCCGTGATCTGGCCGATGTCGCAGCGAGCGCCTATGGCGCACCATCGGCGGCCAATGTGGTGGCAGCGCCGGGCACGCAGATCCTGTTGCCGCGCATCGCTTCGCTGGTCAGCCCCGGCAAGGCGCTGGTGCTCGGGCCGACCTATGCCGAGCATCAGCGGGCAGCGGCAATCGCCGGCCATGCGGTGACGGAGATCGACGATTTCGAGGCCCTGGCAGGAGCCGATCTTGCCATCGTCGTCAACCCCAACAATCCGGACGGTCGAATCGTCGAACGCAAGAATCTGCTTGCGCTTGCCGAAAGTTTGCGCGCCAGAGGCGGGCTGCTGGTCGTCGACGAGGCGTTCATGGATGTCGGACCACTTGGCGAGAGCTTGGCCGGCGATGTCGAGCAAGGCGGCATCGTCGTGCTGCGCTCCTTCGGCAAGTTTTTTGGCCTTGCCGGCCTGCGGCTCGGCTTTGCGCTGGCCGACGCGCTGACGGTCGAACGGCTGGAGGCGCAGTTCGGGCCGTGGGCGGTTGCCGGTCCGGCGCTCGAATATGGCATCCGCGCGCTTGCCGACAGCGGCTGGCAGGCCGAGATGCGGGACCGTCTGGCCAGGGATGCAGCACGGCTCGATACGCTGTTCGGCCGCTTCGGTATCCCGGTCGCCGGCGGCACCACGCTGTTCCGCTATGTCAGGCTGAGCGACGCCGCCGGTTTGTTTTCGGTGCTTGGCGAGCGCGGCATCCTGCTTCGGCATTTTTCCGGCCGGCCGGAGGTGCTGCGCGCCGGGCTGCCGGGCGAGGGCGAGGAATGGCAGCGGCTCGAATCGGCTCTTGCCGCCTGGGCGCAACAGCGCCACGATAACACCAGCGAGGTCCAGCAATGATCCATGTCTGTTCGCTTTCAAAAGTCGAGGAAACCGTCGCGAAGACCGGGGCCGAGCGGTTGCTTTCGCTGCTGGCTGCCGGCACCGAGGTGACGCGGCCGGCCTCGATCGCCCGGGAAAACCATCTGCATCTGGTCATGCACGATATCGCGGCGGCGCAGGAGGGCATGACCATGCCGAGCGAGGCGCATGTTCGCAACCTGCTCGATTTCGCGCGCCGATGGGATCGCGCAAGGCCGCTGGTCGTGCATTGCTATGCCGGTATCAGCCGGTCGACGGCCTCGGCCTACATCATCGCGGCGGCACTGGCGCCGCAGCGCTGCGAGGTCGAGTTGGCTGAGACGCTGCGTGCACTGTCGCCGACGGCCACACCCAACCCGCGGCTGATCGCGGTCGCCGACGCGCTGCTCAATCGCAACGGCCGCATGACCGGTGCGATCCAGGCGATCGGGCGCGGCGCCGAGGCCTTCGAAGGCACGCCTTTTGCGTTGAAGATCGACGGCTGATTCTGGCCAGAGGCCTGATCCGTCCCGATCGGGCTAAGGCCGCGCTTGTTTTCACGGCAGGCTATTTGGTGACCCTTTCCATGTATCGCGTAACCCCCTCCAAGCCCTTCGGTGCTGGTTCGAATGGTTCGCACTCTTGAAAGCCGAACTTGCGGTAAAGAGCGATAGCGCTCGTCATGAATGAAACTGTCACCAGGTTCACTTTTCGGCACTTGGACTCCTCGATAGCATCGAGCGCGGTCGCAAGGAGGCGGGCTCCTACGCCTTTTCCTCGTCCTTCCGGACGCACGAAGAGCTTAACGATCTCGGCGACATTTCCATGGCTGACGTGGCTGACGCAGCCCAAGGCGACAGAGCCAATCCGAGCGAGGTACATGCCTGTGCTGGGCAAGGTGCACTTTTCCAACAAGCTCGCGGCATCGTCAGAATAGTAGGCGGAAATCACGCCTTCCGACGGAAGACCGTGCACTCCGCATTGGGCAACGTCCCATTGGCCCATCTCCGCGATGAGTGCGTGGGCTGCATGGAAGTCAGCAAGGGTCAGTGCCTTTGTGACGACAACCATCGCGCACCCGTGGATGTGAGACTAGAGAGACAAACCAGCGAGACTTTACCTTACGCATGATCTGGAAACTGGCGCCATCAAAGCGGGCTGTCTGTCTTCAACCTCAAGCGGGGCGTGTGTGGCTCACCTTGATCTGAAACAGACCCTACGCCAACCAGTCGGCCAGCTTCGCTTTTCGCACGTCCTTCAACAGGCTGATGAAACCGTCGGCTTGATGGTTGGCGGTCAGCCGGCCCTTTTCGGCCGTTGCAATGCTGGCGTCGCCGACCACGCCGTTCGGGTTGAGGTCGGTGGCGATCCAGGCGAAGGCGTGCGTTCCCGTATGGCGCAGCAGCGAGAATTCCTGTTCGGCGTGGGCGACGTTGGACACGAAATTGCCGGCCTTTGCCATGTCGACCAGATCCGGCCGGAAATGCAGCATCAGCGAGGTCTCGACATCGCCGCCATGGATGCCGTGGCGGTCTTCAAGCTCGGTATACATGCCGGCCGGCCGGCCGAAGCGCTGCCAGCTCGTCTTCACCGCCAGCATCTTTGCCCGCACGCGCAATTCGCGGGTGATGATGCCCATGATCTCCTCGTTGCCGCCATGCGAGTTGACGACGATCAGCTTCCTTAACCCGGCCCGTGCGACCGACAGGCCAAGCTCGGTCCACGCCTCGATCAAGGTCGCCGCCGGCAATGTAAGGGTTCCCGGCGCATGCAGGTGCTCGTTCGACTTGCCCACCGCCTGGACCGGCAGGATGCGGATGTCGAGATCGCCGGGCAGGCGCGCGATCACCGTTTCGAGCATGCCGTTCATGATCGAGCTGTCAGTCGAGACCGGCAGATGCGGCCCGTGCTGTTCGATCGCCGCCACCGGCAGAACGGCGATCGTCGCCTCCGGGTCGATGGTGGCGTATTCTGTGGTCCGATAGTCGCCCCACCACACGCGTTTCGTTGCAACGGTCATTTTGAAACCTCGAGCAAACTGGCGGCGTTGGCGCTGCCCCTCACCCTTACCCTCTCCCCGTATAGAGACGGGGAGAGGGGGTCGCCGGCGTTGGAGCTTGTCCCTTCTCCCCGTCACTATTCGGGGAGAAGGTGCCGGCAGGCGGATGAGGGGCAGCGCCAACCTGATTTCGTTTAACTTGAGATCGCTGGCCTGTCGATTCTAGAGCCTTCGGCCAGCCGGCTCCTCACCCTGCCGCGACGACCTCGATCTCGACCTTGAATTCCGGCCGCGCGAAACCGGATACGATCATCAGCGTCGAAGCCGGCGCCGGGCTGGTGAACAGGCGGTCGCGAACGTCCATATAGGGTTTCAGGAAGACGCGGTCGGTGACATAGGCGTTGATGCGCACAATGTCGGAAAGTCCAAGCCCGGCGTCGCCGAGAATCGCCGCGATGTTTTGAAAACAGAGTTCGGCCTGCGCGCCGGCATCCTCCGGGATCTGATCGTCCACAGTGATGGCGACCTGGCCAGAACACAGCACCAGCCGCTTGCCCGGCGGCACCTCGACGCCATGGCTGTAGCGGGCAAAGGGCGGCTTGATCGACTTCGGCGTCAGGAATTTGAACATGAAAATCTCCAGTCTGCTGCCAGCGTAAAGCCGGATCAGGCGAGCCCTCAAGATGCAGTGCATACTATCAGGGCGATTGTGGACAGGCGTTCAAAAAATAGGCACGATGCCCCCGGTACGGCATGACCCGTCCGGCTTTCGCGCGCCACTGTTGCGCGAGGCGGGCGGTCCGGGCGATGGCATGTGTCTTGCTTCTTCAATCGATGGTGTCGAGCCCGGCGCGCAGCGCGCCGGAGCCAACTGAGGGTGGTGTGGATGGACGGAAAACTCAAGATTTCGGCTGGCGCGATCGTGCTGCTTGCCGCAACCACGCTGAGTGCGGCAGCAAACGAGAAGATCACATTCGGCACCAATTGGCTCGCCCAGGCCGAGCACGGTGGCTATTATCAGGCGGTCGCTGATGGCACCTATGCCGCTTGCGGGCTCGACGTGACGATCATGCAAGGTGGCCCGCAGGTCAGCGGCCGGCCGCTGCTGCTTGCCGGCAAGATCGACTTCTACATGGGCGGCAACATGCTGCAGGCCTTCGACGCGGTTCAGCAGGAGATTCCGCTGCGCGTCGTCGCCGCTTCGTTCCAGAAAGAGCCGCAGGTGATCATGGCCCATCCAGGTCAGGGGCTCGACAGATGGGAGGATTTGAAGAACGCGGACCAGTACATCGTCGCTGACGAAGGTGCACAGAGCTTCTTCCAATGGATGGTAACGGAATTCGGCTTCGATCCGGCCAAGCGCGTGCCCTACACCTTCAACCCCGCACCTTTTATCGCCAATCCGAAGTCGATCCAGCAAGGCTACGTGACCTCGGAGCCCTATGCCGTCGCCAAGGAAGGCGGCTTCCAGCCCAATGTGTTCCTGCTCGCCGACTACGGCTTCGACACCTATGCGACGACGATCGAGACCATGCAGGCGACGATCGACAAGCGGCCGGAGGTGGTTCAGTGCTTCGTCGATGGCTCGGCCAAGGGCTGGTACAACTATCTCTACGGCGACAACGCTGCCGCCAACGCGGCGATCAAGAAGGACAACCCCGACATCAGCGACGAGCAGATCGCGTTCTCGATCGAGCAGATGAAGAAATTCGGCATCGTCGATTCCGGCGATACGGAAAAACTCGGCATCGGCGCGATGACCGACGCGCGCATCCAGAGCTTCTACGACAAGATGGTCAAGGCCAAGGTCGTGCCGGCCGACGTCGACATCAAAAAGTCCTACACACTGGCCTTCGTCAACAAGGGCGTCGGGATCGACCTGAAGAAATAGCACCCGGGCATGATGCAGGAGAAAGTGGCGCAAGCGCCGGCAAGCGCATCGGGCAAAGGTCCGATGCTGCTGGCGCTGCGCGGCGTCGGCAAAGTCTTTTCCAACGGCGTGACAGCGCTCAGCGACGTCGACCTGACGATCCGGGAAGGCGACTTCCTCAGCCTTCTCGGCCCGTCCGGCTGTGGCAAGTCAACGGCCTTGCGCCTCATCGCCGGTCTTGCAACGCCGACCTCCGGCCTGCTCGACTGGCGCGGCAGCAGCGCTGCCGATCGCTCTGACATCGGCTTCGTCTTCCAGGAACCGACGCTGCTGCCGTGGGCCGACGTCTTCGACAATGTCTGGCTGCCGCTCAGGCTGAAGGGCGTGTCGCGGGCCAAGGCTGCGCCTGTCGTGATGGAGATGCTGGCGCGGGTTCATCTGACCGGCTTCGAGAAAGCCGTGCCGCGCGAATTGTCCGGCGGCATGAAGATGCGCGTCTCGATCGCCCGCGCCATGGTGACCAAGCCGCGCGTGCTTTTGATGGACGAGCCATTTGCGGCATTGGACGAGATCACCCGCTTCAAGCTCAACAACGATCTTCTGGAACTGTGGCAGGACGAGCGTTTTACCGTCGTCTTCGTCACCCACAGCGTCTTCGAAAGTGTTTTCCTCTCCAGCCGCGTCGTCGTCATGGCGGCGCGGCCGGGCAGGGTCTTCAAAGAACTCGCCATCGATGCGTCCTATCCGCGCAACGAAGCCTTCCGCACCTCGCCCGCCTATGCCGCGCTCTGCCGCCAGGCGTCCGATGTGCTGATCGGCGCCATCAACTCAACCGCGGGACCGCATCATGACGGCCATTGATCATACTGCCGTAACCCTGGATCCAGAGGAGGCGCGTCGCCTGCGCCAGGAGCGGCTCGAGCGGATCGGCCGATGGCTGCTGCCGCTGGCGATCATGGTCCTGGCGATCTGGCTGTGGGACCGCATCTGCGTCTGGAACGACATCCCGAAATATATCCTGCCGCGCCCCGCTGTGGTGCTGCAAACGCTGTTCGACGATGCCGGGCTGCTGTTCTCCTCGCTGCTGGTGACGCTCAGGATCACCTTTCTCAGCCTGCTTCTGGCCGTCATCGGCGGCGTCGGGCTGGCGGTGCTGTTTACGCAATCGAAATGGGTGGAGATGTCGTTCTTCCCGTTTGCGATCGTGCTGCAGGTTACGCCGATCGTCGCGATCTTCCCGCTGATCAACATCTATGTCGACAACCAGACGACGAAGCTTCTGCTGTGTGCCTGGATCGTCGCTTTCTTCCCGATCCTGTCCAACACGACGCTCGGCCTCAACTCCGTCGACCGCAACCTGCGCGACATGTTC
This sequence comes from Mesorhizobium sp. WSM4829, assembly GCF_055811475.1. NCBI lineage: Bacteria > Pseudomonadati > Pseudomonadota > Alphaproteobacteria > Hyphomicrobiales > Phyllobacteriaceae > Mesorhizobium > Mesorhizobium sp. WSM4829. The sequence goes on along the minus strand of NZ_JBVVQJ010000009.1, from coordinate 152,424 downwards.
AAGCTCAACGGCGCAACCCGCTGGCAGCAATTGCGCTATCTGCGCCTGCCGGCGGCGATGCCGTATTTCCTCGGCGGGCTGAAGATCGCCGGCGGCCTGTCGCTGATAGGCGCGGTGGTGGCGGAGTTCGTCGCCGGGGCCACCGGGCAGTCGTCGGGGCTGGCCTCGCGCATCATCGAGGCCGGTTACCGGCTCAACGCACCGCGGCTGTTCGCGGCGCTGATCCTGATCTCGTTCACCGGCATTTTGATTTTCCTGGTGCTGTCGCTGATCTCGCACCTGATCCTGCGACGCTGGCACGAGAGTGCGCTGAAGCAGGAGCGATGATGGTTGAAAGGTTGGCGCAAATCACCCCCCTCTGTCCTGCCGGACATCTCCCCCTCAAGGGGGGAGATCGGCAGCTTCGCCCATGGCGCTCGTGTTGCAACGTTGGTGATTGGCGAAACCCTAGATGGCATCCAATCTCCCCCCTTGAGGGGGAGATGGCCGGCAGGCCAGAGGGGGGTGCGCCTTGATACCAGCCTCTGGTCCTTATCAACTCACCAGCGCCCGGCTTCACGCATCACTTACGCCGGGACTCTCCGCAGCCTTCGATGCAGACGGCTTTGCGCTCGCCGACATCACCGTCGCCGACGGCAAAATCTCCAGCATCGTCGCGAATCGCCAGTCCAATTCACCCGTAGGCGCCGTCGACCTCGGCGGCCGTATCGTCATGCCGTGCTTCGTCGACTGCCACACCCATATCGACAAAGGCCATATCTGGCCTCGAAAACCCAATCCGGACGGCACCTTCATGGGGGCGCTGAACGCCACCGGCGCCGACCGTGCTGCCCGCTGGAGCGCCGAGGACGTCGCTCGCCGCATGGATTTTTCGCTGCGCTGCGCCTATTCGCACGGCACCAGGGCTTTGCGCACCCATCTCGACAGCGTCGCACCGCAGGAGGAGATATCCTGGCCGGTGTTCGAGACGGTGCGGGAGAAATGGCGTGGCCGCATCGAGCTGCAGGCCGCCTGCCTGCTCGGCATCGAAGGCGTGCGCGACAAGAAATGGTTCGAAAGCCTGGCCAAACGCGTCGCTGCGGCCAACGGCGTGCTTGGCGTCGTCACCTATATGCTGCCGGACCTGGAAGAGCTTCTCGATCGGGTTTTCGCGCAGGCGATCAAGCATGGCCTCGACCTCGATTTCCATGCCGACGAGACCGACGACATCTCGGCGATCTCGCTGAAGAAGATCGCCGAGGCGGCGCTGTGGAACGGGTTTGAGGGAAACATCCTCGTCGGCCACTGCTGCTCGCTGGCACGCCAGCCCGATCTCGACGTGCTCGACACGCTCGACAAGATGGCGAAGGCGGGGCTCGCCGTGGTGTCGCTGCCGATGTGCAATCTCTATCTGCAGGACCGGCGCGGCGACAACACCACGCCGCGCTGGCGCGGCGTGACGCTGCTGCACGAGATGAAGGCGCGCGGCATTCCCGTCGCCGTCGCCTCCGACAACACCCGCGATCCGTTCTACGCCTATGGCGATCTTGACATGCTGGAGGTCTATCGCATGGCGACGCGTATCCTGCATTTCGATCACCCGGTCGGCGACTGGCCGCAAGCGGTGACTTCGACGCCGGCCAGAGTGATGCGGCTCGACGGGTTCGGCACCCTTGCCGCAGGCGGTGGCGCCGACTTCGTCGTCTTCAGGGGGCGGAACTGGACGGAATTGCTGTCGCGGCCCGAATCGGATCGCACCGTGGTGCGTGATGGCCGCGCCATCGAGCGCCAATTGCCCGACTATGCCGAACTCGACGATCTGATGGTGCGATGATGGACCTGGCTGCGCTCAAACGCGATCTCGACGGTCTGAAGATCGACGACCATCCGGCGATCGTCCAGCAGAAGAGCCGCGATTTCTACTGGTACAGCCCGGTGCTCAAGCAACAGCTCGACCATGTCACCGGCGACCTGATCGTGACGCCAAAGACCGAAGTCGAGGTGATCCGCGTGCTTGGCGCGTGCCACCGGCATGGCATTCCGGTGACGCCACGCGGCAGCGGTACCGGCAATTACGGTCAGGCGATGCCCTTGTCCGGCGGCGTCGTGCTCAATCTCGCCGAGATGAACGCAATCAAGGCGATCGCGCCTGGTCGCGTCGTGACCGGTCCCGGTGCCGTCCTCGCCGACATCGACAGGGCGACGCGCGCCCATTCCGGCCAGGAGCTTCGGATGTCGCCGTCGACCTATAACACCGCTTCGATCGGCGGCTTCGTTGCCGGCGGCTCGGGCGGCATCGGCTCGATCCGCTGGGGCGGGCTGCGCGACCTCGGCAACGTCATCCGGCTCAGGACCGTGACGATGGAGGCGGAGCCTCGCATCATGGATCTTGCCGGCGAGGAGGTGCTGAAGGTGATGCATGCCTACGGCACCAACGGCATCATCACCGAGGTCGAGATGCCGTTGACCGCATCCTACGACTGGATCGACGTCATCGTCGGCTTCGACGATTTCATGGATGCGGCTGGCTTCGGCAACGATCTCGCCATTCAGGACGGCATACTGGCGAAGCTGATCACGCCGATCGCCGCGCCGATCCCTTACGACTATTTCAAGCGGCACCAGAAATTCTTCCGGCGCGAGCAAAGCATCGTCGTCTGCATGATCGCCCCGCAGGCGATGGACGCCTTTGTCGCCCTCACGGCGCGCAGCAAGGGCGAGATCGTCTTCCGCGCCGACAAGGAGGCCGATCTTAGGGGTTTGCCGCCGGCCTATGAGCTGACCTGGAACCACACGACGCTGCGCGCCATCAGGGTCGACCCTGATATTACCTATCTGCAGACCCGCTATCCCTCGCCGGATCACCTCGCTTACGTCAAGGCGATGATCGACCGCTTCGGCGACGAGGTGCCGGTTCATCTCGAATTCATCCGCTTCGACGGCGCGATCGGCGTCGCCGGACTGCCGCTGGTCCGCTTCACCACGGCGGAGCGGCTCGACGAGATCATCCGCATCCACGAGGACAACGGCTGCTGGGTCTTCAATCCGCACCGCTACACGCTGGAAGAGGGCGGCATGAAGCAGACGGACGAGGTGCAGCTCGCCTTCAAGCGCGAAACCGATCCGCAAGGGCTGCTCAATCCCGGCAAGATGATCGCCTGGGAAAACCCTGACTACGACTATCGCTCGGGCAAGTCGTTCCTGTTCAAGGGGTTGCAGAAGGCGGGGTGAAACGATGACGAGCGTGTGGCGCTGTCGCGCTGACCTGCGAGGTCTTCGGTGAACATCCTCGTGCTCTACGCCCACCCGGTCGAAACCAGCTTCAACGCCGGTCTGCACCGGACGATCGTCGAGCGGCTGACGGCCGCCGGCCACGCCGTCGACGATTGCGATCTCTATGCCGAGGATTTCGACCCGCGGCTGACACGGGCCGAGCGGCTAGGTTATCACGACGAGCGCGGTACCGGTGATCCGGCAGCGCTCTATGTCGAGCGCCTGCTGAGGGCAGAGGCGCTGGTGCTGTCGTTTCCGGTGTGGAACTACGGCTATCCGGCGATCCTGAAAGGCTTTTTCGACCGCGTCTTCCTGCCCGGCATCTCGTTCAAGCTGGTCAATGGCAAGGTGCAGCCTTCGCTGCACAACATCCGCAAGCTGGCGGCGGTCACCACCTATGGTGGCAGCCGGCTCCACGCCATGCTGATGGGCGACCCGCCGCGCAAGCTTGTCAAGCGTGTGTTGCGCGCGACGGTCAAGCCAAGCGCCTCGGTGTCCTATCTCGCGCATTATTCGATGAACCTATCGACCGATGAGACGCGGAAGAGATTTACGGCGAAGGTCGCCGCCAGCATGGATGCCTTCTGATGCGGGTCCTGGTGGTTTATTGCCATCCGGTCCCGGAAAGCTTTTGCGCCGCGATCCGGGATAGTGCCATCGAGGTGCTGGAGGCGAGAGGCTGGGAGGTGCGGCTGCTCGACCTCTATGCGGAAAATTTCGATCCGGTCATGGGCTGCGACGAGCGACGCGTCTATAACGAGCACGCCCCGCAGGATCCGGCGCTCAAGCCGCATATCGAAAATCTCAACTGGGCCCAGGCAATCCTCTTCATCTATCCGACATGGTGGTACGGGCTGCCGGCGATGCTGAAGGGCTGGCTCGACCGGGTCTGGGCGACCGACGTCGCCTTCCGACTGCCGGCCGGCAAGGGACGGATCCAGTCACTGGTGAGGCATGTGACGAAGATCGGGGTGATCACGACCTGCGGCGCACCGACCTGGTGGAGCGTCGTCGTCGGCCAGCCGGGACGCAAGACGATCCTGCGCGGCATGCGGGCGCTCTGCGCCACTCGCTGCAGGACGTTCTTTCTGGCGCACTATTTGATGGACGCGTCGACACCCCGGAGCCGGGCTGCTTTCCTTGCGAAAGTGCGGGCGAAACTGGAGCGGTTTTGAGAGATGAGCGTCCTTCTCCCCGTTCACGGGGAGAAGATGCCGGCAGGCAGATGAGGGACAGCGTGAACCTGGCAAGACTTGTGCCGCCCCTTCATCCGGCCCTTCGGGCCCCCTTCTCCCCGTAAACGGGGCGAAGGAAAAAGGGCTACATCCGCACCCGTTCCGCTTTCGGATCATACATCGGCTTCAGCGACACTTCCGCGGCGAAGCGGTCGCCGGCGATCTCGATCTCGTAGGAAGACGACAGCACGTCCGCCTCGCTCTCGCCCCGGCAGGGCACGTAGCCGAGGCCGACGGCGCCGCCGAGATGATGGCCGTAATTGCCCGAGGTGACCGGGCCGACAATCTTGCCGTCGCGCAGGATCGCTTCGTTGTGGAAGAGCAAGGGTTGCGTGTCTTTCAGGCGAAATTGCACCAGCCGCCGGTTCAATCCGGTTTCTTGTCTCCTCAGCACGGCATCGCGGCCAAGAAAATCGCCCTTGGCAGTCTTCACTGCGAATCCAAGGCCTGCCTCCAGCACATTGTCCTCGTCGGTGATGTCGTGGCCAAAATGCCGGAAGGCCTTTTCGATGCGGCAGGAATCCAGCGTGTGCAGGCCGCAAAGTTTTAGGCCGACATCGGCGCCGGCCGCCTCGATCGCCTCGAACACGTGTGCGGCCTGGTCGGTCGAGACGTAAAGCTCCCAGCCGAGTTCGCCGACATAGGTCACGCGATGGGCGCGGGCCAGCCCCATGCCGATTTCAATCTCCTGAAACGTTCCGAACGGATTGGTTTCGTTGGAGAAATCGTTCGGGCTCAGCTTTTGAATGAGCTGCCTCGAATCCGGGCCCATCAGGCAGAGCACGGCCTCGGCCGCGGTGACATCGGTGATGACGACGAATTCATCGGCGAGATGTTTTTTCAACCAGGCGAGATCACGCTGTAGCGTGGCGCCCGGCACGACGAGGAAGAACACGGTTTCAGACAGCCGCGAGACGGTGAGATCGCTCTCGATGCCGCCGCGCTGGTTGAGCATCTGGGTGTAGACGATCTTGCCCGGTGCCACCTCCATGTCGTTGGCGCAAAGCCTCTGCAGGAAGGCGCAGGCATCGCGGCCCTCGACACGGATCTTGCCGAACGAGGTCATGTCGAACAGGCCGACGCCGTTTCGGACGGCCAGATGTTCGTCGCGCTGGTTGTCGAACCAGTTCTGCCGTTTCCAGGAATAGCGGTACTCGCGCTCCTGGTCCTCACGCGCGAACCAGTTGGCCCGCTCCCAGCCAGCGACCTCGCCGAACACCGCGCCGCGTGCCTTCAGATGTTCATGGAGCGGGGAGCGCCTGACGTTCCGAGAGGTCGCCATCTGCCGATACGGGAAATGATCGGCATAAAGCAGGCCGAGGGTTTCGGAGACGCGCTCCTTCAGGTAGCGGCGGTTCTTCTGGAACGGCTGGGCGCGGCGGATGTCGACCTCCCACAGATCGAAGGGTGCTTCGCCATCGTTGATCCATTGCGCCAGCGCCATGCCGGCGCCGCCTGAGGAGACGATGCCGATGGAGTTGTAGCCGGTCGCCATCCAGTAGCCGGAAAGCTCCGGCGCCTCGCCGAGATAATAGCGATCATCAGGCGTGAAACTCTCGGGGCCGTTGAAGAAAGTGTGGATGCCGGCGCTGGCCAGCATCGGCATGCGGTTGACGCCCATTTCGAGGATCGGCTCGAAATGCTCAAAATCCTCGGGCAACTGGTCGAAGCAGAAATCTTCGCTTATGCCGTCCATGCCCCACGGCTTGGCCACCGGCTCGAAGGCGCCGAGCATCATCTTGCCGGCGTCTTCCTTGTAGTAGGCGCACTCGTCCGGCACGCGCAGCACCGGCAGCCGGGTCAGGCCGGGGATCGGTTCGGTGACGAGATAAAAATGCTCGCAGGCATGCAGCGGGATGCTGACGCCGTTCTGGGCGCCAAGCTCGCGTGCCCACATCCCGGCGCAATTGACGACGACATCGGCCTCGATCATGCCTTGCTCGTCGCCCCGCATCCAGGAAACGCCGGTGACGCAGCCATTCCTGGTGTGAACCTTGGTGACCTTCACATTCTCGACGATCGTCGCACCGCGCTGGCGCGCACCCTTGGCCAGCGCCATGGCGATATTGGCCGGGTCGCATTGGCCGTCGAGCGGCAAATGCACGGCGCCGACCACATCGGAAACATTAAGATGCGGGTACATCTGCTTGACTTCGTTTGGCGAAATCTCGCGCACGTCGATATCGAACGCGCGGGCGAGCGACGCCTGCCTATAAATCTCGTGCTTGCGTTCCTCGGTCAGCGCCACGGTGATCGAACCGACCTGGCGCATGCCGGTGCCGACATCGGTCTCGGCCTCCAGCCTGACGTAGAGGTCGGCCGAATATTTCGCCAGCCGTGTCATGTTCTGCGAACCGCGCAACTGGCCGATCAGGCCGGCGGCATGCCATGTCGTGCCCGATGTCAGCTGCTTGCGCTCGAGCAGCACGATGTCGGTCCAGCCGAGCTTGGCCAGATGATAGGCGACCGAGCAGCCGGAGACGCCGCCGCCGATGATGACGGCCCTCGCCTTGGGAGGAATGGTTTTGGCCAGTATGGTTTTGGGAGACGGGACGCTCATGCGGCCTCGCGGCGGTAGCTGGACGCGAAGCGGCGCAGGCGAAGGGCTGCTTCCAGAAGCACCGCCTCGGGCTGGCAGAGGCTGACGCGAATATGACCGGCGGCGGCCTCGCCGAAACTCGAGCCGGGCATGACGCCGACCTTTTCCTTGTCGAGCAGGGCCCAGGCGAATTTCTCGTCGTCCGGCTCGAGAGCCGAGATGTCGAGCATGACATACATGCCGCCTTCGGAGCCGCGCACGGTGACGTTGTTCATGCCGCGCATGGCATCGAGGACGACGCTGCGCCGTGCGGCATAGCGTTCGGCGATCTCCTTGACGCCGTAGCCGTTTTCCAGCGCCTCGGCGCAAGCGAGGCTGATGAACGCCGGCAGGCCGTAGGTGGTCACCAGATTGAGGTTGGTCAGCAGCGAGATCATCTGCTCGGGCCCGCTCAGCCAGCCCATGCGCCAGCCGGTCATGCCGTGGCTCTTCGACATGGAGTTGATGACCAGCGTGCGTTCCGCCATGCCGGGCAGCGAACGCGGCGAGACGTGCTCGCCGCCGCCCAGCGTCCAATAGACCTCGTCCGACAGCAGCCAGAGGTCATGCTCCCGGCAGATCTGCGCCAGCTCCTCAAGCCGCTGGCGCGAATAGACGGCACCCGTCGGGTTGTTCGGCGTGTTGATGAGGATGGCGCGGGTGTTCGGCCGAAGTGCTGCGCGAATGTCGACGGCGCGCGGCTGGAAACCATCCTCGGCCGGTGTCTCGACCACGGTGAAATCGGCGCCCGCCGCACTGAAGGTGTTGGGGTAGGTCGCGTAATAGGGCGCCACCACAATGGCATGGTCGCCCTGGTCGAGAACGGCCTGCACCGCCGCATACAGCGCGGCCTGCCCGCCCGGCGTAGCGATGACCTGGTCGGGGTTGGTCGCAACGCCGGTGCAGGCGGTCGAGGCCGCCGCCATGGCCTGGCGCAGGCGCGGAATGCCGGCAAGCGGGGTATAGTGGTGATTGCTGGCGCGAACCGCCGTCACGCAGGCTTCGATCGTCTGCGCCGGCGTGTCGAAATCATGGTCGCCGACGGACAGCATGATGATGTCCTCGCCGGCCTGCTTGCGCGTCCAGGCGGCGAAATGGACCTCCCAGCCGTCCTTGCCGGAAGGCACGATGCCGGAAATGCGCGATGATGGTCTGGGCATTATGCTACTCCCGAAATTTCGTAGCCGGCCTGTTCGAGCCGGTCGCGCAGGGCCGCGATATGAGGCGGCCCGACTTCGCAGCAGCCGCCGACGATGTCGGCGCCGGCCTCGACCCAGCCGACCGCCTGGTCGGCATAGGCATCCGGATCGAGGTCGTGGCGGGCGTGCAGCACTTCCACCGTTCCGCCATGCTTGAGCGCCTCGACCGAGGTGAAGCCGTTGGCATAGGCGCCAACCGGCCCGCCGAGAGCGATCAGTTCGGGCAGCGCTGCAGCAATGGCTTCGGGCCGGCAGCAATTGATCAGCCTGGCTGCGACCGGCAGGCCGTCGAGAGCTCTTGCTGCCGCCGCTATGGTTTCGCCGCTGCGCAGCCGCGGCGCGCCGTGATCGGCGAGCGTCCACGACACCCACACCGGCTTGCCGCTTTCCGACGCGGCGGTGACAGCCGCGCGCGCCTCCTCGGCCGACGCCATGGTCTCGCACAGGAACAGATCGACGCCGTCGGCCTGCTCGGCAACGATGCGGCGGTAGATGTCGAGCGTATCCTCGAAGGATATCGTCAGGGCCGGTGCGTAGCTGCCGAACAGCGGCGACAGGCAGCCGGCGATTGCCGCGTCGCCGGCCTGGTCGCGCGCTTGCCTTGCCAGTTCTATGCCGCGCTGCTGCAGCGGCTTGAACAGCTCTTGCGCGCCCTCGCGCGCCAGCCGCTCGGGGGTTGCGGAATAGGTGTTGATGGTGATGACGCGGGCGCCGGCCCGGATGAATTCCGCATGCAGGTCGCGCACCAGGTCCGGTTCGTCGATCAGCACCCTGGCCGACCATAGCGGGGTGGGATCGGAGCTGCTGCGGCGGACCAGTTCCTGGCCCATGCCGCCGTCGGTGAGAATGACTGAATTCATGCGCGCAACCTCTCGTTGTTTGGATCCCACAGCGGTTCGTCCTTCTGCACGACCGCCTTGAAGCGCTCGCCGAAGATCTCAACCTCGACCGCAGTTCCCGGCTCAGTCAGGTCGGCGCGCAGCATGCCGAGCGCGATCGACCTGTCGATCCGATGACCCCAGCCGCCGGACGTCGTCTCGCCGACGATCCGGCCGTCATGCCACAGCGTCGACATGGTTGGCGCGTCGCAGTCACCGGGGTTTTCGACAACCAGCGTGACAAAGCGCTTCTTCACGCCCTGCTGCTTCTCGTCTTGCAGCGCCGCCTTGCCACGGAATTCCGGCTTGTCCCATTTCACGAAACGCTCCAGCCCACCCTGCAGGATCGAATAGTCGGTCGACAGGTCGCCTTTCCAGGCGCGATAGGATTTTTCAAGCCGCAATGAATCCAGCGCGTACATGCCGAACGGTTTCAGGCCGTGCTTCTGCCCGGTCGCCCAGACGGCGTCGAAGACGGTGGCGGTGTCGTCGATCCTGGTGTGGATTTCCCAGCCGAGTTCACCGGCGAAGGACACGCGCAACAGCCTTGCCCAACGGCCGGCGATTGTCGTCTCCTGGTGCGTCAGCCAGGGCAGAGCAAGGTCGGCGGCGCAGACATCGGCGAGGATTTTTCGCGAATTGGGCCCGGCGAGGATCTGCGTTGAGAATTCCTCGGTCCTGTCGACCAGCCTGAACGAGGCGTCCTTCGGCATGCGCCATTTCAGCCATTCGAAATCATGCCACTGCGCCACCGCGGCGGTGATCAGCGTCATCAGATTCTCGTCGTGGCGAACGACAGACATTTCGGTGACGATGCGGCCCTTGTCGTCGGCAAAATAGACGAGGCCGATGCGGCCGGGTTTCGGCACCAGGCCGGTGATCTGTTGGCTCAACCAGTCGGCCGCGCCCGGACCGTCGAGATTGAAGCGGGAGAACCCGGGCAGGTCCAAAATGCCGGCGGCATCGCGCACGGCAAAGCATTCTTCGCGCACGCGATGCTGCCACGGCCCGTCGCGGCGGAAGGTCAGCGTCGCGGTTTCCGAGACGTCGTCGCCGGCCTGCGCGTACCAGGTGGCGCGCTCCCAGCCATTATAGGCGTCGAAGCAAGCGCCGAGCGCCTTGATGCGATCATGGATCGGCGACAGTTTGCGGTCGCGGCCTGCCGGCCAGGCATGGCGCGGGAACTGGATGGCGTATTCGTTGCCGTAGATTTCCATGCCCTTGGCGACGCAGTAATCCGGGGCCGAGGCAAAGCTGGTGAAGCGGCGCGGATCGCAGGACCACATGTCCCATTCGGTTTGGCCTTCAGTCACCCATTCGGCCAGCACCTTGCCGGCGCCGCCGCCCTGGGCGATGCCGAAGGTGAAGACGCAGGCCTCGAAGGCGTTCGGCACGCCGGGCATCGGGCCGATCAGCGGGTTGCCGTCCGGCGCGTAGGGGATCGGACCGTTGATGACCTTGGACAGGCCGGCGGTGCCGAGAATCGGCACCCGGGCGACGGCATCGGCCAGATAGTCCTCGAGCCGGTCGAGATCGTCGGGGAACAGCTGGAACGAAAAATCGTCTGGCATCGGATCGTTGTGGCCGACCCAATGGGCACGGCAATTGCGCTCATAGGGGCCGAGATTCATGCCGTTCTTTTCCTGGCGCAGATAATAGGAGGTGTCGACGTCGCGCAGCAGCGGCAGTTTCTTGCCCTGCTCCTTCGACCACGCGGCCAGTTCGGGGATTTCCTCGAACAGGATATATTGATGGCTCATCACCATCATCGGCACGTCGCGGCCGAACATCCTGCCGACTTCGGCCGCACGGTAGCCGGCGGCGTTGACGACGATCTCGCAGCGGATCTCGCCCTGAGCGGTCTCGACCACCCACTCGTCCTTGTCGCTGCGCACGCCGGTGACCGGACAGAAGCGAATGATCTTCGCACCCAGGTCGCGGGCGCCCTTGGCCAGCGCCTGGGTCAGTTGCGCCGGGTCGATGTCGCCGTCGCTCGGATCGTAGAGCGCGCCCTTCAATTCATGCGTTTCGATGAACGGGTAGCGGCGCTTGATCTCGTCGAGCCCGACCACATCGATGTCCATGCCCTGGTAGCGGCCCATGCCCTTGGCGCGCTGAAACTCCTGCATACGCTCGGCTGTATGGGCCAGCCTGAGCGAGCCGGTGACATGGTAGTTCATGGGATAGCCGACCGCGTCGGCCAGCCCGCGATAGAGCTCGGTCGAATAGCGCTGCATGTTCATCAGCGACCATGACGAGGAGAAGGTCGGCACGTTGCCGGCCGCATGCCAGGTCGAGCCGGAGGTGAGCTCGTTCTTTTCCAGGAGCACGCAGTCGGTCCAGCCCGCCTTTGCGAGATGGTAGAGCGCCGACGCACCCACGACACCGCCTCCGATGATCACCACACGTGCCGTGGTCGGCAAACCGGCCATATTCTTCTCCAGACCCTAGTAAACAGGTGGCGAAACCACCCAGATGACCACCGCCGGCTCCGCACCGGGATTGCGCCAGCGGAACGGCTTGCCGTCGAAGCGAAAGGAGTCGCCTTCGCCAAGCCGGTGCCAGACGCCTGATATCTCGATGTCGAAGCTGCCGGAAGCGACATATCCGGCTTCCTCCGTCGGCCGGCGGGCTTCGGTCTTCAGTTCAGCACCCGGCGCGAAGACCGAACGCAGCATCTCGAAGCTACCGCCGAGATCGGGCGAAAGAAGCTCCTCCACCAGGCCGGAATCGCTTGTGCCAAGCGTGCGGCGGCTGCCGGCGCGCACGACCACGCCGCGTTCGTTCTCGACGGGCACGTCGTGGCTGAAGAACAGGCTGACCGGCACGCCGAACAATTCCGCGAAGCCCCTGAGATCGCTAAGCGACGGTATCGACAGGCCGCGCTCGACCTGACTGACCCAGCCGACCGAGCGGCCGAGCTTCAGGCCGGTCTCGGCAAGCGTCAGCCCGCGCGCCCTGCGCAGCGCCCTGATATCGCCGGCCAGCAGCCGTTCGCGGTTTTCCTGCTCCGATCTGACGGCGGTTGAGGTCAAAGCTTTTTTCTCGGTGAAAATCTCTCTGGTGAAATACCCCTGGTGAAAAATTGGGGGCAAATTTCATGAGGGGTCAAGTTCGTGAAAAAATCAAGAGAATTTTCATGAGGCCACAAGATTTGCTTGCGCCGTTTTGACGGTTCAGGCAAAGGCTCGGCCACGAACGGCGAGTGAGGGCGTCCGGTCGAGGCTTGCGTTAGAGCGCCATGCGTCAAATTGGACCGCATTGGTGCTCTCTCATTTCTAGACGGCGCATGTATCCTTTCCGGAATCGATTCCGGTTTCCGGGGCACGCGCAAAGGGACGCCCATGCTGGAAAACAGGACTAAGATTACGGATGGCGCGGCGATCGTCGACGAGGCGATCACGTCGCGCCGTTCGGTGCGGGCGTTCCTGCCCGACATGGTCGACGACGAGACGATCCGCGCCATACTCGCCGTTGCCGCGCGTGCGCCTTCGGGCACCAACATGCAGCCCTGGCGGGTCTACGTGACCAGGGGCGAGGTCAAGCAGCGGATCACCGACGCCATCCTCAACTCCGGCATCCGTGCCGAAAAGGCCGAGTGGGACGAGTATCGCTACTATCCCGACCAGTTCTTCGAGCCCTATCTGACCCGGCGGCGAGCCAACGGCTTCGGCCTCTACAGCGTGCTCGGCATCGGCCGGCGTGAGGTCGACAGGATGCGCGCGCAGCACGACCGCAACTTCGTCTTCTTCGACGCACCGGTCGGCATGATCTTCACCGTTGACCGGCGGCTGAACAAGGGCTCGTGGATCGATTACGGCATGTTCCTGCAGAACATCATGGTGGCGGCGCGGGGCAGGGGCCTGCACACCTGCCCGCAGGCGGCCTTTGCACCCTATCACAAGCAGATCAGGCCGGTGCTCAACATTCCCGACGAGGAGATCGTCGTCTGCGGCATGGCGCTTGGCCGTGAGGACACATCCAAGCCCGAAAACGCGTTCCGCACCGACCGCGCGCCGCTGGAAGAGTGGGTGACGTTCGCCACGTGAGGTGACGATACGCCGTCCCGGTCTACTGCACTTCGTAGCCGACTTCCTCGCTGGCGTGACAGAGCGCCTTCCAGAACGAGCGCGCAAACGAGCGGAACACATAGATGTCGAACTGGTCGGCGCCGGTGCGCTGGATTTGGGCGAAGACATCATGATGCATGGTCGAGCGGCCGGCACCGACCGGGAAGGCCGGCAGCGCGAAGTCGATGGCGAAGAACTTTGCCAGCACCCATTCCGCCTTCGGTCCGGCGATGCGGATCGCGGTGCGGCCGTGCGACAGGTCGGTCACCGTGCCGATGTCAGGGGTGACGACATTGGCAAAGGCCGATGCCAGGCCCTCGGCTTCGTCGACCACGGTGAATTTTCCCGGTGCAAATCCGAACACCGACCTCACGCCGTTGGTGCTGCCGGCGCCGGCGCCGTCGGGCAGCGCAAGGCCGGTAACGGTGCGAATGCCTGCTATCAACGCCTTCTCCTGGCCCGGCCAGGCTGCGAGCTGCAGGATCGATCCCGGCCTGGTTTCGGAGAGGATGACCTCGATGCCGTGTTCGAAATCGCCACGCGAGCCGGTGCGCAGCTCCAGTTCAAGCGGGGATTGGCGCTCAACCATGCATGCGGCTCCCGTCCGGATCAAAGAAGTGATTGGAGACGATCTCGACCGGGCCGAACCGGTTGCGCAGAGGATCGGAGATATGGGCGCGCGTGCCGCGCCGTGCCTTGCCGTCCTTGACCAGAGCGAGCGCGATGTACTTGCCGAGCGCCGGCGAATAACAGCAAGCGGTGATGTGGCCGATGGAATCGCGCGGATTGGCTTCGTCAAGCGCTTCGACGATGTGGGCGCCGCCGTTGAGCGGCTGGTTGTCCAGCGAAATCAGGCCGACGAGTTCCAGGCGGCCGGGCGCGATCAGGCCCTCGCGATCCATCATCGCCGAGCCGATGAAGGGCTTTTTCCTGGACAGCATCCAGTCGAGATGCAGGTCGCGTGCGGTGGTGCGGCCGTCGATCTCGGCGCCGGTGACGTGGCCTTTCTCGATGCGCAACGTGCCAAGTGCCTCAAGCCCGTAAGTCACCAGTCCGAACGGCTTGCCGGCTTCGATCAAGGCTTCCCAGACATGGGCGCCGTAGCCGGCGCCGCAGTAGACTTCGAAGGCCATTTCGCCGGAGAAGGAAAGCCGGCAGATCATCACCGGCACGCCTGATATCTTGCCGCGCACGATGCCCATGAAAGGCAGGGTTGCGTTGTCGACGGCGGTGCCGGTGACGCAGGCAGCAAGAATGGCTCGCGCCTTTGGCCCGCCGATCGCCGCACCCGCCCACTCGTCGGTCACCGAGGTGACATGGACCTTAAGCTCCGGCCAGATGACGTCGAGGAAATACTCCAGATGCTGCATCACCTTGCCGGCATTGGCGGTGGTGGTGGTCATCAGGAAGTCCTGTTCGCCGAGACGCCACGTCGTGCCGTCGTCGAAGGCGAGGCCGTCCTCGCGCAGCATTAGCCCGTAGCGGGCCTTGCCGACGGCCAATGTCGAGAACATGTTGGTGTAAACCCGGTCGAGGAATTCCGCCGCGTCCGGGCCCTGCACGGCGATCTTGCCCAGCGTCGAGACATCGACGATGCCGGCGCTCTCGCGCGTCGCCCTGGCTTCGCGCACATAGGCCTGCTCGATCGTCTCGCCGGGATCGCCATAGATCATCGGGCGATACCAGAGGCCGGCCGAATACATGGTCGCGCCGTTGGCGACGTGCCAGTCATGGATCGGCGTCAACCGTTGGGGCCTCAGGTCGCCGAAACGCTCGGCGGCGAGTGAGCCGATCGACACGGCCGAAAAAGGTGGGCGAAAGCGTGTCGTGCCGACTTCGGGAATCGGCTTGCCCAGCGCCTCGGCCATGATGGCGAGGCCGGGTATGTTGGAGCTCTTGCCCTGGTCGGTCGCCATGCCGAGCGTGGTGTAGCGCTTCAGATGCTCGACCGAGACGAAGCCTTCGCGATGTGCAAGCCGTACGTCCTCCGCGGTCACGTCGTGCTGGAAATCGACGAAGCTTTTTCCATTGGCCCTGATCTCGAACACCGGCGCCGGGTCGGGACCGCCGGGTGCGGCTTCGACGACCGGCAGGGCCGTAGGCACGCCTGTTCCACCTGCCGCCGAAAGCCCGGCGGCGCGGCCTTCGGCGATTGCCTCGGCGGTTGAAAAGCTGCCGGTGAAAGCGCCGGCGCCAATCCATCGCTGTGTTGGCCATCGCTGGGTCGGCCATTGCTGGGTTGGCTTCGGTGGCAGGAAGGCTTGTCTGGCGGCATTCCATTCCGCCTTGGCGCCTGCCTGGCTGGCCAGATGGATGGTCGGCGACCAGCCTCCCGACATCAGCAGGCAGTCGGCTTGAATGCTGCGCGCCTCGCCGGCAAGCGCGCCGTTGACCATGTCGAAGCGCTGCACCTTGACGCCGGACAGCGCCTTGCCGCCTTCGGTGGCGACCACGGCGTGACCGAAAAGGATCTTGGCTTCCGCTTCATCGGCGAGCTCGCGCATCTCGCTCGAAAGCTCCGGCCGCACGTCGACGATGGCGACAATCGCCGCACCGGCCTTCTTCAGCGCCAGGGCGGAGCAATAGGCGCTGTCATTGTTGGTGAACAGTGCGATCCTGTTGCCCGCCAGCACGCCGTACTCGTTGGCGTAGCGTTCGGCGGCATGCGCCAGCATCACTCCCGGCCGATCGTTGCCCGGAAACACCAGCGGCCGCTCGAAGGAGCCGGTGGCCAGCACCACCGACTTGGCGCGAATGATCCAGTAGCGATGGCGTGGTTCGCCCTTGCCGGGCCTCTCCTTGTGGTCGGCAACCCGTTCAAGCGCGGCGAGCGTGTTGCCGTCGTAATAGCCCCAGACCGTGGTGCGTGGCAGCAGGCGGACATTGTCATAGCCTTCGAGCTGGCCGGCGGCTCGCGCTGCCCAGTCGGCCCCGGGCATCCCGTCGATCGTCTCGCCCGACCAGTTGGCCGAGCCGCCGAAATGCGGTTCGAGCTCGCTGAGGATGACACGCGCGCCCTGATCGGCGGCTGCCCTGGCGGCCATCAGTCCGGCCGGACCGGAACCGACCACCAGCACATCGCAGAAGGCGTTCATGCGCTCGTAACGCGCCGTGTCGGCAGCGGTCCCGGCGCGGCCGAGACCGGCGGCGCGGCGGATAAAATGCTCGCAGAACATCCAGAAACGCGTGCTCTTCAGCGGGCCGATCGCGGGCCCCATGAAGGTCTTGTAATAGAAGCCGGCGGACAGAAGCTTGCCGCCGAGCTGGTTGGCGGCGCTGACATCCCAGGCCAGCGATGGAAAGCGGTTCTGGCTGACGGCGGTCAGCCCATCATGGATCTCGACCATGGTCGCGGCGATGTTGGGCTCGCGAACCTCGCCCCGCAACACCGTCACCAGGGCGTTCGGTTCCTCGGCGCCTGCCGTCAGCACCCCGCGAGGACGGTGATATTTGAACGAGCGTCCGAACAGGGTGACGCCATTGGCCAGCAGCGCTGAGGCAAGGGTGTCGCCGGCATGGCCGGTGTAAGGCGCGCCGTCGAAGGTGAACCGGATGGTTCGCAGCCGGTCGATCCGGCCACCGGCATCGGTGCGGCGCGGGCTCATGACTTGCCCTCCGCCTTGTGCCGGGCAGCCACTTTGTGGTCGCCGCGCGTGAACACGACGCTGGAGATCTCGTGTGTCAGCGTGTTGCGCACGACCCTGAGATGGGCACGGCAGCCGCCGGAATGCTGCCAGATCTCGTTGTGGTCACCCGCCGGGTTCAATCGGTCATAGACATAGGCGTTCCAGGCATCGAGGTCCTGCGAGGCAGGCTGAGGGCGCTCGCGGTTGCCGTCACCCTGATAGATGAACTCGATGACGTCGCGCGGGCCGCAATAGGGGCAGGTAATCAGCATGCGATTGTATCTTCTCGTTTGACCATGATCTTGGCCGAAAACCGGTTTCCACTCTTTGTTACGCCGGCCTGCGGTTCGGGATCATGGTCTAATGCAGCCGCGGCGTTGCGCCCTGGCCCTTGTCGTCGATCACCAGTCCGCGATGGAAGCGATCCAGCGTGAAGGGGGCGTTGATGTCGTGCGGTTCATCCTTGGCGATGGTCCAGGCAAAGCACCAGCCGGAGGCCGGCGTCGCCTTGAAGCCGCCGTAGCACCAGCCGCAGTTGAGATACATGCCCGGCAGCGGGCCGGTGGTGATGATCGGAGAACCGTCCATCGACATGTCGCAGACGCCGCCCCAGGAACGCAGCATGCGAACTCGGGCGAGACCCGGAAACAGCGCCAGCATCTCGCTCATCACCTCATCGACAACAGGCAAACTGCCGCGCTGGGCGTAGCTGTTGTAGCCGTCGAGATCGCCGCCATAGACAAG
The DNA here is from genome assembly GCF_055811475.1 of Mesorhizobium sp. WSM4829. Lineage (NCBI taxonomy): Bacteria > Pseudomonadati > Pseudomonadota > Alphaproteobacteria > Hyphomicrobiales > Phyllobacteriaceae > Mesorhizobium > Mesorhizobium sp. WSM4829. Next base: position 134,842 of record NZ_JBVVQJ010000009.1, on the reverse strand, counting down.
GCCGCCCTTGTCCGACTGCGACATGTAGAAATGGCCCATGCCGAAAGTCAGGACTGTGTTGATGAACGGCTTCAGCGATTCCGTCACAAAAGCCTGCAGCACGTGGCTCTCGATCGGCATCGTATCGATGCCGGCGAGCCGCATGACTTGCCCGGTGCTGCCGGCCACCGCGACCGCCACCTTCCTGGCGCGGATATCTCCGCGCGACGTCGAGACGCCTGATATGCGGTCGCCGTCGTGCAGGAAGCCGGTGACCTCGCAATTCTCGATGATGTCGACACCGCGGCGGTCGGCGCCGCGCGCATAGCCCCAGGCGACGGCATCGTGGCGGGCGGTGCCGGCGCGCCGCTGCATCAGGCCGCCGACGATTGGGAAGCGCGCCGTGGCGGAGACGTCCAGCGCCGGCACCAGGCGCGCGATCTCGGCCGTGGTCATCAGTTCGGCGTCGACGCCGAGATGGCGCATGGCGTTGCCGCGGCGGGCAAAATCGTCGAGCTGGGCGGGCGTGTGCGCGAGGTTGAGGCAGCCGCGCTGCGAGAACATGACGTTGTAGTTGAGGTCGTGCGACAGGTTCTCCCACAGCTTCATCGAATGTTCGTAGAAGCGGGTGTTGGCCGGCAGCAGGTAGTTGGAGCGGACGGCTGTCGTGTTGCGGCCGACGTTGCCGGAGCCGAGCCAGCCCTTTTCCAGCACCGCGACGTTGGTGATGCCGTGCTCCTTGGCGAGATAATAGGCGGTCGACAGGCCATGGCCGCCACCGCCGATGACGATCACGTCGTAGGACGCCTTCGGGTCCGGCTTGCGCCAGGCCGGTTTCCAGTCCTTGTTGCCGGTCAGCGCATTTTTGAGAAGCGAGAAGGCCGAATATTCCGCCATTCTTTTTGTTGTCCGTTCTGGCTTTTCGTCAGCCGTTTTGGGCGATGCGGCACATTATAGAGCAGGCCGCTGCCGCAAAGCCAATATTGCGCCATCGCTTTTCGACTGGCCGACTCCGAAGGACGGGCAGGGCGGGACGGCTTGCTCCCCGGTATCAGCGTCTTTATCAAGGGCGAGCTTTAAAACGCCTTACCGCCTGTGAGTCGCCAAACGATCATGCTTTTCCGACTGCTCCGCTTCGTTCTGGTCCTGGCGATCGTCGCCTCGGCGCCGCTGTCGCTTGATGCGGCGGCGCAGGGGCTTGACCAGGCTGCCTCCGGAGTGGTCGCCGACCAGCAGAAAATCCTGCAGGACCTGACGACGAGGACCGACAATCTCGAAAAGAAAATCCAGGAGAACGGTGACGACGACGCCAGCCTTGTCGACATCCGCCTGCAGCTCGAGGAAATGTCGCGAGGTGCGCTGGACAGCGCGCTTGCCTTCCGCCCGCGCCTTTCGGAGATCAACGCAAGGCTCGATCAGCTCGGGGCGCCGCCGGCCGCGGGCCAGCCGACCGAACCCGACATCGTGACCAGCGAACGCCAGGCGCTGGCGTCCGAAAAGGCCGAGATCAATGCAGTCATCGCCGCGGCGCAAAACCTGTCGATCCGCATCAGCGGCCTCATCGCCAAGATCGCCAATATGCGCAGCGAGCTGTTTCGCAATCTGCTCACCAAGCGCTACGTGCTGTCCGACGCGTTGAGCCCTGAGGTCATTTCCGATGCCAATGGTGAATTTACCGGCTTCAACAAGGCAGTGTCGTCGTGGCTGACGTTCGTCTTCAAGTTCAAGTTCCAGGCCGTGCTGGCCGCGACCTTGACGGCGCTTTCCCTGGCGGCGGTGCTTTTTGTCGGTGGGCGGCGTTTGTTCGGGCGTGTCTTCGAAGCGGACCCGTCGGTCGAAGATCCGTCCTATCTCAGCCGGTTGTCGGTGGCGTTCTGGTCGACATTGCTGCCGACGCTGGCGGTCGGCGTCTTCCTGGTCTCGACCGTGTTCTTTTTCAACTATTACAATGTGTTGCGCGGCGACATTGGCGTTTTCCTGAAGGCGCTGGTCGGGGTCATCGCGGTGGTGTTCTGCGTCAACCGACTGGCCAATGCGACGCTGGAGCCGCGGCTGCCGAACTGGCGGCTAATCCCCGTTGAATCAGGCCCGGCACGCTGGCTGGTGCGGCTGACGACCGCCATGGCGGTGGTGATCGGCGTCAACTATTTCCTGTCGGTGGTCAACGACACGATGGGCTCGCCGCTGTCTCTGACCATCGCCAGAAGTTTTGTCGCCACCGTCATCGTCGGCATCATCCTGATCCTGATGGCGCTGCTGAAGCCGTTCAAGGCCACCGACGGAAGCTGGCGCCCCTGGCCGGCGTGGCTGCGCTACACCGCTGTCGCGCTAGGCCTTTTCACCATTGCCACGGCGCTGCTCGGCTATATCGGCCTTGCCATCTTCGTCTCGCTGCAGGTCGTGGTCACCGGTACCATTCTGGTGACCGCCTATATCGGCTTCCTGTCAGCGCGGGCGATCAGCGAGGAAGGTGGCTTTGCCAACACGTCGATCGGGCGCTGGCTATCGACCAATTCCAGTTATGAGGAGTCCGCGCTCGACCAGCTCGGCCTGGTCGTCAGCGTCGCCATCAACCTGATGATCGTGCTGGTGTTCCTGCCGCTGATCCTGTTGATGTGGGGCTTCCAGCCCGGCGACATCGAGGCCTGGGCCTACAAGCTGGCGACGGGCCTCACCGTCGGCTCCGTGACGATCTCGGTGACCGGCATCCTGACCGGCATCATCGTCTTCATCATCGGCTATTTCCTGACGCGCTGGTTCCAGGGCTGGCTCGACGGCTCGGTGATGGCGCGCGGCAAGGTCGATACCGGCGTGCGCAACTCGATCCGGCTGGCGGTCGGCTATGCCGGCGTCGCGCTCGCAGCCCTCGTCGGCGTCTCGGCGGCGGGCATCGATCTCTCCAACCTGGCGCTTGTCGCCGGCGCCCTGTCGCTCGGTATCGGCTTTGGCCTGCAGAATGTCGTCTCCAACTTCGTCTCCGGCCTGATCCTCTTGGCCGAGCGGCCGTTCAAGGTCGGCGACTGGATCGTCGCCGGTGAGATCAGCGGCACGGTCAAGAAGATCAGCGTGCGCGCTACCGAGATCGAGACGTTCCAGCGCCAGTCGGTGATCCTGCCCAATTCAAACCTGATCAACAATGCCGTCGGCAACTGGACGCACCGCAACAAGCTCGGTCGCATCGACATCAAGGTCGGCGTCGCCTACGGCAGCGACGTCAAGCAGGCCCATGCTGTGCTGTTGGAGATTGCGCGCGGCCATCCGCTGGTGCTGAAAAATCCGGAACCCTTCGTGCTGTTCACCAATTTCGGGGCGGCCGCTCTCGAATTCGAAATCCGTGTGTTCCTGGCCGACGTGATGAACGGCAACATCGTGCAGAACGACATTCGGTTTGCCGTCCTCGACGAGTTCGCCGATCAGCATATCGAAATTCCGTCGGCGCCGCGCGCCGTCGTCGAGACCAAGAAGCATGAGGCGTGGCCGATCGATGACGACAAGATCGAAGTCGATTTTGCCGAACAGGAGCAAGCAAAGGCGGAAGCCGTGGCCGAGACGAAACGCCTGGCCAGATCCGGGCGCAAGACCCGCAAGCCGGATCCCGATTAGGGTTTATTGATATTCAGCCGGCCTGCGAACGGCTGATACCTGCGCTTCCGACGCAGCCAAAGCAATTGCGGCATGAATGCGGCATTCAGTTGCCGTTCAGCTGGCATCTCATATAAGCTCATATGCAAACGGCGAGAATGCCTTGCGAAATGCAACAGAGGCGGTGGCAACACCGATACTGCAAATGTGGAAGTCTCTCGTCGCCGCCATTGCTTTTCTTGCCGTGGGCGATTCAGCCTTCGCCGCCAGCGCCACCAACAAGGACGCCGAGACCCGCACACTCGTCGTGACCGAAGGCGGTGGCAAGACGGAGCTGGCGCTGGCCGCCGGCGAAACCGCTGAATTCTGCCCGACCGGCTGTTTCGTTACCATGCCGAATGGCGACCTCGAAGCACTGACCGGTTCGGAAACAATCGAAATCTCTGGCGGCGTCGCCCGCATCAAGTAACCGCGTCAAAAAACGTTGACTAGTTTTTAGAAGGCCGGGCAAATGCCCGGCCTTTGATCGTTTCGGGTTATCGAAACTTAACGATGAAAGGGAAAATACCGTCACGCAAGCCAGGCCGGGCCGGACGCCTTAACGATCGCTGCGCTGTTGCTCGCTATATCGGGCCGAAGACGCTGAAGCATGGGGTTTTGGATCGGCGCCTGATCCTTTCCGAAAGGTCGGCTTTCGGGATCATGCGCTTTTAGGCAGGGCAACGAAGAATGGATGCGCGGTGGGACAGGAACGCAATCCCGCTTGCTGTCGATCTCGACGGCACGCTGCTCGCGACGGACCTGCTGTGGGAAGGTCTGTTCATCCTTCTCAAGAAGAATCCGCTCTATGTTTTCCTGGTGCCGTTCTGGCTCGCCGGCGGGCCGGCGCGGTTGAAGCAGGCCATCGCTCAACGCATCGACATCGATCCTGCGTCGCTGCCCTACCGCGAGGCGCTGCTTCAGCGCCTTCGCACCGAACATGGCGAAGGCCGCAAGATCGTGCTGGCGACCGGGACGCCGCGTAAATTCGCCGAGGCGATCGCCGCACATCTCGGGATATTCGATCGCGTCCTGGCGACTGACGGCCCCCACAACATGACGTCAGGCAGAAAGTGCGCCTCGCTTGTCGCAGCCTATGGCGATGGCGGCTTCGACTATGCCGGCAACAGTCGGCACGACCTTAAGGTATTCGACGCCGCGCACACGGCAATCGTCGTCGCGCCCGACCGCCATGCCGCGCGCTGGCAGGCCGCGCACAGTGCTGAAATCATGCCGGCGCCGAAACCGACATTCAGAACCATCGTCAAGATGCTGCGCGTTCATCAGTGGCTGAAAAACTCGCTGATCGCAGTGCCGATGGTGCTGTCGCACGAATACTTCAACGCCGACATGATCTGGGAATGCCTGCTGGCATTCGTCTCGTTCAGCGCAGTCGCTTCCGCCATCTATATCCTCAATGATTTCTTCGATCTCGCGCTCGACCGCAAACACCCGACCAAGCGCAACCGGCCATTCGCCAGCGGCGCGCTGTCGATCCCGTTCGGCCTCGGTTCAATGATGGTGCTGCTCGCAACAGGCGTTGCTGCAGGGCTTCTGCTGCCGATCGAATTCCTCGGCGTGCTCGGTGGCTACATGGTCATCACCACAGGCTATTCGCTGTCGTTCAAGCGCATGCTTCTGATCGACGTGCTGACATTGGCCGGTCTCTACACGATCCGCGTTCTGGCGGGCGCCGCGGCAACCGGCGTCGACGTCTCTTTCTGGCTGCTGGCCTTCTCGATCTTCTTTTTCCTGTCGCTGGCGCTGGTGAAGCGGTTTGTCGAGCTGCGCACGACCGCCATTCCGGCCGGCGAGCGCATTGCCGGCCGCGGCTACCGCACCGAAGACCAGGAGATCGTCGCCCAGGCGGGCATGGCGTCGGCCTTTTCCTCGGCGCTGGTGCTGGCGCTCTATATGGACAGCGCTGCGGTGCGCGAACTTTATCCGCATCCTTGGCTGGTCTGGCCGCTGGCGCCGATCGTGCTTTACCTGACCATGCGCGTCTGGATTCTCGCCCGCCGCGACCAGATGCATGACGATCCGGTCGTCTTCATCATCCGCGACTGGCGCAGCCAGATCGTCGTGCTCATCGGCGCTGTGTTTCTGGTCGTCGGAGGCTGGTAGGGGTGGGCCAGGAGCGGTTCCAGAGCTTCGGTCTTGCCACGCCACCGGCACTCGATGTGATCCCGGCTGACGACGCTGTTGCGTTGCTGAAGAGCGGCAAGGCGACAAGAAACGCTTTGCTCGCCTACGGCAACGGCCGCTCCTATGGCGATTCCTGCCAGAATGGGGCCGGCACGATCATCGATATGCGGCCGCTGAACAGGATCCGCGCCTTCAATGCCGAGACCGGCGTGATCGAGGCCGAGGCCGGCGTGCTTCTCTCCGACATCATCGACCATGCAGCGCCATACGGCTTCTTTCCCGCCGTCGTTCCGGGCACGCAGTTCGTCACGCTCGGCGGCGCCATCGCCAACGACGTTCACGGCAAGAACCATCACCGGCGCGGCACCTTCGGCTGCCACGTCGAATCCTTGACGCTGCTCAGATCGGACGGACAGGCCCATTACAGCTCGGCCACCGAGAATGAACGCCAGTTCGCGGCGACGATCGGCGGCATGGGGCTGACGGGCCTGATACTGTCCGCATCGATCCGGCTGATGCGGGTGCCATCGCTCGACATCATCGAGAAGGTGACGCCATTCCGTGATCTCGGCGAGTTCTTCGAACTTGCGGAAGCGGCCGATCAGGCCAACGAATACGTCGTCGCCTGGATCGACCAGCTTGCCGGCGGCCACAGTCGCGGGCGCGGGCTGCTGTTCACCGGCAATCACGCCGAGCATGGCTCCCATGTGGCCTTGCGTGCCGGTGGAAATCTTTCGGTGCCGTTCCAGCCGCCGTTCAACGTGCTCAACCGGCCGTTCCTGACTGCCTTCAATGCCGCCTACCGGTGGAAGAAAGGCCGGTCGACGGAGGCGCGTCAGGTCGGCTACCAGGGATTCTTCTTTCCGCTCGACGGCGTCGGCAACTGGAACCGCCTCTATGGACCGAATGGGCTTTTCCAGCACCAGAGCGTGATGCCGGAAGACGTCGCGCGCCGAGTGGTGCCGGCGTTGCTTGCGGCGGCAAAACGGGCCGGGCAGGGCTCGTTCCTCACAGTCCTGAAGCGCTTCGGCGGGGTCCGCTCGCCGGCACTGCTGTCGTTCCCGCGGCCGGGTTTCACGTTGACGCTGGATTTCCCCAACCGTGGCAGGGCGACGCTGGCGCTGCTGAAGGAGCTCGACCAAATCACGGTCGAGGCCGGTGGTGCGGTCAATCCCTACAAGGATGCCCGCATGGGCGACGACGTTTTCGCAGCCTCCTTTCCGGAATGGCAACGCCTCGAAGCGATCCGCGATCCCGCCTTCATGTCGAGTTTCTGGGCGCGAACGGCGAAAAGGCTCGAGGCGCGACACGGAGCCGCCGAAGCCGCGGAATAGATAACATTCGAATAGTTCGTGGTAAACAGATCGATAATTCAAGCTTTCCTCGAACTTTTTTGTGCTTCACGAAATGTTTGGAAGTTTTCAGTAGAACGAAAAAGGTTGATGAGAAAAACATGAAATACATCGTCTCAATTCTGTTCACGGTCATGACCAACGCCGCCGCGCAACTCATGCTGAAGCAGGGCATGATGTCACTCGGTCCGATTTCCTTCGAGGGCAGCAATCCGTTGCTGAAGCTGTTGCAGATCGTCTTCAGCCCATGGGTTTTCTTCGGCCTGTGCACCTTCGTCATCTCGATGGCGGCGCACATCTATGTGCTGTCCAAGGTAGAGCTCAGCTTCGCCTATCCGTTCCTCAGCCTCGCCTATGTCGCCGTCGCGATCTTCGCCTATTTCATCTTCCGCGAAGACCTCAATGGCTGGCGTATCGCCGGCATCGCTTTCATCTGCGTTGGCACGGTGCTGATCGCCCAAAGTGGCCGGGATCTGGGTGGCCGGGATTTGGATAGCCAGGATTTGGGTGGTCGCGGGCATGACGAGGAAACCGCCTCCCTTTCGTCCGACAAGATTCACAGTGGGATCGTTCGATGAGACATGTGATCTTCGGCGGTGACGGTTTCGTCGGCCGCCACCTTGCCCCGAAACTCCTGGCCGACGGCGAGGAGGTGGTCGTCGCCGATATCGCTAAAAGCGACCTGCCGCATTACCGCTCCGCCCAATATGTCAGGTGCGACGTCACCGATCCGGCCTCGGTCGCTTCGGTCGGGCTGAAGGCCGACGACATGGTCTATAATCTGTCGGCGAAAATGCTGTCGCCGATCCAGGTGCGCGCCAAGCGCCACGAATTCTTCTTCCCGGTGAATTTCCACGGCACCGAGCACATCATGCAGGCGATGGACAGAGCCGGCGCGCCCAAGCTCGTCCATTACACGACCGACATGATCTACGGCCACACGGTCACGCAGCCGATGACCGAGGAGCACCCGGTCGCGCCGCTCGGCGAATATGGCTGGTCGAAGCAGAAGACCGAGGAACTGGCCGCCGATTGGCGCAAGCGCGGCATGTCGATCTCGCTGCTTCGGCCGCGCCTGATCATCGGCCCCGGCCGCCTCGGCATCCTCGAAAAGCTGTTCAAGCTGATCGACTGGAACCTTCCGGTGCCGACGATCGGCTCGGGTAAGAACCCGTATCAGTTCATCTCGGTGTTCGACTGCGCCGAGGCGGCGCGCGCCGCCTGGAGAGCCGGCGTGCCTGATGAGGCTTATAATCTCGGCTCGCTCAACCCGCCGCCGGTCCGGAAATTGCTCAGCGATCTGATCAGGCATGCCGGCTCGAAATCGATCCTGATCCCGACCCCGGGCTGGGCAGTCAAGCGAACGCTCGACCTGCTCGACCTCTTGAACATGCCGATCATGGATCCGGAGCAGTATCTGATCGCCGACGAGGACTGCGTGCTCGACGTGTCCAAGGCCGAACGCCAGCTCGGCTGGGTGCCGCAATATCGCGACGAGGACATGCTGATCGCCGCCTACAGCGAATATCGCGCCAAGAAAGACGGCCATGCCGTCGCCGCCAAACATGTGCCCGCCGAGTGAAGGGCCAGCAGGAGACTCTTGAGATGACCGTCATGACCAAACCAGACCACACGACTGCGCACGTCACGGTCAGCGCGCCAGCGCTTTCGCCCGCCACCACCGCCAAGCCCGATCTGATCAGCGTCGAGCAGGCCAAGGCGATGGACGTCGCACGCATGACCGACCTGTTCAAGGCGCATCTCAACCCCGGCCAGCTGCATTTCATGAAGCTGCTCGGCTTCCACAAGATCAAGGTCGAGCGCGCCGAAGGCATGTTCTACATCGACCAGAACGGCCGCAAGATCCTCGATTTCTTCGGCGGCTTCGGCTCGCTGGCCTTCGGCCACAATCATCCGCGCCTTCTCGAGGCGCGCAAAAAGTTCCAGGAGGAGAAGCGGCAGGAGATCGCCATCGCCTTCATGTCGCAATATGCGGCGGCCCTGGCGCACAATCTCGCCAAATGCTCGCCCGGCGACCTCGATATGGTGTTTCTGGGCTCTTCCGGCTCGGAAGCCATGGAGGCGGCGGTGAAGCTCGCCGAGCGCGCCGCCGGCCCGAAGCGGCCGAAAATCGTCTATGCCGAGAATTCCTTCCACGGCAAGACCAAGGGCGTGCTGGCGATCACCGACGGCTCGCTCTATCGCGCCGACTTCAAGATGGCCGACAATGTCATGCGCATTCCGTTCGGCGACGTCGAAGCGGTCGAGCGCACGTTCCGCTCCGATCCCGAGGTCGGCGTCATCGTGCTCGAAACCATCCAGGGCGGCGGCGGCATCATCCAGGCGCCTGCCGAATACTGGCAGAAGCTGCGTGCGCTATGCGACCAATACGGTGTTCTGTGGGTCGCCGACGAGGTGCAGTGCGGCTATGGCCGCTCCGGCCGCTTCTATGCCTTCGAGCACTACGGCGTCGTTCCGGACGTGACGGCGCTGGCAAAGTCGCTCGGTGGCGGCAAGGCGGCGGTCGGCGCGATGATCGCCAGGCGCGAGGTCTATTTGAAGGCCTATGGCACGCCGAAGACGGCGATGATCCACGCCATGGCCACCTTCGGCGGCATGGGCGAGGCCTGCGTCACCTCGATCGAGGCGCTCAACGTGCTTTACGACGAGGGGCTGATCGACAACGCCGCGGTCACCGGCGACTATCTGCTGCAACGCCTGCAGACGTTGCGGGAAAAATGCCCGAGGATCATCAAGGAGGTCCGCGGCAAAGGCCTTATGGTCGGGCTGGAATTCCACGACTTTTCGCAGACCTTGCCGATGGTGCTGCGGCCTGTGGTCAGCGTGCTTGACGACAAGCTGAAGGGATCCTTGTCCGGTTTTGTTGGTGCTTTGCTGCTGCGTGACTACGACGTGCTCGTTGCCTTCACCGAATACAACCGCAACGTCATCCGCCTCGAACCGCCGCTGATCTGCCAGCGCGAACATGTCGACCGCTTCGTCGAGGCGCTCGACAGCCTGTTGTCGCGCGGCATCGTGTCGATCGTGAAGGATTTCGTCAAAAGCCAGGTTCGTTAGCCAGGTGCGCCGAGCGAGACCATGCTGAGCAAGTCTCCGGCTCCGACAAACCTGCTCGACTGGCTGACCAAGGCCAGTCTGGCATGGGGCGAGGGCACCTATGCGCGTCTTGCCGCACCGATCGGCGCGGCTGCCTTCGCGCTCTACATCCTGCTGACCGCGGCGACGGCATGGTTCATGCCTGACGCCAATTGGGACATGCTGCCCTACCTTGCGATCGCCGAGGAGGGCACCTATCGCGATGTGCAGGCGCTGCACGATTATGCCTATGGCACGGTCAGGGACGGCCTGTCGGCGAGCGACTACAAGGCGCTGACCGATGATGGCGGCGGTTTCCGCAGTCATATGGCCGGGAATGCCGCCGATTTCCATTCGCTGCTCGGCATGTACCGGATCAAGTTCCTTTTCGCCGAGATCCTGTCGACGATGAGCTCGGCGATGTCGCCGGTCGCGGCGATGCGGCTGCTGCAGGTGTTCTCGGTGCTGCTGTTCGGCGCGATCGCGCTGCTCTGGCTGCGCTCAGAGGGCGCGCTGGCGCTGGCGCCGGTTCTCGGCGCGGTGCTGATGATGGCTGATTTCGGCGACGCGGCGCGGGCGTTGACGCCTGACCTGCTGTGCTCAGCGCTGTTCCTCGGCGGGCTCTTTGCCTATAGGCGCGGTCGTGAAGTGGCCACCGCGATCCTGCTCTTCCTCGCTTTCATGGCTCGGCCCGACAATATTGTTTTCCTTGCTATTTTTGCCGTGCTGCTGTTGGTCTTCCGGCAGAATGCGTGGGGCGCGCTGGCCGGCTTTGCCGCCTCGCTCGTCGCCTATTTCGCCATCTCCCACTGGGCGCAGCATCCCGGCTGGTGGCCGCATCTGTGGTTCTCCTCGATCGAGCAGCACTACAATATGGCCGGCTTCGATCCGCCGTTCTCGGCTGTCGCCTACCTCCGGGCTTTTGCCGCCTCCCTGATCCGTGCCGTCAGCCTGAACAACTGGGTCGGCGTCTCGGTGATGGCGCTGGCGGGGTGGTATGCCTCAAGCCGTGCCGGCTTCAAGCTCGACCGCCGCGCCGGCATTCTGTTTGCGGCATTGGTGCTCGGCGTATTGGCCAAATTCACGGTCTTCCCGATCCACGACACCCGCATCTATTTTCCCAATCTGATCCCGCCGTTCCTGCTGCTCGCCGGGCCATTTATGGCGTTGTGGGCATCAGCGAGCACCAAAGGGCGCGGCGCCGCGCCATTGCACGTCATTCCTGGAGACAAGTCATGAGTTCCGTTTCCAGCCTGGCGCGCATCGCGCTGTCGCTCGGCCTCCCCGCTGGCATCCTCGATCGCGGGCCGTCGCTGCACGGTACGAAGTTCCTGGCGAAGGCCGCGCTGAAGGCGCGCCTCAGTGGGGCAAAAAGGCGGTTCCAGATGGTCAATGTCGGCGCCTGCGATGGCGTGTTGTTCGACGATGTGACGCCGTGGCTGCACCGCATCCCGCACGCTCGCGCCGTACTGGTCGAGCCGATCCCGCACAACCAGAAGCGGTTGCGCGCCAACTATACCGATACGGGCCGCTTCATCATTGAGCCGGTTGCGGTGACGAAGAGCAAGGGAACGATCACGGTCCACACCTTCGATGCCGCCGCACTCGAGGCTGGCACGCTGCCGATCGAGTTCATCGGCTGCTCGTCGGTGACCGACACCAATCTGATGTCGGGCAAGAATGCCTGGGGCCAGGCCGATGCCAACTTCAACAAATTCGCGCCGCACCTCAGGGATATCGAAGTGCCGTCGGAGACATTGCAGACGCTGCTCGACCGCAACTGCATCACCCATATCGACGCCTTCCTTGTCGATTGCGAAGGCGCCGACTGGATCGTCTTCGAGCAGCTCGACCTCGAGCGCTACCGTCCCGGCATGATCAAGGTCGAGGTTGGTGCGTTGCCGGCGGCCGAGATCGGCCAGGTCGTGGTCAAGTTGAAGACCGCCGGCTACCAGGTCGGCTTCCAGGCCGAGGACATCTGGGCCTTCGCCTGAGGGATAGCCCCGGAGCCCGATAGCACCTGATTTTTGCGGGTCGCGTCGCACTTGCAGCGTGTCGCAAACAGGCGGTAGCATGGCGGCTGTCGCCTGCATATTGTGCGCCGATCAAACGGGCGCCGGTGCCCGCTTTACCACTTTGGAGTCGCGGGCAATGGCAGGGTTTCCGGAAAAGGCGAAGGTCGTCATCGTCGGGCTGGGCGGTATTGTCGGCGCATCGGTCGCCCATCACCTGATCGAGCGCGGATGGGATGACATCGTCGGCATCGACAAGTCAGGGATTCCGACCGATATCGGCTCGACAGCGCATGCTTCCGACTTCTGCTACACCACCAGCCATGATTTCCTGTCCTGCTGGACGACGCTCTACTCCATCGATTTTTATGAAAAGATGGGTCACTACGCCCGTATCGGCGGCCTCGAGGTTGCCCGCGTCGGCGATGACGATCGCATGGCGGAGATCAAGCGCAAGATCGCCTCGGCAAAGGCTTTCGGAACGCGTGCCCGGCTGATCGAGCCGGCCGAGATCAAGCAGAAATTCCCGCTGATCGAAGAAGAGATGGTGCAGGGCGGCCTGTGGGATCCCGATGCCGGTCTCGTCATCCCGCGCTCGCAAACGGTCGCCGGCAAGCTGGTCGACCAGGCGGAAGCCTCCGGAAAACTTAAATCCTTCGCCAACACGCCGGCCCGGTCGCTTGTCGTCGAGAACGGTCGCATCAAGGGCGTGGTGACCGATCGCGGCACCATCGAAGCCGACTACGTCATCGTTTGCGCAGGTATCTGGGGCCGGTTGATCGCGGAAATGGTCGGCGAGGACCTGCCGGTCATGCCGATCGACCATCCGCTCACCTTCTTCGGGCCCTATACCGAGTTCGCCGGCACCGGCAAGGAGATCGGCTGGCCGCTGCTGCGTGACCAAGGCAACTCGGCCTACATGCGCGACACCGGCGATCCCAAGACCGCCGAAGGCGGACAGATCGAGTGGGGCTACTACGAAGAGACCAATCCGCGCCTTTGCCATCCGCGCGACCTCCTGGAGAAAGACCAGGCCCGTCTATCGCCCTCGCAGCGCGACCTCGACATGGAACAGATCCTGGCGCCGCTCGAGCGCGCCATGGAATTGACGCCGATCCTGGGCGAACTGGGCTACAATGAGAGCCATTCCTTCAACGGGCTTCTGCAGGTGACGGCAGACGGCGGCCCCTCCATGGGCGAGAGCCAGAAGGTGCGGGGCCTCTGGTATGCCGTCGCGATCTGGGTCAAGGACGGCCCCGGCATGGGCAAGCTCATCGCCGACTGGATGACGGACGGCCGGACGTCGATCGACCACCACGCCATCGACTATTCGCGCTTCTATCCGCACCAAACGCAAGAGCAGTTCATCTGGGACCGCTGCACCGAAACGGCGATGAAGGTCTACAATCCGGCCGTCCATCCGCGCGAGCCATTCTCCAAGGCTCGCGACGTGCGCCGCTCGCCCTTCTGGGAGCGCGAGAAGGAACTCGGCGGCTATTTCATGGAACTCGGCGGCTGGGAGCGCGCCCACGGCTATGCCGCCAACGAGCACCTGCTCGAGAAATACGGCAACCGGGTGCCGGTGCGCGAAAACGAGTGGGACAACCGCCATTTCTGGCGCGTCTCCAATGCCGAGCATCTCGCCATGAGCGAGGATTGCGGCATCGTCAACCTGTCGCATTTCGCGATGTACGACGTGGAAGGCCCTGATCATGTCGCGCTGATGGAGTGGCTGTGCGCGGCCAGGATCGGCGGCGACGGCAATATCGGCAAAGGCATCTACACCCATTTCCTCGACGACGAGGGCATGGTGCGCGCCGACCTGACCGTCATCCGCATGGCCGACCGCTGCCGCGTCATAGACGGCGCCGATGCCGGCCCGCGCGACTTCCACTACATGCGGCGGACGGCAGAAGACAAAGGGTTCGATGTCGCCATCACCGACGTGACCGAGAAATACGTGACCGTCGGCATCTGGGGTCCGAACGCGCGCTCGACCTTGCAGAAGGTCGTCGAGGACCCGGATGGCCTGACGCCGGAGAACTTTGCCTTTGCGGCGATCAAGCCTGTCAGGATCGCCGGCAAGGACGTGACCGCTTTCCGGATCTCGTATGTCGGCGAGCAGGGCTGGGAACTGCACATGCGCTACGAAGACGGCCTGGCCGTATGGGATGCTTTGCGTTCGACCGGCGTGATGGCTTTTGGCGTCGAGACCTATGCCAACAGCCGCCGCATGGAGAAGAGCCTGCGCCTGCAGAATGCGGATCTTTTGACCGAGTACAATCTGCTGGAGGCCGATCTTGCCCGCCCGAAGGTCAAGGAGGCCGATTTCAGCGGCAAGGCAAAGCATCTGGACTATCGCGCCCGTGCGCATCAGCCGGTTATGCTCTGCACGCTTGTCATGACGGATAATGTCGATTCCAGGGGCGTGGCCCGCTATCCCGTCGGCACGATGCCGGTGATGGACCCGCAAACGGGTGAAACGCTGGTCGACGAACTCGGCCGCCGATCGTTTACGACCTCGGTCGCCTACGGCCCGACCATCGGCAAGAACATCGCGCTTGCCTATCTGCCGTGGGCGTATTGCCAGGAGGGCCGCAAGCTGGATGTCGAATATTTCGGCGAGACATACCCGGTCGAAGTGGCCGCCGTCGGCTACAGGCCGCTTTACGACCCGGACAACCTCAAGCCACGCAGCTGAGCCTCCCACAATAGAGGGTGAGAGGCGGACTCGCAAAATGTGAGCGCAAGGACTTAAGGCGCGTCACGTTGTGTGGGGAGTCATGCGCAGCGCGTTAAGTTCTCGTTTTTATGCAAGTCGTTGCCCAAACCCGCTGCGCACCCTTAGTTCAAGCCCGAGGGCATGCTTTTGGACGACATGCATTAGCCCGGCGCTGGGCTTTTCGCTTTGTGGCGTGACGATTTTCGCTTACCTTGCGGCATGTCTGCTTTTCCCCGCGCAGGACATCTCCTCTCAGGCGCCGCCGCGCTGGTGCTGATGCTCGTCCAGGCGCCGGACTCCCGCGCTGCCGAACCCGTCGACGTCGAACTGGTGTTGGCGGTCGACGTTTCGCTGTCGATGTCGCCGGCCGAACTCGAAATCCAGCGTCGCGGCTATGTCGCGGCGCTGACGCATGACACGGTCCTGCAGGCCATCGCCGACGGCGCCTACGGCAAGATTGCCGTCACCTATGTCGAATGGGCCGGCACGACATGGCAGCACATCATCGTGCCGTGGACGGTGATCGCCAATCGTGCCGACGCCGAGCGGGTGGTCGAGCAACTCTCCGCCCATGCGCCCAACAGCGCGCGGCGCACCTCGATTTCCGGTGCCTTGCAATTCAGCAGCGATCTCTTCGCCGAAAGCGGCTTTCAAGGCGTCAAGCGAGTCATCGACATTTCAGGCGATGGCCCCAACAATCAAGGTGCTCCCGTCGACATCATCCGTGACGAACTGGTCAGGCAAGGCATCACCATCAACGGCCTGCCGCTGATGACGCGGGGCGGCTTCACCAGCGTCTACGACGTCAACTATCTCGACCGCTATTACACCGACTGCGTCATCGGCGGGCCCGGGGCGTTCATGATCCCCGTCAATGAGTGGACGCAGTTTCCCGAAGCGATCCGCCGCAAGCTGGTGCTTGAGCTTGCCGGACCTGCCTCACCGCAATGGACGGCGGAAGAAGCGGCGCATCCGCCAGTGGTGCTGGCGCAGGACAAGCCGGCCACCGATTGCCAGGTCGGCGAGAAAATGTGGCGCGACCGAAGCTGGATGTTCGACACCCGCTAGACTTCAATCGGCCATCCGCCAGACCAGAGATACGCGTGCAAAATATTGCCTTGTCTTGTCTAGTCTACGCGACCAGCAACTGCTTGCGATCGACGCGCTCCTGCTGCGGCGAGCGCGCATAGAGCTCGCGATAGCATTTGGAGAAATGCGAGGCGGAGACGAAGCCGCAAGCGACCGCCACTTCGACCACCGGCAGCGATGATTGGATCAGCAAGTGCCGGGCCCGGTCGAGGCGGATCTCCAGATAATAGCGGGCAGGGGATCGTCCCATCTCGGTGCGGAACAGGCGCTCGATCTGCCGGCGTGACAGGTCGACATGGTCGGCGATCTCGATCAACGACAGTGGCTCGGACAGGTTTGCTTCCATCAATTCGATGATGGTCAGCACCTTGGAGTTCTGCACGCCAAGGCGTGCGCGCAGCGGCAGGCGCTGGCGATCGGTCGGGCTGCGCACGCGGTCAGTCAAGACCTGCTCGCAGACCCGGTTAACCAGATTGTCGTCGAAATCGTCGCCGATCAGCTTCAGCATCATATCGAGCGCCGCGGTGCCGCCGGCGCAGGTGTAGATGTTCTGGTCGATCTCGAAGAGGTCGGCAAAGACATTGGCCTTCGGGAACGCTTCGGAAAAGCCCGGCAGGTTCTCCCAATGAATGGCGCAGCGTTTGTTGGACAACAGGCCGGCGGCGGCCAGTATATGAGCGCCAGTGCACAAGCCGCCGATGGCGACGCCGCGATTGTATTCCTCGCGCAGCCAGGCGAAGGCCGATTTGTTCTGATAGCGCTCGACATTGATGCCGCTGCAAACGACCGCCATGTTCGGCCGTTCGGGGCCGGACATCTTCTTGCGTTCGTCCTCCAGCGAGGTGTCGACGGCGCATTCGACGCCGTTCGAGGCGCGCACCGGCTTGCCGTCGATGCTGGCGAGCCGCCAGCGGTAGGCCTCGTAGCCGAGCATCCGGTTGGCCGAGCGCAACGGATCGAGCGCCGTTGCAAAGGCGATCATGGTGAAATCGGGGACCAGGAAGAATACAAACGATCGCCTGATCGGATGATTTACGACGTTCACAGGGTAACCCTCACGCTGCAATGGCGCGAACAGGATGTCGCGATCAGCATAGCGACATCAGGAAAAACTTTTCCTGTCAATCGGCTAGGCGGCAACGGATACACTTTATTTGCGACATGGGTCGCAAATGGGCAATCGCTAGGCGATGACGACCCAACCTGCTGCCGGATTGAGCGCATTTCGCATGAGGTCGGGGCATGACCAGGCACGCCGCCTCGGCAAACCGAAGCGGCGTTGTGATCAACTTCGAAGCTGCAGCAGCGAGCGCCGCTTGCGAGCTTGGCAGATCAGGCGACGAAGCCGAGGCGCGCGGCGGCCACGGCGCCGGTCTGGCCCGGCATGGTGTTGGCAAGGCGCTGGCGCTCGAGCGCGGTCGTCAGGCTCATTTCGCGGCGAGCAAAAAGGCGGGCAAAAAGCTTCATCATCATCTCCATTCGGTTGCTCAGACGGGTCGCCTTCGCGTGATGGAGTGGGGCAGCTCGTTGGCTGGCGCTGATATAGGCTTACGTGAAGGGAAACTAAATCGCAAAAGCGAAGCACTTGATAGGAAAAGCGACACGGCATGCGACGTATTTGGGCATTCCGCCAGATTAATAATCACTTACAAGGCGTTAGTTCAAAATTTGAGCTGCTATGCGGCCCGGTCATAGGCACCATGCAACGACGGCATGGCTCGGAAATGGCTGCAAATAAAAAGGCCTGCCGGACATGGTCTGTGCGGCAGGCCTTCAGCTTTTGATACACACGATCTATTTTGCTCCGCCAGCCCAGGATCCAACGCCGTGGCGAGTGCCGGTCTTGGTGTCGGCGGCTTCAGGCCAGCCGATATCCTTCTGCAGTTCGATCGGCAGAGAGCGGATGGCGCGTTCGGTCTGGTAGCGGGCGCGGGCCGCGCTGAATTCGGTCGCGATGCGGCCGATGGATGACAGGATGGACATTTTAATTCTCCTTAGGGTTGGGTCGGGTGCCGGTCGCTCGGCGGACCAAGCGCTACATCCGGTTTGTTTCAGCTTCATTTCGTGTCGATTGCAGATCAGTGTCATCGCCGTCTGCCTTCGATGGAGTTGACTATCCTCCCAAAGTGATGTTCAATCAAACGAAATGGAATGATAGTTTGCATCAGAAAAATTGAAGGTCGATCCCGATGAACGCCCCACTCAATCATCCGTTGCCGCTGCTCGATCTCGACGTCTTGCGCACCTTCGTGGCGATCGCCGAGACCGGCAGTTTCACCACCGCTGCCAGTGCTGTCTTCCGCACGCCGTCGGCCGTCTCCATGCAGATCAAAAAGCTGGAGGACATTCTCGGCCGCTCGGTGTTTGCGCGCGACGCGCGCTCGGTGACGCTGACCACGGATGGCGAGATGCTGCTCGGCTACGCCCGCCGGCTGTTGTCGATCAACCGCGAGGTGGTGTCGAAGTTCATCATCCCCGACATTGTCGGGGTGGTGCGGCTCGGCTCGCCCGACGATTATGGCGAGCGCGTGCTGCCGCACGTGCTGAAGCGTTTTGCACAGTCGCATCCTTCGATCGCCGTCGACGTGACCATCGACCAGAGCGTCAATCTGCGTCGGCGCATGGACGACCGGGCGCTCGACATCACGCTTCTCACCAATTCCTACAAGACCAGCGCGCTCGGCGCCGAAGTGCTGCTCACCGAACCGATCGTCTGGGCCGGCGCCAAGGGCGGCTGCGCGCATCTGCGCGAACCGCTGCCGGTGTCATTGTGGGAAGAGGGCTGCGCCTGGCGGGCAGGCGCCCTCGAGGCGCTTGGGCGTGAGGGCCGGAACTACCGCGTCGCCTATATGAGTGCGCACACCGCCGGCCAGCGCGCCGCAATCATGTCCGACCTCGCGGTGGCGCCGCTGCCAAAATCGTTCCTCGGCAGCGACATGGTCGAGCTTTGCCCGAAGGACGGCATGCCCGACATCGGCACCTACAATCTGGCCATGGTCGTGGCGCCGGACGCCAGCGCGCCAGTGAAAGCCGTTGCCGATCACATCCGCGCGACCTTCGAAGTGTTCAAAGAAACCGGAAAGTTTTGATTCAGGACTTCGACGGCGCAGACAGGTTGTGAGTGGAGACTTCACGACCTGTCCTTTGCAGTGCCAATTCGCCGGCATTGGCATGATAGCTTTCGCTGTCGCTGGCTAAAAACGTCACGATGCTGTCCCGCGCGCGCCGCGCTTCTGGCATGTCGATCAGCGGCCAGGCATGGAACATGCCTTGCTCGTGCACGACCTCTATCGCGACACCGGCGGCACGGGCCTTTTGCGCGAAGATCAGATTGTCGGGGGTCAGCATGTCGCGCGAACCGGTCAGAAGCAGCGTTTTCGGCAACACCGAGAGGTCGCCGTAAAGCGGACTGATGCGCCAGTCGCTGGGATCTATGCCGGCACTGTAGAGCC
Source organism: Mesorhizobium sp. WSM4829 (assembly GCF_055811475.1). Taxonomy (NCBI): domain Bacteria; kingdom Pseudomonadati; phylum Pseudomonadota; class Alphaproteobacteria; order Hyphomicrobiales; family Phyllobacteriaceae; genus Mesorhizobium; species Mesorhizobium sp. WSM4829. Next base: position 115,374 of record NZ_JBVVQJ010000009.1, on the reverse strand, counting down.
GGACTGCCTCCAGCCCGCCAGGAATTCCCAGCCACGGATCGTAGCGTTCCGCCTCGAACACTTCGGGGTTGGCGAGCGACAGATCGAGCCCGGGCGAAATCAGCACATGGCGAGACGGCAATGGCAGGGCTTCCTCCGCGGCCATCATGGTCAGCACCACGGCCATGTTGCCGCCGGCGGAATCGCCAATGAAGACGATGTCCTGCGCTTCCGTTTCGTCGAGCATCTGACGGTAGACCTCGCCGACCATGCCGAACATGGCGTGGAAATCGTGTTCGGGAGCAATGGGGTAGATCGGCACGGTGATGCCGAAGCCCAGCCGGTCGGCCATATCGGCGATCAGTCCCCAGTGATAGGACGTGATTTGAAAGACATAGGCGCCGCCATGCAGGTAGAGGATCCGCTTTCGCTCGCCGGTCTTCGGCGCGATTTCGTACACGGGAAAGCCGTCCACGCTGCGCGTCGCGATCTCGAAACGCTGATGCAGCGATGCGGGCGGCTGATGGTTCTCCGTCTTGCGGGCGTAAGCGATCCAGCGCTGCAGGTTTTCCGGGCTGGAAAAGGCTTTCTTGCGGCTATACCTGAGCACGAAGGAAACGACGTGGCTTTTGATACTGGGCATGCGGACACACGGACTTCGGCTGAGCCGACTAAGAGAACCCCTCGCAATCGAAGATCGTGCCTTCGCCCAGAATGTCAAGATTTGCGCGGTCTCAACACGGCCCTGTGATCTGGCTGGCAATCAAGGCCAGCGCAGCATCGCTCAGCGCCTGGGCAGCAGTACGGCGCGCAGCCGACGGTCGCTTGCTGCCGGAGCCGTATGACGGTTCCGGCGCTTGGCCAGCAGCTTGCATTTGTCGGCGAAGGTCATCAGCGCGCCGAACCCAGATGTCGGGCCGAGAAGGTGACCTGCGGGTCGTTGCGCGGCGACACGGGCCAGCCGATATCCTTCTGAATTTCGGGCGGCAGGCTGTTCATGGCCCGGACCGACCTGTTCCTGTTGTGCGCATGCTTGATGGCCGTACCAAAGCGGCCGAGGCTTTCGAACATCGACATCTTCATCTCCCTTGGAGTGCTGCGGCGGCTGAAAGTTATTTCCTGCCTGCCGTTCGATGCCGGTTAAATGCGCCGCGTGTGTATCGGGTGGATTTCGCTGATAACAGCGCCTTGTTTCTGTTTGGGCTGATCCGGAAACATATGCATGCAAATGAGAATGAGGGTGAGTGCAGCTTTTAGCAGCGGGATGCTACCCCCGGCCGCGCCGGGCGGCGTGGCCTTCGCGCGAACGACGCCGTGGGGCGGCATCGCCGGCAATGCCGTCCTCGCTCACGGTCTTGCGCGGTGGCAGCTTCACCGCCGCCGATAGTTTCGGGAACGGGTCGATCTTGTTCGGCAGCGCCATGGCATAGACGAAATGCTCCTGGAATCTCGGCTCCAGCGCGGTCTCGATCTTCTCGATCCGGCTCACTGTTTCCTCGATCTCGCGGCGATAGCCGCGATTGAGCAGCGCCATGCGCGCACCGGCACCGGCGGCGTTTCCGACGGCCGAGACCTTGTCGAGATCGCAGTCGGGAATCAGTCCCAGCACCATGGCGTATTTCGGATCGATAAAGGAGCCGAAGGCACCGGCGAAGTGGATGCGGTCGACATGATCGGTGTGCTGCTTTTCCATCAACAGCTTGGTGCCGGCGTAGAGGGCCGCCTTGGCGAGTTGGATGGCGCGTACGTCGGTCTGGGTGATGGTGATCCTCGGCTCGCCTTCCTTCAGCACGTAGGAGAAGGTGCGGCCATTGGCGGTGACGCGCGGCGAGCGGGCGCAGAGCCCACCGTCGACGACGCCGTCCTCGGAGATGATGCCGGCCAGGTACATCTCGGCGACCACCTCGATGATGCCGGAGCCGCAGATGCCGGTGACGCCGGTTGCCTGGACGCTGTCGAGGAAGCCGGGCTCGTCGGACCACAGTTCCGAGCCGATGACGCGGTATTTCGGCTCCAGCGTGTCGGGATCGATGCGGACGCGCTCGATGGCGCCGGGCGCAGCGCGCTGGCCGCCGGAGATTTCCGCGCCCTCGAAGGCCGGACCGGTGGGCGAGGAGGCCGCCACGACCCGCTGGCGATTGCCGAGCACGATCTCGGCATTGGTGCCGACATCGACGATCAGCATCATCTCGTCCTGGCGGTGCGGGCCTTCCGACAGCGTCACCGCAGCCGCGTCGGCGCCGACATGGCCGGCGATGCAAGGCAGCATGTAGAGCCTGGCGCCCTGGTTGAGCTTCAGGCCGATATCCGACGCCTTGATGTGCACGGCGCCCGAGACAGCCAGCGCGAAGGGCGCGCCGCCGAGTTCGGTCGGGTCAATGCCGAGGAACAGATGGTGCATGATCGGATTGCCGACGAAGACGCAATCCAGGATGTCGTTGCGCTGGACGTTGCCTTCCGCGCAAACCTTGTCGACGAGACCCGAGATCGCCTCGCGCACCGCGACCGTCATGCCTTCGCGGCCGTCCGGGTTCATCATCACATAGGAAACGCGGCTCATCAGATCCTCGCCGAAGCGGATCTGCGGGTTCGACGTGCCTGACGAGGCGGCGACGCGGCCCGACAGCAGCGACACCAGATGCATGGCGATGGTGGTCGAGCCGATATCGCAGGCAAGCCCGTAGGCCTCGTTCTTGAGGCCGGGCCACAACGAGATGACCCGCGCGGTCTCGCTTTCGGCATCCTTGTGGATGGCGGCGGTCGCGGTCCAGTTGCCTTTGCGCAGGATGCCTTGCACCTGCGGCAGCAGATGGAAATCGAAATCGAGGCTGTTGAGCCCCCAGTCCTTCATCAGCGCGATCTTCAGGCGATCGAGATCGCCTGAAGGATTGTGCATGTCGGGCTCTTCGATCTCGACATAGCACATGTGGATTGCCGAATCGCGGGCAATGACCCTGGTGTCGGCATCCTTGCGAATAGTCTGTGCGTTGATGACCGTATCCTGCGGTACGTCGACGACGAGATCGCCGAGGATCTGCGCCGAGCAGGACAGGCGGCGCCGTTCGGGAAGGCCGCGCACGCGTTCGTAGCGTTCCTCCTTGGCGCCCTTGGGCGAGATGTGGTCGTTGGAAGAGACGATCTTGTGCTTGGCGAAATTGCCTTCCTGCACCTCGACCTGGCAGCGCCCGCAGGTGGCGCGTCCACCGCACACGCTCTCGACATAGACGCCGAGCTGGCGTGCGGCATCGAGCACCGGCGTGCCGACCGGAAACCGCCCGCGCTTGCCGGACGGCATGAACAGCACGAGTGGATCGGTGATGTTGGCAGGAGAGTTCACGATTGCGCGCTTATCCTCGGGCCATACGGGCTTCACGACCCCCGCGCCGGCGACCGCCATTGCCATTGCCTTCGCCCGGCGCATTGACTTGCGTGGGCGCCGCGATCGCCTGGCCGCCTTCGGCCGGCTTGTAGTCCTTGTAGGTCCTGATCCAGTTGGTGCAGTTCTCGTCGGTGCCGTTCAGCACATTGGCGCCGCGCACCGCTTCCATCTCTTGCGGACGCACCGGGTTCATGATCGCCGAGGTCATGCCAGCGCCGATCACCATCGGGATGAAGGCAGCATTGATGCCGTGGCGGTGCGGCAGGCCGAACGAGATGTTTGACAGGCCGCAGGTGGTGTTGACCTTGAGCTCTTCACGCAGCCGGCGCAGCAGGGCAAAGACCTGGCGGCCGGCGTCGCCGAGCGCGCCGATCGGCATGACCAGCGGGTCGACGACCACGTCATGCGCCGGAATGCCGAAATCGGCGCAGCGCTCGACGATCTTCTTGGCGACGGCGAAGCGCACATCCGGATCCATCGAAATGCCTGTCTCGTCGTTGGAGATGGCAACCACCGGGACATTGTATTTCTTGACCAGCGGCAGGATGGCTTCGAGCTTTTCTTCCTCGCCGGTGACGGAGTTGACCAGCGGACGGCCCTTGGCGACCCTGAGCGCCGCCTCGATCGCCGCCGTCACCGAACTGTCGATCGACAGCGGTAGGTCGACCAACCCCTGCACGATTTCCAGCGTCTGCACCAGCAGGCCGGGTTCTGTCTCGTTCGGGTTGACCGAGGTGACGCCGGCATTGACGTCGAGCATGGTCGCGCCGCAGGCGGCCTGTTCCAGCGTGTCCCTGATGACGGTATCGAAATTGCCTGCGATCATCTCGGCCGCGAGCTTCTTGCGCCCGGTCGGATTGATGCGCTCACCGATCACGCAGAAGGGCTGGTCGAAGCCGATGATGATTTCTCGTGTCGCCGAGGCGACGATCGTCCGGGTCATGCAATCTCTCCCTCGTGATATAAAGACTTCTTTATATCGTTTCTGTTTTCGATCAAGCGAATGGTGGCGTCCGCGCCATCAATGCGCGGTCTTGACCATGTCGACCTGCGTTTCGGTGATCTCGTCGTGCAAAATGTGGTCGAGCCGGTCGGCGACGAGCTGATCGTCGCGGCGGATTTCGCGTTTCCAGGGCTGGCGCCCCTTCAGCACGCCCGATTCATCGACGATCTCGGCGACATATTCCTCCTGGCGATAGGCCATCACATGGACGCCGCAGACGCCGGGAATTTCTTTCACCTCGTTGATGATATCGATGCAGAGCTGCTTGCCTTCCTTCTTTTGGTCCTGGGCGCCTTCCAGCCGCTTGACGATCGAATCGGGGATATGAATGCCCGGCACGTTTGAGCGGATCCATTTGGCGGTCTTGGCCGAGGCCAGCGGTCCGACGCCGCACAGGATGAAGCATTTTTCTGTAAAACCGAGATCGCGGACCTGCTGCATGTAGGTGCGGAACATCGGCACGTCGAAGCAGTACTGGCTCTGCACGAATTGCGCGCCGGCGGCGATTTTCTTGCCCAGCCGGTAGGGGCGGAAATCGATCGGCGGCGCGAAAGGGTTGATCGCCGCGCCGAGGAAAAGCTGCGGCGGCGTCGTCAGCTTGCGGCCGGACAGGAACTTGCCGTTGTCGCGCATGATGCGGCAGGTTTCCAGCAGTGACATGCAGTCGAGATCGAATACCGGCTTGGCGCCTGGCTGGTCGCCGGCCTGCACGCCGTCGCCGGTCAGGCACAGCATGTTGGCGACGCCCATCGCCGCCCCGCCCAGCACGTCGCCCTGGATGGCGATGCGGTTCCTGTCGCGGCAGGCGATCTGCATGATCGGGGCATAACCCATGCGGGTCAGCAGCGCACAGATGCCGACCGACGACATGTGGCAGTTGGCGCCCGAGGCGTCGACGGCGTTGATGGCGTCGACCCAGCCGTCGAAGATTTTGGCGCGGTTGTAGACGTCTTCCGGATCGGCGCTGTCCGGCGGGTTGAGCTCGGTGGTCACCGCGAATTCGCCGCGCCTCAGGACGCGCTCCAGCCGGCCGCGCGAGGTGTGGCCGGGCAGGGGGTCGAGCGGCAGATGGATGCCGGCCGGGTTCTCGTCGGGCTGGCGGCCGATCATGCCGGTGCCCCAGGTTTTGGAACGTTGCGCGCGGCTTCGCGGGCGGCGGCGGCCTGTGCGGTCACCCGCAGCCATGCCGAGGTCTCGCGCAGCGACTGGTCGACCGGCTTCTGCACGTCGAGGATCTTGTCGCCATGCACCATATTGCGTGAACCTTCCCAGGCCTTGACCCAGACGCACGGCATATCAGGCTCGACCTCGCAATTGCCGTTGGCGCGCACACCGCCGCAAGGGCCGTTGCGCAATTGCTTGGGGCAATTCATCGGGCACGACATGCCGGTAGAAGAAAGGACGCACTGGCCGCACATGCGGCAGTCGAACATAAAACCCTTGACGCGTTTTTCGACGAATTTGATCGGACCTTCGACGCGGCCGTAACCGATGCGCTTCCACAGCGGATGGAGGAGCAAAAACATGTCGGAGAACCTGGCGTAGAACCATTCGAGCAGTCGCGAGTGGCGGACGGACCACAGCCTGACCGCGAAGGAGCGCTGCACGCGCCGCTGCGGCGACACGTCGGCCGGCTTGTAGTCGGATTTCGGCGCTGCCTTCTTGACCAGAGTGGCCTGGGTAATCGCCCGGGTCGTTTCAGACATCTTCTTTTCCGCCCGCCTTGACCAGAGCGACCAGCCGCTCGCGGTCGTATTTCGCGTCGATGTCCTGAAAGGCTTTTTCCGCCTCGCCTTCAAGATCGTCGCTGACCGGCATGGGGTCGGCCTTGCGCCATTCGGCAAGGTAGTCGTCGGTGCCGCCGGCGCCGGTGCGCATCGCGCACATGTCGATCGCCTCGGTAAAGCGCAGCGGCAGTTCGCGCTTGGCGTTCTGCCGGCCCTTCTTGACGATGACCTGGGCGGGGATGTCGCGCCAGTAGACGACGATCAGATCGGCCATGAATTTCCTACTCCTCGCGCATGACCCCGAAAATCGGCATCGTTTGGAAAGGATCATGCGCCGACTTAAAGTGCTACAGCGTCTATTGCGCGTCCAATGGGACGCGCGGCGCTGTAGTGAGTGCGAGCATTGCCGGAAGCGCTGTCGGGCTGCTTGTTATGGGACGACGCGCGCGCATTCAAAAGCGACGCAATTGGCAGCCGCAACGGAAACGCGAAAATATTCGATGCTTGGCCTGGTTTTGATCAGCCGGCGCGACGATCGAAGCTGCCGACAAGCTTCCTGTGGAAGCGGACATAGCCTCGCTCGGTCGTGCGCAGATGTTCGGCGACAATTTGGTGGAAACGCGGCAGGCGGTGAAAGGGAACGGCCGGATAAGAATGGTGCTCGGAGTGGTAAGGCATGTTCCACGCCACGAAGCGGACCAGCCTTGTGGTAAAGGTGGTGCGGGTGTTTTCGAGCATGTTGGCGACATACGGGCAGAGCGCGTGCTCGGCCAACAGATAGGCCCGCAAAAACGGCTGACCGACGAGCACCGGAACAATCCAGACCCACAACAGCAGCGCCGACTGCACGGCCAGGGAGGCCGCCAGCAGCACCGCATAGGCGATCAGAAACCAACGCGTTTGCGAAATCACCTTGTCGCGGCCCTTGTCCGGCACGAAGCCGTCACGGTTGCGGCCGGCGGCGTTGACGACGATCACGCGCGCCATGCCGCTCCAATAGGGGATCCCGGAGAGATAGCGCACATACTGGCCGATGGTCTCCGGTTTCGGAGCCATCAGTTCGGGGTCATTGTCCGGATCGTGCGTGTGACGGTGGTGCGCGAAATGGAAATAACGGAACCATGCCGGCGGCAGCAGGATCAGGAAGCCGGTGACAGTGGCGATGGCGCGATTGAGCCACGGCGTTCTGAAGGCGGTTTCGTGGATCGTCTCGTGCAACAGCGTGAAGAAAAAGACGACCAGGATTCCCTGCGGCAGCACGAGAACCGGCCAGAACGGAATACGGGCGGCAATCAGCGCACCCAGCACCACAACCAGCCCGCCGTGAACGGCCAGCCGGACAATGCCAGGCCTGTCCAGTTTGGCGGTGAGGTCGCGACGATCCTCGACCGAAAGGCCGGCGATGATGGTGCGGTGATCGATTTCGCTCATAAGTGCCAAGCTTATCGCCAGGGCGCTGTCCGGTAAATCGGCGCTCGTTGCCAGACGCCGGTTTTTGCGCCGGTCATCGGTGCGTTCCCGGTCGGCTGGAACAGCCTGTTTTCTCGTTTGGCATACAACTTACCCGTTCGCGGCGGCCTGTCATCCGTGCTTAACAGCGATCGGCTAAAAAATCGTGGGTTTGCCGATGCGGATCTTGCTTACGGGATCGTCAGGCTGGCTGGGCAGCGCGCTCGCGCCGCGCCTGCGGGCGCTTGGCCATGCCGTCATCGGGTTGGATCCGGTCCCGTCGCCGCAAACGCAGGTGATCGGCTCGGTCGCCGACCGTGATCTGGTGATGCGGATGGTCAGGGAAGACCGCATCGAGGCGATCATCCACAGCGGCGCGCTGCACAAGCCTGACATCGAACACCAACGTAATGAGGATTTCATCGAGACGAATGTGCGCGGCACCCTGAACCTGCTCGACGCGGCGGTGTTATCAGGCGTTCAGCGCTTCGTCTTCACGTCGACGACCTCGCTGATGATCTCGAAAGCGATACGCGCCGGCTTGATCGGCGGTGCGCGCAAGGCCGCCTGGCTGACGGAAGACATGGCGCCCGAGCCGCGCAACATCTACGGCGTAACCAAGCTTTCGGCCGAACATCTTTGCCGCCTCTATCACATCCAGTCCGGACTGCCGGTGATCGTGCTGCGCACCGCCCGGTTCTTTCCCGAGGCAGACGACATGGCGCATGCGATCGAGCAGTCGGACGCCAACACCAAGGCCAATGAGCTGTTGTTCCGCCGACTGACCGTGGAAGATGCCGCCGAGGCCCATGTCGCGGCGCTGGAGAAGGCGCCGCGACTGGGCTTCGATATCTTCATCGTCTCGGCGCCAACGCCGTTCCGGCCTGATGATTGCGAGGCATTGATCGCCGACGCGCCGCCCGTCGTGGCGCGTTATTTTCCGGAGTTTCCGGCGCTCTATGCGCGAAAGGGCTGGACGATGTTTTCCTCGATCGACCGTGTCTACGACGCCTCACGGGCGCGGGACAGGCTGGGCTTCGTCTGCAAAACGAGCTTTGCCGCTGTGCTTGCCGGGCTTGCAGCGGAAGAAGGGGCGGCCTGATCGAACGGTCAGCCGTGTCCGGCGGCGCTGGCCAGCTCCGTCGTCAGATCGCCGTAGCCGGTCGAGCGGCGCTCATAGGCGAGGCCGAGCATTTTCGCGGCCTTCTCGGCGACCTTGTCGAGTTCCGGATCGTCGGTCTGGGCGATATAGACCAGCTTCTGGTAATTGCCGAAATAGTCCTTGATGAGCTCCGGATGCCGATCGAGGCCGAGCGGCTTCATGAAGAAGGCGTCGAACTGCCGGCACAGGAAATCGGTCATGTAGAACGACATCATGTCGCCGTCGGCGATTTTCGCATAGGCTTCCATGCCCTGGTAGAAGGCAAAGCAATGCGGACCGGCCATGCGCTCGACCCCATGCTTCTCGCAGACGCGGTCGAGCAGGCCGCCTGTGCCGCAATCGGCATAGCCGACGAAAATATTGGTGTAGCCGTCCGCCTTGGCCTTCTCGATTGCCTTGTCCATGGCCGGCGCGATGCGGTCCGGGTAGAAATGGAACTCCGCCGGCAGGCAGGTCAGGTCGAGATGGTCGAGCCCCAGCTGCTCCTTAACGGCCAGAACTTCGCGCGCAATCATCCCGCAGGCGATGACAAGCAGCCTGTCACCTTGATCGGGTTGTAGTTTTCGCGCAATGCTCATGGAACCAGTCTAACCGATTTTCGTTGCTGTCCCACGAATCTATCTGTTGAGGGAGATACCATTCATGAAACCGCTACGCATTGCGCCGATCGCCATCCTCGCTTGCGCCCTGGCTCTTTCGGCCTGCGCCAACACCGTCCGCGGCGTCGGCAGGGATGTCAAATCGACAGCCAACGCGGTCGAGGATACGGTCCAAAATCCCTGATCCCGCGGATATCAACAAGGCGCATCGCTATCGAGAAAGTTCAAGCGATGCGCGTTAAGTCATTGTAACATCTGGGAACAACAAAGTCGCGTTGCAAGGCTTGGCTCGGTTTATGGTCCATGCCGAATTCGCCGAAGTGAGGTCGAAGCGGCCGTGGTGTCCGCCTATTGCAATTGTTTCGTCAGGTGGGGGTTCGCTGGGGCAGGCACAAAAAGTTGACTTTTCCAATGCGGGACATGCCGGTAGTCTTTCCCTGTACCTCAACAACGAAGCTAGGAGCATAGAATGAAGACCGCTCTCTTGGTTATCGCCGCTCTGGGCCTTTCGGTATCCGGCGCCGCAGCGGAATGTGTCGGCCACAACAAAACGACGGCTTCCGTAGATCAGCAAACCAAAGCTGCAAGCGTAGATCAGCAAACCAAAGTCGCAAGCGTCGCGAATACAACCGCCGACACGCCGATCCTGAAAAAGGAAGAGGCGAAAGAGTCTGAATAAGCACTTCAAGCCGTTACGCGGGTCGCTGTTGCTTGTTGAAGTCTTGACATGCCGGCGCTACGCGGCGCCTCGTCTGCAAGAGCATAAGTACGGGCTCCGTACTTATGCTCTTGTGTTCTCCTCGTCAGCTCAGGCCGAAGCGCGGACGTTGTGCTTGCGCTTCATAAAATCCTTGGCGGTTTCGACTGCCACGGCCGCGTCGCGGCAATAGGCGTCGGCGCCGACGGCTTTGCCGAATTCCTCGTTGAGCGGGGCACCGCCGACCAGCACGACGTAGTCGTCGCGGATGCCCTTTTCCTTCATCGTGTCGATGACGACCTTCATGTAGGGCATGGTCGTCGTCAGCAGCGCCGACATGCCGATGATGTCAGGCTGGTGCTGTTCGATGGCGTCGAGATATTTTTCCACCGCATTGTTGATGCCGAGGTCGATGACGTCGAAGCCGGCGCCTTCCATCATCATGCCGACAAGGTTCTTGCCGATGTCGTGGATGTCGCCCTTGACGGTGCCGATCACCATCTTGCCCTGCTTCGGCGCGCCGGTGGCGACAAGCAGCGGACGCAGGATGAACATGCCGGCCTTCATCGCGTTGGCCGACAACAGCACTTCCGGCACGAACAGGATGCCGTCGCGAAAATCCTCGCCGACGATGCGCATGCCTTCGACTAGTGCCTCGGTCAGCACCTTGTAAGGCGCCCAGCCGCGCTCGAGAAGGATGTTGGTGCCTTCCTCGATCTCTTCCTTCAGCCCGTCATAAAGGTCGTCGTGCATCTGCTGCACGAGTTCGTCGTCGGAAAGCTCGGAAAGGATGATCTCGTCGTCGGCCATTTTTAATCCAGCTCCTTGCCGCACAGATGCAATTGCGGGGCCTCAAATATCACGTCAATACCTAACCCGCTACAGGCTTGCGTCCATAGCTGATTTGCGACTTCCCGCAAAAGGAAAGCGACTGCAAATCTATTGGAATTCTTGTCGATTTTGCGACAGGCGTTGGCGCTGGCGGGCCGTTTCGAATAGGGTGCATGACTACGATCCGGCCAGAAGCCGCGATATGCGGCAATAATAATTGTGCCAGAACAAAAGTCAGGGAAGAACGATCATGAGTGAGAACGCGCCGGTCGACCAGGAAGCGTCAAACGCGCGGCGCGGACGCGCCGCCAGCGGTGGTGCCGCTGCCCGGCGGGCGGCGCGCTCGGGTAGCGGCCCCGGCACCCAGCTCACCTACATCAAGCGCAAGATCAACGTCTATGAGGTGCTGGACGAGGAAGGGCTGGCGCTGATCGAGAAGAACACCGACACGGTGCTCGAGGAGATCGGCATCATCTTTCGCGACGACGCCGAGGCGCTGCAGCTGTGGAAAGAGGCCGGCGCCGACGTCAAGGGCGAGCGCGTGCACTTCCCGAAGGGGCTCTGCCGCTCACTTTTGAAAACCGCGCCGTCCGTCTATACCCAGCACGCCCGCAATGCCGAACGTTCGGTGCAGATCGGCGGCAACGCCACGGTCTTCGCACCGGTCTACGGCCCGCCCTTCGTGCGCGACCTCGACGGCGTCAGGCGCTATGCGACGATCGAGGATTTCCGGAATTTCGTGAAGCTCGCCTATATGGCGCCGTCGATCCACCATTCGGGCGGCACGGTGTGCGAGCCGGTCGACGTGCCGGTCAACAAGCGCCATCTCGACATGATCTACAGCCACATCAAATATTCGGACAAGCCGTTCATGGGCTCGGTCACCGCGCCGGAGCGCGCCGAAGATACGGTTGCGATGGCCAAGATCGTGTTCGGCGACGATTTCGTCGAGAACAACACGGTGCTGACCAGCCTGATCAACGCCAACTCGCCGATGGTGTTCGACGAGACCATGCTGGGGGCGCTGAAAGTCTATTCGCGCCACAACCAGGCCTGTATCGTCACGCCGTTCATCCTCGCCGGCGCAATGAGCCCGGTGACGGTCGCTGGCACGCTGACCCAGGTCCTGGCCGAAGTGCTGGCTGGCGCGTCGTTCACGCAGCTGATCCGGCCGGGCGCACCGGTGCTGTTCGGCACCTTCGCCTCGTCGATCTCGATGCAGTCTGGCGCGCCGACCTTCGGCACGCCGGAGCCGTCACTGGTTTCCTATGGCGCGGCGCAGCTCGCGCGCCGGCTTGGCCTGCCGTTCCGCACCGGCGGTTCGCTCTGCGCCTCCAAAATCCCGGACGCGCAGGCGGCCTATGAGAGCGCCAACACGCTGAACTCGACGATCCTCGCCGGCACCAATTTCGTGCTGCACTCGGCCGGCTGGCTCGAGGGCGGGCTCGCTTCCTGCTACGAAAAATTCATGATGGACATCGACCAGCTCGGCATGACCCAGAAGTTCTCCGAAGGCGTCGATCTGTCGGAGAACGGCCAGGCGATGGATGCCATCCGCCAGGTCGGCCCGGGCAGCCACTATCTCGGCTGTGACCACACCCAGGCCAATTTCCAGACCGCCTTCTACCGTTCCAGCATCGCCGACAACAATTCCTACGAGCAGTGGCTGGCCGAAGGCGAAAAGTCGGCACCGCAGCGCGCCAACGAACTCGCCCGCCGCTGGCTGGAAAGCTACGAGGCGCCGCATCTCGATCAGGGCATCGACGATGGGCTGAAGGACTTCATCGCCAGCAAGAAGGCGTCGATGGCCGACGCCTTCACTTGAAAGGAGCCCGAGTCAGGCGGGGCTAAAGTCGCCAACATCATCCACAAGGAAGTCTGGCGGAGCGCCTTCTCCGAGCCGGACAGGAAGGGATGATCCTTGAGCGCAGCATGGTCGAAGATATAGCGGCGGCGCTTTCCGCCCACGGCCTCATCCTGCGCGGTGGCTTCAATTTTGCAGGCGGTGAGGAAACACCCTCCGGTCTCTCCGGCGCTGCCGCCAGATCCGTCCTGCTGGTGGGGCAGGCGGGCGCCGCGCCGTGGCCGCATTTTCTGCGCTGGCGGGAAGGCCAATCGCAAACAGTTGCCGATCCGCTCGATGCATGGTCGCGCGAAGTGATCGGCGCAGTGGCGAAGACATTCGGCGCGCGCGCCGTGTCGCCGTCCGACAGACCGTATCTGCCGTTCCAGCAATGGGCGATGCAGGCGGAGGGTCTGAAACCGTCGCCGCTCGGCATCCTCATACATCCGCAATACGGGCTCTGGCACGCCTATCGCGGCGCGCTGCTGTTCGAGGACGAGATTGCGTTTGGGGTAACTCGCGAAGTGGTTCACCTTTGCGATGCATGTGTCGACAAACCTTGCCTGAAATCCTGTCCGGTCGACGCTTATTCTGCGGATGGTTTCGCGCATGGAACATGTCTGGCGCATGTGCGTGGGCACAACGGCGCGGCTTGCCGAACCGGCGGTTGTCTCGACCGCAACGCCTGCCCCTACGGCGCGGCCTATCGCTATCCGCCACAGGTTCAAGCCTTCCACATGGTCGCGTTCGCGGGCCTGTAGCGTCGCCGAATGCCGCACGAAACTTGAACACCGCATTGCGACCCCGATAGCCCGCTGGTGGTCATCTGACCGCCCTGCAAAAAATCCTTCCATCATCCCAAGGAATCGCCATTAGCCTTCGTCCAACAGGCAAATGATGGCGATGATGCTGGATGAAAGCGAAGCCTCCGACGCCGAGCTGATCGGTCGTGCGAAGGGCGGTGACAGGGGGGCTTTCGGCAAATTGCTCGAAAGGCACTATGACTTCGTCTATCGCGCCGCCTATCGCTGGTGCGGGAAAAAGGCCGATGCCGAGGATATCGCCCAGGAAGTCTGCGTCCGGCTCGGCCGGGCGATCCGCGACTATCATGGCAGCGGCGCCTTCACCACCTGGCTCTACACCATGACGCTGAATGCGGCACGCGACATGATGCGCAAGAGCGTCCGCGAGGCGATCAAGACCGAAGCCTACGGGGCTTACGAGCTGATCTCGGGAGAGGCCCCGGCCGAGCCCGAAGATCCAGCCGAGGCGCTTTGGGCGGCGGTGCGGATGCTGCCGGACAAGCAGCGCGATGCAGTGCTGCTCGTCTATGGCGAAGGGCTGAGCCACGCACTCGCTTCCGAGGCGATGGGCATCTCGGAGACGACGGTTTCCTGGCACATCCATGAAGCGAAGAAACGGTTGAAGGCGCTCATGCTTTCAGCCGGGGAAGTGTGATCATGGTCGACGACAACCAACTCAACAGGCTGCGCGACATCGCAGCACCGGCACCCGGCAACGACGCGAAGGGGCGTGCCTTAGGGGCGGCCATGCGTGCCTACGACATGGGCGAAAAAACTTCACCTGCCGCCCAAGGATCGGCGAAAGGGGTTCGTCTCACAGAGCGAGCACAAAAGCTCTGGAGCGAAATCATGCAAAAGAAACTCTTCGCCACGCCGGCCATTGCCGGGCTCGTCGCCCTGCCGATCGCCGGATACGCCACCATCTATATGCTGCAGGAGCAGCCGTTCTATTCCGGTGGGGACGAGAAGATCACCGAAACGCTGGCCGATAAACCAGCGGCTACGAAGAAAGCCGATGCCGACGCCGAAAACCGCGTCGCAGCCGAGGCGCTTGTCGCGCCGGCATCGCCGCCGAAGCCACAATCGGCTGCCGGCGGCTTGGCGCAGCAGGACGCTCTGGCCCGCAATGTGGCGCCCAAGCCGGCACCTGCGCCGAAAGGTGAGTTCGCACAGGATGGTGGAGCTGCGCCGTCTGGCAGAGTGATGATGTCTATATCTCCTCCGAAAGCCGACGGAGCCACGCGGGCTGGCCGCATGCCAGGCGCCGAATCCAAGCTGATGGTACAGCCGCAGGCCATGCCGGCCGACCAGATGCTGCCGGAGCAAAACGGCGACCGCGTCGGGGATTTCAAGAGCAATCCGGTGCGTGCCGCGCTCGAAGACCCGGTGTCGACCTTCTCGATCGATGTCGACACGGCCTCCTATTCCTTCGTGCGGCGCTCGCTCAGGGAAGGTGCTTTGCCGCAGGCCGACACGGTCCGCGTCGAGGAGATGATCAACTACTTCCCCTATCACTGGAAAGGTCCGGACGTTGCCTCGACGCCGTTCAACTCGACCGTCAGCGTCATGCCGACGCCGTGGAACGAGCACACCAGGCTGATGCATGTCGCCATCAAGGGTTTCGACGCCAAGCCGGCCGAGCAGCCCAAGGCCAACCTGGTCTTCCTGATCGACGTGTCGGGCTCGATGAACGAGCAGGACAAGCTGCCGCTCCTGCAGTCCGCGTTCCGGCTTCTGGTCAACAAATTGAAGCCCGACGACACCGTCTCGATCGTCACCTATGCGGGCGATGCCGGCACTGTACTGGAGCCGACGAAGGTTTCGGAGAAGGACAAGATCCTCGATGCCATCGACACGTTGGCGCCCGGCGGCAGCACGGCCGGCGAGGCGGGTATCAGGCAAGCTTATCGGCTGGCGCAGAAATCCTTCGTCAACGACGGCATCAATCGCGTGATGCTGGCCACGGACGGCGACTTCAATGTCGGCCAGACCGACGACGACGATCTGAAGCGGTTGATCGAAAAGGAGCGCAAGACCGGGGTGTTCCTGTCGGTGTTCGGTTTCGGCCGCGGCAACCTGAACGATCAGATGATGCAGGCCATCGCCCAGAACGGCAACGGCACCGCCGCCTATATCGACACTTTGGCCGAGGCGGAGAAGGTGCTGGTCGAGGATGCGTCCTCGACGCTGTTCACCATCGCCAAGGACGTGAAGATCCAGGTCGAGTTCAACCCGCAAAAAGTCTCGGAATACCGGCTGATCGGCTACGAGACCCGCGCCTTGAATCGCGAGGATTTCAACAACGATCGCATCGACGCCGGCGAGATCGGTTCGGGGCATTCGGTTACCGCGATCTACGAGATCACGCCGAAGGACAGCGGCGGCGAGAAGATCGATCCGCTGCGCTACGGCCAGGCGTCCGTGAGCAATGGCGGCGTCGCCAATGCCGACGAATATGCCTTCGTCAAGATCCGCTACAAGCTGCCGAACGAGGATGCCTCGAAGCTGATCACCACGCCGGTGACATCGGCCAACGAAGTTGCTGATTTCGACCGGGCCAGCACCGACCAGCGCTTCTCCGTTGCCGTCGCAGCTTTTGGCCAGAAGCTGCGCGACGAGGATGCGACCGCGAAGTTCGGCTACGACAAGATCATCGAGATTGCCACTGCCGCCCGGGGAGCCGACCCGTTCGGGTACCGGTCCGAGTTCCTCTCGCTGGTGCGCCTTGCCTCGGCGCTCGGCGGTAACCGGTAATGGCTGTGACGGCCGGTTTTCCTCAGATGGGATCGTTCTGATACGGAAAACCGACCGATGGGCGGTGAGGCAGGCCGGCAGGGAAAACCTTGCCGGCCTTTTTCAATTGCCTCAGGCGCGGCTGCGCCGGCGCTCGCGGCGGGCTTCGCTGGTCTCGACGGTGTTGACCGTCGCCTGCTTGTTGCGCATCGGGCCGATGCGCTCGACGATTTTTTCGACGGTCGGGCGATCCGACCTTGTGTGCGCATCGAGTGCCTTGCGCATGGCGGCGAGGTGGGCGAACGAGGTGCCGCAGCAGCCACCGACGATCTTTGCGCCGGCATCGACGGCCAGCCTGACATAGTCGGCCATCAGCTCGGGCGTGCCGGAATAGTGGATCTCGGCGCCGCGAAATTCCGGAATGCCGCAATTGCCCTTGACGATCACCGTCGCCTCCGGCTTCGCCTCGGTCATGTCGAGCAGTGATGCGAGGATGTCGGAGGCGCCGACGCCGCAATTGGCGCCGACACCGAGCGGCGCCTGCGACAAGCCATCGGCGACGCCGTGGATGTCCTGCGGCAACAGCCCCATCATGGTGCGGCCGGCGGTGTCGAAGGAGCCGGTGTAGGTATAGGGAAGGCCGACGCGGATCGCGGCTTCGGCTGCGGCGCGGATTTCGTCCGGCGCCGACATGGTCTCGATCCAGGCGACTTCGGCGCCGCCGGCCTTCAGGCCCTCGATCTGCTCGGCAAACGCCTCGACCGCCTCGTCATAGGTCATGGCGCCGAGCGGCACCAGCAACTCGCCGGTCGGGCCGACCGAGCCGGCGACGATGACCTTGCGGCCGGCTTTATCGGCGACGGCGCGGGCGATCTCGGCGGCGCGCTGGTTCAGCGCATGCACGCGGTCTTGCGCATGGTGCAGCTTCAGCCGGTGGCGGGTGCCGCCGAAGGAGTTGGTCAGGATGATGTCGGCGCCGGCCTCGACGAAGTTCTGGTGCAGACTGGTGATGATGTCCGGCGCCGTTTCGTTCAGCAACTCTGGAGCCTCGCCGGCCTCCAGCCCCATGGCGAACAGATTGGTGCCGGTGGCGCCATCGGCGAGCAGAACGCCCTTTTCGGCAAGCAAAGCGTCAATTGGATTGGTCATTGGAAATTACGCCTTCCGGGATTCTTTGTCGAGAAAGGATATAAAGAAATCTTTATATGGCGTCAATGTTGGTGCAGGACGCAAGCCGTCAAAATCGCATTTCCGCCAGCCTTTGCGTGAAGCTGGCTGCTTCGTGCGCATTGATATCGGCGGCGCGGATCAGATTGTCGAAATGGCTGGTCAGCGTGCGGACCGGCTGGGTCGCGTTCAGCACCAGATACATGTCGCCGACGTAGATGGCGGCGCGATAGGGCCCGAAGATGGTGTAGGGGATCGAATACCGCATCCGCCCGTCATAGAGAAACAGGCGGAAGGTGGGATAAAGGTCGTCGAGCAGCGTCGCCATGTGCAGAAGCTGCTGGTGGCGGGCGGCCTCAGGGAAACGGTCCCAGACGCCCAGGCCGCGCGCAAAGATCTCCAGCGTGTGGCGCGGCATGCAGACTTCCATGTCGGTTTCCGGCCGCCGGTTGTAGTCGATGCGGTACTGCGTCTCGCCGGCCTGGGCCTCACGGCTCTTGTTGGTGATACCGGCCTCGTAATCGACGAGCGCTTCGGTGCGCAGAAGATCGGGAATGCCGGCCGGCACGTAACGGATTTTCGTGCCGGCGGCCTCGGCATGCCACTTGGCGAGCAGCGTGCGGTCGAAGCCGTCAGGCGCTTCCTCGATCTCCAGGCTCTCGCGGATTTCACCGGTGAGGCCTTCGTCCTGGCTGAGGCCGAGCAGCCAGTCGAGCGACACTTTGAACTCGGCGGCGATGTTGAGCAGCGTTTCGGCGCGGGGAAGGCGTGTCGAGGCGCCGGACAGCAGCTGCGAAAGCGCCGAGCGGTCGATGCCTACCGCAGTCGCGAAAGCGGACTGGTTCAGATCCGACCGTGTCAGGAGCATTTTCAGGCGCTCCCGAAACACCGTCGACAGGTCGCGTTTGTCCATATCGTCATTCCAGCCATTGGGAGAAAAAAAATTCGCCGCACTCGCCAACATAGCACCTTTGGCGTAAATGAATCCGCAAGCCTGTTTACAATAGATAACACATGCGGCTGAAAATGCGCAATCGCAACATTTTGTGCGCTTTGTCGCGTTGCAGCATCACGATGCTCCTGACACAATGCTGTCAGGAATCAAAACGGTTCCGGCGACTGGAAGGGCAGTGGTCGATCGATGACAAGCAGGAATAGCAGACGACGCAATGCACCGGCCATCGAATGGCCGACCGTCTTCCTCGCGTTTTTCTGTCACGGCACCTGGCTCGCAGCCGGCCTGTTCCTGTGGCCGCCCTATCCGCTGCTGGCGCTCATCGTCCTGGCCTTGATGGCGGCGCTGCAATCCTCGCTGGCGCATGAAGTCCTGCATGGTCATCCGACCCGCAATGCGCAGCTCAACGAAGCTTTCGTCTTCCTGCCGATTGGTCTTGTCTGGCCGTTCCGGCGGTTCAAGACCATTCATCTGCGCCATCATGCCGACGAACGGCTGACCGATCCGCTTGACGATCCTGAAAGCTACTACAAGGCGCTGTGGCACCATGACGAATTGCCGCCGGCGATGAAGTTCCTGCTGAAGATCAACAACACCATGATCGGCCGGCTCATTCTAGGTCCGTGGCTGTCGTGCACCGGCTTCTTCATCGACGATGCCAGGCAGATGCTTGCCGGCGACAAGGTGATCCGCAAGGCATGGCTGCTGCACGCCATCGGCCTCGCCGTGGTGCTGCCGGTCGTGCAGTTCGGCTTCGGCATCCCGCTATGGCTCTACATCCTGGTGCCGGTGTGGCTGGGCCAGTCGCTGATCTCGATCCGCACCTTCGCCGAGCATCAGTGGTCGGAGCATCCGGAAGGCCGTACGGTGATCGTCGAACGTTCGCCGCTGTCGTTCCTGTTCCTCAACAACAATCTGCATTTCGTTCATCACAAGAGCCCGACGGTGGCCTGGTACCGGCTGCCGAAGCTGTTTCGCGAGCGCCGTGACGAGTGGCTGCGGATGAACAATGGCTATGCCTATCCGAACTATTTCGCGCTGCTCAAGGCATATGCCTTCAAGGCCAAGGAGCCGATCGTCCACCCGGTGCTGCGGCGCACGCCGGAACCGGGCCGGGCGTTCAAGCCGCGCGTCAGGGCGCGCAGCCTCAATGGGCTTGGCAGTGCGCCGGTACCGGCCGAGCCGCCGAAAGAATGAATTTTTGGGTATTGCCGGCGGCGATGCCCAGGTGCGCGTCAATGGCCTCGTCAATTTTTCTCAGCGTAACGATCAAAGTCCCGGCATGAGCGATTTCGTTGCCGGCTTGCCGATGTACGACTGGTCTGAAATGCGGAGCGAGGTCGACGCCCAATGGGCGCGGCTGCGTGATGCCTTCCGGCAAAAAGGCATCGACGCGCCGCAGACCATCGCTCGCGTCAATGCCGATCTGCGGCCTGTGGAAGGCGGCATCCGCGACGCCGCCGGAAAGGTCATGGCGCCCGATCCGGCGACGCTGCCGCCGGACGAGTTGGATTTTTTCGGCCTCTGGCTGCATCCGGCGCTGCTGTTCGCACAGACCTGCTGGGGTCCGATGGAACTCGGGCTGGCGACGCATGTTCAACTGGTCGGCCAGCCGCGTTACGACGCGTTCGAGGGCGGGCAGGGTGAACTCTATTCGAGCGCGTTGGTGATGCGTGCAGGTGAAGCGCCAACGGTTGGCTCACCGTCCGACGGCAGCCCGCTCATCCCGCTCGATGTCCTGCGTGGCAAGCATTTTACCTTCAACAGCCTCGATTCCATGTCGGGCATTATCGCGCCGACGCGTGACCTGGAGGCGCTGGGCGAAAGCCTGGACATCTTCTCCGAGCGCAGCGAAAGCGGTGGCCACCGCGCCTCGATCGTCGCCATTGCCGAGGGCAAGGCCGATGTCGCGGCCATCGACTGCCAGAGCTGGGCCAATGCGCGGCGCTTCGAGCCGGCAGCGGAAGCGGTCACGGTCGTCGGCTGGACAAGGCGGCGCAAGGGCCTGCCGTTCATCACTGCCAGAACGACACCGGAAACGGTCGTGGAGGCGTTGCGCGAGGCGGTCGCGGCGACCGCATAAAAAATCAGTCGCCCAGCAGCCGCTCGTCGAGCGGATAGGTCGAAAGCTGCTCGTTGCCGGTTTCGGTGATCAGGATCTGCTCCTCGATCTTGACGCCCTCGCGTCCGCCAAGCCGGCCGATATAGCTCTCGACGCAAAGCACCATGCCCGACACAAGCACGCCGTCGGGGGTGTCTTCGGTCCAGTCGATGGCATGCGGCAGCGTCGGGTATTCGTCGGCCAGGCCGACACCGTGATAGAGCACGCCGTAACGCGTCGGGAAACAATCTCCGGGCGGCACCGCCGAGCGTTCGACAAGATCGCGGAACGATGTGCCCGGCTGCATCAGGCCGATGTTGTGGGCGATCTGATCGGCGGCGATGCGAAACAGCTCGCGTTGCTCGTTGGATGGCTCGGTGTCGCCGCAGAGCCAGGTGCGCGACAGGTCGGCGCAGAAACCGTAAGGGCCGATCAAATCGGTATCGAAAGCGACGAGATCACCGGCTGCGATCGCTCGCGACGAGCATTCCTGGAACCAGGGATTGGTGCGCGGGCCGGACGTCAACAGCCGGGTTTCGACCCATTCGCCGCCACGCGCGATGTTGCCGCGGTGGAGTTCGGCCCACAGTTCGTTTTCGGAAATTCCTGGCCTCAATGCTGCTTCCATCTCACCCATCGCCGCCTCGCAGGCGACGATCGACCGGCGCATGGCCAGGATTTCGTCGGGCGATTTGATCAGGCGTGCATTTTCCATCAGCGCTTCGCCATTGCCGATCGAGATGCCGAGGCGGGCGAGCGCTTCGACGCCCTCGGGATTGATGTGATCGACGGCGATGCGGCCGATACCGCCGCCATGCTGCTTGACCAGATCGGCGATCCCGGCGGCCCAGCGGCGGACTTTTTGCTCGGTGAGTTCGCCGCTGTAGAGATACATCCACGACACTGCCGGCCGAACCTCGTCGACGACGCCGGAGTGGTCGGAAAGGTGCTCGCAGGAAAAATAGTCGAACAGCACCACCGGACCTTCGGTGGCGACGAAACAATGTCTTGTCGGATTGTGCGCGACCCAGAGCTGCATATTGGTCGAGTCGGTCGCATAGCGGATGTTGATCGGATCGTAGAGCAAGGCTCCCGCATAGCCGCGGCGCTTCAGCTCGGCGCGGATGCGGTCGAGCCGGTATTGGCGCATGGTGGGCAGGTCGGGAGCAGCAATGCCGGCGGCGTGCCACTCGGCTTCCGCCAGTGCGCCGTAGCCAAGCACATGCTGGTTGAGTTCAGCGGCCTTCTGCCGCGATTTCAGGCGCAACGCATCGATTGAGCCTGCTTCGTCAGGCTCGAACGGCGCGATCCTGCGATGACGACCGAACCGTCGCTCGACGCCCGGATCGCTCATTTTCCTGTCCTCTCGATATCAATCGGCCGCGCGGTCAGGCCCGAAGGCGGGCCTTTGGGCCCAATGCTTTCAGGCCCGCATCTTCTCGCCGCTCGGGTCGAAAGGCGGCTCGACATTGATGCGGGCTGGTCGTCGGCTTCCGAGGATTTCGATCTCGAACAGTCCGGCGCTCTCGTCCCCGGCCAAGGCCGCTGGCACATAGCCTTGCGCCATCGATTTCTTGATATAATGGGCATAGCCGCCGGAGGTGACCCAGCCGACCACGCGCCAGTCGCCGTCGATGATGCCGCGCACGGCCGAAGCGCCTTCCGCGGCCCTCGAGCCGCGCACTTCCTTTCCGTCCGTGTCGAAACGCGGCGCGCCATAGCCGTGCGGCTTCTCCACTGTGCCGTAGTCCTTGCCGACCTTGGCCCAGATTGGTTCGTCGCCCATGACGTCGGCGTCCGCGGCATCGACGATGAAGGAGACACGGCGCAGTTTTGGCCCTTCTGCCTGCTCCCTGGCTGCCGCGTCGCGTCCGATGAAGTCGTTCTTCTCCAGCTTGACGAAGCGGTCCATCGCCCCCTCGAACGGCCCGTAGATCGGGCGCAGTTCGCGGAACCAGGTCGGAAAATTCTTTTCCAGGCGCATCGAGAGCAGGGCGCGCATGCCGAAATCGACCAGGCCAAACTCTTCGCCGGCATCCTTGATCGCCTTGTAGACAAGGCGCTGGTAGGCCGGCGCCATCCAGATCTCGTAGCCGAGGTCGCCGGTATAGGTGATGCGATTGACCATGCAGGGCGCGCCGCCGACCGCCATCTCGCGGAAGTCCATGAAGCGGAAGGCCTTGGTCGAGATGTCGGCGTCAACCAGTTTCTGCAGCAGGTCGCGTGATTTCGGCCCGGCGATCGACAAGCCGACCAGCGTCTGGTCAAAGCGGTGAATGCGGACCTGTGACGTCCCTGGAGCATCCTTCGGCAGGTGCTTCTCGAACCAGCGCATGTGATACTTCTGCGCCGCCGACGAGCTCCAGATCATGAAGCGCTCTTCGCCCGCCTTGGCGATGGTGAAATCGCCGATCAGCCTGCCGAACTCGTTCAGCATCGGGGTCAGCACAATGCGGCCGGTCTTCGGCATGCGGTTGGTCATCAGCCGGTTGAGGAAATCTTCCGATCCCGGCCCGGAGACTTCGTATTTGGCGAAGTTGGCGATCTCGGTGACGCCGACCTTCTCGCGGGTGGCGCGCACTTCCTCGCCGATCGGCCCGAAATCGTTGGAGCGATGGAAGGAAACGATGTCCTTCGGCTCGGTGCCTTTCGGGGCGAACCAGAGCGGGGTTTCGAGGCCCCAGCTGTCGCCCATGACGGCGTTGTTGGCCAGCATCGTGTCGTAAAGCGGGGTGGTCTGGGCCGGGCGTGCCGCCGGCAGTTCCTCGTTGGGAAAGCGGATGGAAAAACGGCGCGAATAGTTTTCGCGGACCTTGGCGTTGGTGTAGCGCAGCGTCGCCCATTCGCCGAAACGCGCGACGTCCATGCCCCAGACGTCGAAGCCGGGATCGCCATGGACCATCCAGTTCGACAATGCCAGCCCGACGCCGCCGCCCTGCGAGAAACCGGCCATGACGGCGCAGGCGCACCAGAAATTGGTCAGGCCCTGCACCGGGCCGACCAGCGGATTGCCGTCGAGCGCGAAGGTGAAGGGACCGTTGATGATCTGCTTGATGCCGGCCTTCTCGATGCCGGGAAAATGCTTGAAGCCGATTTCCAGCGACGGCGCGATGCGGTCGATGTCGGGCTGCAGCAATTCATGGCCGAAATCCCACGGCGTGTTGACCGGCGACCACGGCTTGCAGGCTTTTTCATAGGTGCCGAGCAGGATGCCGTTGCGTTCCTGGCGGGTGTAGATCTCGCCCTTGAAGTCCATAACGCCGATCATTTCGCGGCCGGTCGACTTGTTGAATTCCTCGACCTCCGGCATTGGCTCGGTCAACAGGTACATATGCTCCATGGCCAGCAGCGGCAGTTCGACGCCGACCATGCGGCCGATCTCGCGCGCCCACAGGCCGCCGCAGTTGACGACATGCTCGGCCTTGACCGTGCCTTGCTCGGTTACGACGTTCCAGGTGCCGTCGACCTCCTGCGTCAGCTCGACGACGCGGTTGCGCAGCACGATCTCGGCGCCGAGCTTCCTGGCGGCCTTGGCGTAGGCGTGGGTGGTGCCGGAAGGATCGAGATGGCCTTCGACCGGATCCCACATGGCGCCAACGAAATTGGTTTCGTCCATCAGCGGGAACATCGCCTTGGCCTCTGACGGCGTGATCAGCTCGGTGTCCATGCCGAGATAGCGCCCTTTGGCGTGAGCAAGGCGCAGGAAGTCCATGCGCTCCGGCGTGTCGGCCATCATCACGCCGCCGGTCAGGTGCAGCGAGCAGGACTGGCCGGAAAGCTCTTCGATCTCCCTGTAGAGCTGCACCGTATAGGCCTGCAGCTTGGCGACATTGGGATCGCCATTGAGCGTATGGAAGCCGCCCGCCGCATGCCAGGACGAACCGGAGGTGAGCTCCGAACGCTCGATCAGCATGATGTCGGTCCAGCCGGCCTTGGCCAGATGATAAAGCACCGAGCAGCCGACGACGCCGCCACCGATGACAACCGCTTTTGCATGAGATTTCATGAAGATAGTTCCGTTTTTGAAGAGATTGAATCGAGTGGGCGGGGCGTGAAAGCAAAGCGAGGAAGGGCGCTGGCTGGAATAATCTCACGCCCTTCCTCTACCCCGTCGATCGGGGGAGAGGTGTCGAGCGGAGCTCGACGGAGTGGGAGTCGCCTGTTCATCAAATCAATGCAGATGATCAAAAATCAGTCGGCGCGCCGCCTTCGGACCGACGTTTGTCGACGAAGGCGTCGAGCTCCTCGCGGATAGCCGGGTCCATGTAGGGCTCTTCATAGGAGGCCAGCCGCTCCTTCCACACCCGATTGGCTTTTTCGATAGCTGTCGGCGATCCGGCTTCCGCCCAGGTCTCGAAATTGCGCCAGTCGGAGATGATAGGCGAATAGAATGCGGTCTTGTAGCGGTCCTGGGTATGTTGGGTGCCGAAGAAATGGCCGCCCGGACCGACGGACTGGATGGCGTCGAAGCCGAGGGCCTCCTCGGAGAGGTCGAGCGGGGTCAGGAACTCCGCCACCATCTGCAGCAGATCGATGTCCAGGATGGTCTTCTCGTAGGAGCAGCGCAGGCCGCCTTCCAGCCAGCCGGCCGCATGCATCATCAGATTGCCGCCGCCCTGGATGGCGCCCCACAGCGAGAACACGCTTTCATAGGCGGCCTGTGCGTCGACCGTGTTGGCGGCGCAGGTGTTGGAGGTGCGGTAGGGGATGTTGTAGCGGCGAGCGAGCTGGCCGCCGACCAATTGCGCCTTCATGTATTCCGGTGTGCCGAAGGCCGGCGCGCCGGACTTCATGTCGACGTTGGAGGTGAAGCCGCCATAGCCGACGGGCGCGCCCTTGCGCACCATCTGGGCGAAGGCAATGCCGGACAGTGCCTCGGCATTCTGCTGCACCAGCGCACCGGCGATGGTCACCGGCGCCATGGCGCCCGACAGGGTGAACGGCGTCACGATGACGACCTGGCCCTTGCTCGACATCTGGATGATGCCTTCCATCATCGGCACGTCGAGCTTGAGCGGCGAATTGGTGTTGATGATGGTGAACACCGACGGCTGTTCGAGAAGCTGTTCGTCGCTGATGCCGCGCGCGATCCTGGTGATCTCGATGCCGTCGACATTGCGCTCCTTGCCGAGCGAATAGATGTGGAACACCTTGTCGGTGAGCACGCTCAGATCGCGGATGCATTCGAGGTGGCGGACGGACGGATGGATATCGATCGGCTCGACCGGATAGCCGCCCGTGCAGTTCAAGATGTTATGCGCCTGCGCAAGCTTGAGGAAGTTGCGGTAGTCCTGCTGGTTGCCGGGGCGACGGCCGCGGTCGATGTCGGAACAATTGGGCGCCGACGCCATCATCGAGATGATCAGGTTGTCGCCGCCGAAGCGGACATTGTGCGCCGGATTGCGGGCATGGATGGTGAATTCCGACGGGCAGTGCGAAACCAGCTCGAGGATCATGTCGCTGTCGAAGCGCACCCGCTCGCTGCCTTCGCGGACATCTGCGCCATGCGCCTTCATGATGCGCCTTGCCTCGTCGTGCAGCACGTCGACGCCGATTTCCCTGAGAACGCGCAGCGAGGCGAGGTGGATCGATTCCAGCTCGTCGTCGGAGACCAGCCTGGTCGGCGTCAGCGGGATTTTCAGCTGACGGAAAGGCGGCTGCTCGAATGCCGCCGCTGCGCCGGCGCGCTTGCCCGCGCGGCCGCCGCGACGGGCGCGGTCGTTTGCCAATGCCGGTTCGGCGGGATGAAGGGCGGCGGTCATGATAGTCCTCGTACGCTGCGATGGTGCGGCGGCATAATGGACCGACCGCCGTCCCGCCATTGCGGAGGCGGCGACCACTAGGACGAGGGAAGCGACATGGACGTTCGCCAGCCGGACGCACCAGGGCGAATCCAGATCTGTGCCCGAACTGTGAAACATGTCACGTTGCGATCACGTCATATTGAGCAAGTACATTGAATACAAACCGTCCTGAGGGAGACTATTTCCGTGTCGGATGTTGTCAGCGTGCGTGCAGCGACCAACAACGAAGTCGCTTTCATTGCCTGGGATATTGACGGAATGATCGACGGCTGTCTCGGCTTCGAGATCGTCCGCATCTATCCCGGCACCGGCGAGGAACGCTGTCTGGCGTCCTGGGTGCCTTTCCGGGGGCAACGCAACAAGGACTGGATTCCGCAGGATACCGGCGTCTGGCCGGTGCAGAAGACATTCTGGCGCGATCTTACGGTGCGGCGGCGCCGCGACAGCGTCGAAATCAGGCCGGATGGCGAATTGGTCGCCTACCGGGTGCGTCCGGTCGGCGACATGCGGCCCGGCCTCGATCCGGTGCCGGTGCGGCCCGAGAAAGCCTATACCGGAGCGGCTCGGCCGCTCGGCTATCTCGGACAAGGCGCCGTCAGCCCGACCATCTTCCTGGGATCGATGTTCGGCAAGGCGCGGCTCGCCTTCACCAACGGCGTGCTCTCGACGCAATGGCTGTCGCGCGCCCTCGAAGATGCCGGCATCAAGGTCGGGCAGCGCGACAAGATCAGGGCCGAGCTTCAGCGTCCCGGCAGCAAGATACGCGCCTATCTTCACGGCGAGGTTCCGGATGTGCTCACCAGCCTGATGAAACGGGCCAAGGCCGAGGGCGGCACTGTCAGGGTTGCCCTCTACGAGCTTGGCGATGACGAGTTGTGCGACGCGATCATCGACGCCAAGGATGTCGTCGACGTCATTCTTTCGAATTCGGGCAGGGATGAACAAACCAAGGCGTGGGACGCGGGCAACGCGCCCTTCAGAAAGCGGCTGCGCGACGCCGGCGTCGTGCTGACCGATCGTCTGTTCAACAACAACCATATCGGCCACAACAAGTTTGCCGTCTACCGCGACGCCCAGGGCAATCCGCAAGCGGTCATGACCGGCAGCACCAATTGGACGTCGACGGGCATTTGCGGACAGTCCAACAACGCCTTCATCCGCGACGACCCTGCCATGGCCGAAGTGTTCGATACCTATTGGGAACGGATGAGGGCCGACGTGTTCCCGCCGCCGGCGAGCGATAGCGCTGCCGGACGTGTGGCGCAGAAGCAAGGCAGGCCGTTTCGCCTGAAGAATCGCACACCGAACCATGTCGATGGGACCACCATCTGGTTCTCGCCAAACGATCCCGACCGCAGCAAAAAGGACATCTCGGTGCGGCCTGTCGATCTCGAAGATGTTTTCGCACGGATCAAGGCGGCGAAGGAGGCGGTGCTCTTTCTCGTGTTCAATCCGTCGCGGCTTGGCAACAATTCGGTCATCGATCAGGCGGTCGCGGCGGCGACGGCGAATCCAAAGCTGATCGTGCAGGGCGCAATCAGCGATCACACCGCCATGCCCAACTATATTGCTCCGACCCGGGATCCAGTCACCAACAAATCGAACAAGGACGGCAAGTCGCCATTCGTCTTTCCAGAGAAGGTCTGGGAGGCGCCGAACGTCTCCATCGTCAGGGCGGCCAACCTGACTGGGGCCTCCGTTGCGCGGGATTTCCAGGCGGAAGTGCTGACCGTCGGCCATGCGATCGTGCACGACAAGATCGTCATCATCGATCCGATGGCCGACAATGCGACCGTCATCGCCGGCAGCCACAACCTTGGCTACAAGGCGTCCTATGAAAACGACGAGAACATGGTGATCGTCGAAGGCGACAAGACGTTCGCTGCGGCCTTTGCGGTGCATATGCTCGACGTGTTCGACCACTACAAGTTCCGTGCCTGGCGCAGAACGATTGGAGAAGGACCGTCGGACAATGACGGGCTCTCCATCGACGACAAGTGGCTGAAGCCTTACGCGGAGGGCAGGAAGGGGGCGATTGCCCGGTATTTTCCGTAGTGGCCTGAATGGCGCCGCGGAGTCCTTGACAAGGCATGCTCTGGCTGGCGCAAGCGGTTCCTGCCGCCGGTGCTTCCCGGCACGCCGCCGAAACGCTAATCGTGCAGGCTTCGTGGTGCGGATCATGGACCGGGCGGAACAGAACAGCGACCAGACAATGCAGTGGGCGGCGATCACCGGCGTGATCGCCACCGTTTCGGTGTTCGCCATCGCGCAAGGGCTGAGCTACCCGCTGCTGAGCTTCATCCTGCAGCGCCAGGGCGTCTCGCCGGCCATGATCGGCCTGTCGGCGGCAATGACGCCGGTCGGCTTTATCGTCTCGTCGCCGCTTATCCCGGCGCTGGCGCGCCGGTTCGGGGCAGGGCGCACGGCGCTGACCTGCGCGGCCCTTTCCGCCATCATGCTGGCGCTGATCGGCTGGACGCAAAATGTCTATCTCTGGTTTCCACTGCGCTTCCTGATCGGCGTGGTGACCAATCCGCTCTATGTGCTGAGCGAGATCTGGGTGATCGCGCTGGCGCCTCCGGCGCGCCGCGGTCGCGTGATGGGCATCTATTCTACAGTCATTTCGGCAGGTTTCGCGGCCGGCCCGCTGTGCCTGCTTGCGGTCGGCACCGAAGGATGGCCGCCGTTTCTCGTCGGCATCGCCGCATTCGTCTTTTGCGGCGCCTGCCTGGCGCTGGTGCTGGGACGGCTGCCAAAGGTCGATGAAGCCGGGCACCAGGTTTCGGTGATGGGGTTCATGCCGATGGCATGGCTGCTGCTGTCGGCGGTGGTGGTGGCCGCCGGTTTCGAACAGGGGGTGCTGGCACTGCTGCCAGTCTACGGAGCGCATTATGGCATCGCGGAGGCGCGCATGTCGGCGCTGCTGTCTGTCATGATCGCCGGCAACATCGCCATGCAGGTGCCGCTCGGCCTGCTGGCGGAACGGCTGACGGCGCGTCTGGTGCGATTTATCTGTGTAACGCTAACGGTGCTCGGGTGTGTGCTGTTGCCGGTTCTCATCGAGACGCCGCTGATCTGGCCGTGCGTGTTCGTCTGGGGCGCGGTTTCCTACGGCATCTACACGATGTCGATCATCGAGCTCGGCGAGCGGTTCACCGGCTCGGCACTGGTCGCCGGCAACGCCGCCTTCTCGCTAATGTGGGGCGTCGGCGGCATCGCCGTGCCGCCGCTGGCGGGCGGCGCCATGGATATTCTCGGTGCGGACGGCCTGCCGATCACGCTTGGCGCCATTTGTCTGGCGTTGGCGGTCACAACCGTATTGCGGGGGCGAGCGGTCTAAAGCGCGTCGCGTCTGATGCGACGCGCTTTAGGTTGTTGTTTTTGCATGTCGTTATCGCAAAACCGCTGCACACTTTTGCGCGACATGCATTAATACAATTGCGGGGTGCCTTCATTTCCTTGCCATCTGGAAATCGCCCATAAATCACATTCGGCATGGTGTTCAGAGGGATGCATCCTGCGTAGAAGGTCTCGAATTTCAACGGCACGATCAAAGTCGGGTATCAATCCAACATCGGACAGTTCCGTGTTCGCAAACACGTCAGGAAATCCTCCGCAGTTGGTCAGCGCGCTTATGGAGACGTCTTGATCCAACAAGTCGTAGCCCAGGAAGGTAAATCCGCTCCAGTCGAGTGAACGCACGTCAACCGACGGTCTTCGTATCACATTGAGGACATTCAAATCGCCCGGATCGGCCAACTCCGAAAGGAGGAAGTCCAGGTTCACAAAGAAATCGAGCATGTAATCCTCGTTAACAATATAGGGCCAGTAGCTGTCCTTTACCTGTCCCAGCGCGACCGGCCCGAGCATTCCATCGAGTGAGACGACCTCGCTTAATTGGGTGAGGCCGGACCAGTTTATGTACATGGTCCATGCAGTGCCGCTGAAAGGACCGAACTTCTCTTTGGCAATGTACAGATGTTGCATGGATTCCCTCGTGGCCTGCGGGCGGCAGGCGGCCCCACCTTAGGAGGCCAACAGCGCAATGGCTCCTTTTGCGTTCCAAGTTGAATACCGATAGTGGCAAGACGACGTTGCCGAGCCTTGACGAATTTATCGGAGACCACATGACCAGTTCGAACACAAAGACGCGTCCCAATTCGGCGACTGAGGATCCCTTTCTCTGGCTGGAGGACAGAACGGGCAAGGAAACGCTCGACTGGGTTCACCGTCAGAACGAGAT
Source organism: Mesorhizobium sp. WSM4829 (assembly GCF_055811475.1). Classification (NCBI taxonomy): domain Bacteria; kingdom Pseudomonadati; phylum Pseudomonadota; class Alphaproteobacteria; order Hyphomicrobiales; family Phyllobacteriaceae; genus Mesorhizobium; species Mesorhizobium sp. WSM4829. Next base: position 84,899 of record NZ_JBVVQJ010000009.1, on the reverse strand, counting down.
CACGGTCGCCGAGTTGCAGGGCGATCCATCCTACCAGACCTGCTTCCAAACCGCACTGGACCTGATGACGGCCGAAGACAACATTGCCGTCGGGTCTGCGCTCAACGGCCACGTCTATAATTTCTGGCAGGACAAGACCAACGTGCTCGGCCTCTGGCGGCGCACTCCGGTCGCTTCCTACAAGACCGAGAAGCCGGAATGGGAGACGATCATCGACTTCGACAGTCTGTCAGCCAAGGAGGGTGTGAAATGGGTGTTCAGCGGCGCCAGCCGGCTTTACCCCGATTTCAGCCGCTGCCTGCTCAGCCTGTCGCCGGATGGCGGCGACGCCAGCGAAATGCGCGAATTCGACATCGACAGCAAGTCCTTTGTCGAGGGCGGCTTTCGTGCTCCTGCCTCGAAGTCGGGCTTCAACTGGCTGGATGAGGACACGGTCATCGTCTCGGCTGCCTTCGAAGAGGACGAAAAAACCCAGTCCGGTTATCCGCGCGTGGTCAAGCTTTGGCAGCGCGGCACCAGGCTGGAGGATGCGACGCCGATTTTCGAGGCGCAGAAGCAGGATCTCGCCGCCGGCGGTTCCCTCGAATTCGACGGTGACAAGCGGCATCTGTTGCTGACCCGGACGCTCGATTTCTTTGCCTCGCACAGTTTTCTGCGTCTGCCTTCCGGCGAAAACAGGCGCATCCCGTTGCCGGACGACGTGACCGACGCGGTGCTGTTCAGGGATCAGTTCGTCTTTGGGGTGCGCAGCCCGTGGACGGCGCCGGACGGCACGCTGTGCAAGCCTGATGGCCTCTATTCACTGGACTTCGCGCGCTGGATCGAAACCAAAGCGCTCGGACCTGTCGAAACCGTGCTCGAGCCGGCGGATCGTGTCTCGATTGCCGGCATTGCCCGCACGCGGGACCGGTTGTTCATCAATCTGATGGACAATGTGCGCGGCAAGGTCGTCGCCTGCGATCGCAGCGGCAGCGGCTGGTCGCTGCAGCCGGTGGCGCTGCCCGAAAACGGCAGTGTCGGCATCAGCCACGCCGAGCGTTTCGGCTCCAGCGTGTCCTTCTCCTTCACCGATTTCCTGACGCCGAGTTCGATCATCTGGTCGGACGACAATGCAGCGATGCTGACAACGGTGAAATCGCAGCCGGCGCGTTTCGATGCATCGTCGCTGGTCTCGGAACAGTTCAAGGCACGCTCGAAGGACGGCACCAAAATCCCTTATTTCGTCGTCAGGCGGCGCGACCAGGACGGGCCGGTGCCGACGCTGCTTTACGGCTATGGCGGCTTCGAAGTGCCGCTGCTGCCCGGCTATGCCGGCGTGCGCGGCCGGCTGTGGCTGGAAAAGGGCAATGCCTATGTGCAGGCCAATATCCGCGGCGGCGGCGAGTTCGGTCCGAACTGGCATCAGGCCGCGCTCAAGGCCAATCGCCAGAACGCCTTCGACGATTTCGCCGCGGTCGCGCAAGACCTGGTGAAACGCGGCATCGCCACGCCGGCGACGCTCGGCATCCAGGGCGGCTCGAATGGCGGCTTGCTAACCGGCGTTTCGCTGACCCAGCATCCCGAGCTTTTCGGTGCGGTGATCATCGACGTGCCGCTGCTCGACATGCTGCGCTACACCGAGCTGCCGCCCGGCGCATCCTGGATGGCCGAGTATGGCGATCCGGCGAAGCCGGAAGAGGCCGCGTCGCTGGCGGCTTACTCGCCTTATCAGCATGTCGAGCCCGATGCCGCCTATCCGCCGGTGCTGCTGACGACATCGACGGCCGACGACCGCGTCCATCCCGGCCATGCGCGGAAGATGGCGGCACGGCTGCAGGCTGCCGGCCACGCGAAGACGCTGTTTTTCGAGGAGACCGAGGGCGGCCATGGCGGGCGCGGCGATCGCCGGCCGCAAGCGGCACAGGCGGCGATGAAGTATGTCTTCCTGCAACGGGCGCTGACCGGAACGGCTTGACGGAACGGCTTGAACTGATCGCATCAGACCGCCTAAGATGCTGCATGGCTTGGATGAAGGCATCATGCGCGTTTGGGGTGGCGGTGACGCCGTCGCCGCGCACGCTTCGCGCCGAGCTTTTGCGGCTTTGCGCCCGCATCGGCTATTCGCCGCCCGCCTTCCTCTGACGAATCCGCCCCCGCTGCAATTGCCGGATTGTCTGCAATTGCCGGATTGGTTCAAGAGGAAAGATCAGACATGAGCTATCAGAATTATTCGCTGAAGCAGCTTCAGCAGATCGATGCTGCGCATCACCTTCATCCGTTCACCGACCACAAGGAGATGCGCGAGGCCGGCTCACGCATCATCACCCACGCCAACGGGCCGTTCATCTACGATTCCGAAGGCACGGAAATCCTCGACGGCATGGCCGGGCTGTGGTGCGTCAACATCGGTTACGGGCGCGATGAGCTGGCCGACGCCGCTTACGCCCAGATGAAGGAACTGCCCTACTACAATTCCTTCTTCAAATGCTCGACCCCGACACCGGTGCTGCTGGCCAAAAAGCTGGCGGAACTGGCGCCGAAGCATGTCAACCAGGTGTTCTTCGGCTCGTCCGGTTCGGAGGCCAACGACACGGCGCTGCGCCTCGTGCGCCACTATTGGGCATTGGAAGGCAAGCCGGAGAAGAACCGCATCATCTCGCGCAAGAGCGCCTATCACGGCTCGACCATCGCCGGCACGTCGCTGGGCGGCATGGAGCCGATGCACAAGCAGCTCAACGGCGCGGTTCCCAACATCGTCCATGTGATGATGCCTTATGCCTATGAGCTGGCTCTGCCCGGTGAAAGCGACCATGATTTCGGCCTGCGCGCGGCCAAGGCCGTCGAGGATGCCATCCTCGAAGCCGGCGCCGACAAGGTCGCCGCCTTCATCGGCGAGCCGGTGATGGGAGCAGGCGGCGTGAAGATACCGCCGATGAGCTATTGGCCGGAAGTGCAGCGCATCTGCCGCAAATACGATATACTGCTGATGCTCGACGAGGTCATCACCGGCTATGGCCGCACCGGCGAGTGGTTCGCAGCTCAGACCTTCGACATCGAGCCCGATACCATCACCACCGCCAAGGCGCTGACATCCGGTTATCAGCCGCTGTCGGCGCTGCTGGTCGGTGACCGCATCGCCGCGACGCTGGTCGAGAAGGGCGGCGAGTTCAATCACGGCTATACCTATGCCGGCCACCCCGTGGCCTGCGCCGTGGCGCTGAAGAACCTCGAGATCATCGAGCGGGAGGGTTTGGTCGATCGGGTCAAGAACGACACCGGACCCTATTTCGCCAAGGCGCTGCAGGAGCACGTCGGCGGTCACGATCTGGTCGGCGAGGTGCGCTCGATCGGCCTGATGGGGGCGATCGAGATCGTCAGCGACAAGGCGACCAAGGCGCGCTTCCTGCCGGCCGGGAGCGCGGCCGTGACCGTTCGCGACCACGCAGTTGCCCAGGGCATGATGCTGCGCGCCACCGGCGATACGATGATCCTGTCGCCGCCGCTGATCTGGACGCGCGAGACGATCGACATGGCCTGCGGCCGCATCGCCAAGGCGCTTGATCTGGCGCAGGCGGATTTGCGCAAGCTGTGAGATAAAACGATCGCCGGGCGTCCTGCAACCGGACGCCCGGCGTTTGAATGCCGGATTCTGCCAGCCGGAGGAACCGCTCACCAAGGCCCGATCGGCGGATTTCACTTTTTTGTCTCGGGCAGCGCCGCTTTGCTCGAGGTCGTGCTGCGCTTCGGTGCGGCGCGCCGGCGCCGCATAAACCGCTCAAGCAAGTTCCGTCTTCTCTTGCGCTGCACAAGATCGATATCGCTGACAAGCTTTGCGCCGCCCTCGCGCCGCTCCAAGGTGATCTTGCGGCTATGAAAGGCTTCCAGCTCGGCGCGATGCGCCACGCTTATGATGGTGACCTTCGGCAATTCGTGAACGATCATCTCCATCATCTTGTCCTGGCTCTTTTCATCGAGTGCTGACGTTGCTTCATCCAGCACGATGATATCGGGGCTGTGCAGCAGAAGACGCGCGAAGGCGAGCCGCTGCTTTTCGCCACCCGAGAGGGTCTGGTCCCATGGCGCGTCGTCCTCGATCTTGTCGTTCAGATAATCGAGCCCGACTTTGTCGAGGGCAGCTTTGATCTCGTCCAGCGTCCAGCGATCGGCGGCGCCTGGATAGGCGACTGCGCGGCGAAGCGTCCCGGTGGGGACATAAGGCCGTTGCGGCAACATGAACAGCCGTCTGTCGGCGTGGATGTTGACGCTGCCGCCGCCCCACGGCCACAGACCTGCGACGGCCCGCACCAGCGTACTCTTGCCTGAGCCGGATTCGCCGGCGACGAGCACCCGCTCGCCTGATTCGATCACGACCTTGGTTTCCTTGACCACGGCGGTGCCGTCGTCGAGTGACACGGAGAGATTGTTCAGGCTGAGCATCGCATCGCCTGCAGCTTCGCCGCGCTTTATGCGTCCGAGCGTGTTGCTCTGTTCCGCGCGCTCGAGCCCGTCGAGCGACATCATCAGCGAGGCGATGCGCCGTGCACAGGCGTTCCAATTGGCGAGACGGGGGTAGTTGTCGACCAGCCATCCGAACGCGCCCTGCACGATGGCAAAGGCAGAGGCAGCCTGCATGACCTGTCCAAGTGTCATGCCGCCTTCGAGAAACTTTGGAGCGCAAAGCAAAACCGGCACGACAGGCGCAAACAGACTCGCCCCCTGCGATACCAGCGCTGTGCGCATGTGCTGACCTGTAAGGAGCGCCCACTGCCTGAGCACATAGGCGAACGTCTTGTCGATGCCGCTACGCTCTTCCTCCTCGCCGCCGAGCAATGCGATACTCTCGCCGTTTTCCCGCACGCGCGTCAGCGTGTAGCGGAATTCGGCTTCCGCCTGATTTTTTTCCTCGGAGAGGTGGACGAAATGGCGGCCAATGACCGCCATCGAGGTGGATGTGATCGCGGCATAGAGCACCGCGGTGATGACGAGAAAGCCGGGAATGGTCACCGTCGAACCTGCGATCGTCAGCGTCAGGGCCCCGCCGATCGTCCAGAGCACCACGATGAAGGTCGAGGCCGACAGAAACGCGTTGATGACACCGGCGATGAAGTCGACCGGGGATTCGGTGGCAATCCGCAAATCCTCCGTAATGCGTGCTTCAGGGTTCTGGTGGTCGCCGCCGACGAGGTTCAACTGAAAGTAGCGGCCGCTTGCAAGCCACCGCGCGATGACCGCGTTGGTGAGCCAGGAACGCCAGTGGCGCTGCATCGTCATGCGAAGGAAGACCTGTGCAACGACAAGGCTTCCGCTGCCGAGCACGAGCGGCACGAAAACGGCGCTCAGGACATAGACGGTGCGCGCATTGCGTTGCTCAAGGGCATCGAAAATTGCGCGATTCCAGACATTGATCCCATACTGGAAGCCGACATTGATGACGATCAGGAGCAATAACCCGATCGTGTACGGCCAAGCCCGCCTATCGCCTCCGCGGCCCCAGTAACCGCGCGCGCTGATCCAGAAACGCCTCAGCAAGTATCTCTTGCGCGCCTGCTCGGCCTCCTCAGGGGTCAGCTCCGGATCGGGTTCGACGAACTCCAGCGGCGGCGGGGCCGCGCCGACGGTCTCAGGCGCGGCTTCGACGGTCGATTGCTTCTCCTGGCGCGACTTCTCGGCATCGCGTGATTTGGAGACCGATTTCGGCTTGGATTTAGCCCCGGACATACCGGCGATAACGGCTTGGAAATCAGAAGGTTTCAATGATGTCCGCTCAAGCCGCTTGATCTCCACGTCAGCGCGGATGCGGTCGGCTTCGTTTTTTTGGCCTCTTCCTTGATCTGCTGCCCGGCCATGTTGGATTGAACCGCATTGCGTGAATGCAAAAACCGCGCTCCATCGGGAACGCGGCTTTGCCAGATACGCATGGCGCTTCGCTGACTGAACACTTGGCGAAACTTACGGGGCTCCGGTACGCGAGACCTGATCCGGAGCGCCGGGCGGTTGCGATAGGCCGCCTCGCACTCCGTTCTACAGGGACATCGTTACCGGGTGGTTATCGATAGTTTAAGCAAATCTAAATTTCCGCGTTTCTTGCCGGAAACCGAAAGTCGGTCGAGTTCGAGGCTGAAAGCGCGTCGCGTCTGCTGCGCACGCTTTGCGCACCCTTGGGGGTTAGCCCAAGCTTTTGGGCGACATGCATTACGCCGGGGTGCCGCGCAGGAAATTTATGATGCCGGAGAAGTCGGCAGCGGCATGCCCCTGGGCGTTGAACAGCGCATAAAGCTGGGCGGCCTCGGCGCCGAGCGGCGTCACCGCACCGGAGCCTTGCGCGGCTTCCTGCGACAGTTTCAGGTCTTTCAGCATCAGTGCCGCGGCAAACCCCGGCCTGTAGCCATTGTTGGCCGGCGATGTCGGCACCGGACCAGGGACCGGGCAGTAGGTGGTCAGCGACCAGCACTGGCCCGACGAGTTCGAGGCGACGTCGAACAGCGCCTGGTGCGACAGGCCGAGCTTTTCCGCCAGAACGAAGGCTTCGGCGACGCCGATCATCGAAATGCCCAAGATCATGTTGTTGCAGATCTTTGCCGCCTGTCCGGCGCCGTCATCACCACAATGGACGATACGGCCGGCCATCGGCTTGAGGATTGGTTCGGCCTTGGCAAAAGCTTCCTTCGCGCCGCCGGCCATGAAGGTCAGCGTGCCGGCGGTGGCGCCGCCGGTGCCGCCGGAAACCGGCGCGTCGATCGACAGCAGCTTGTGTCTGGCGGCAATTGCGTGGGCTTTTCGTGCCGATTCGACGTCGATGGTCGAGGAATCGATGAACAGCGCGCCTTTTTTCGCCTTTGGCACGATGTCTTCATAGACCGACAGAACGTGTTTGCCGGCCGGCAGCATGGTGATGACCACGTCGGCCTCCTTCACCGCGGCAACGGCATTGGCCATGACGACGACCCCATGCTCCTTGGCGTTGGCGAGATTTTCCGGGATCAGGTCGAATCCGTGAACGGCATATCCAGCCTTGACGAGATTGGCTGCCATCGGATTGCCCATATTGCCGAGGCCGATGAAGGCGATGGTGGTCATGATGGCACTCCGTGGTTTGGGTAAGGCAGTAGGCAGTAGGCAGTAGGCAGTAGGCAGTAGGCAGTAGGCAGTAGGCAGTAGGCGGCCTATTCGGGCGCGAGTCTGCTGATAAGTTGGCGCAGCTTTTTCCGATGCCCTCGGTCGCTAACAGTATCTGACAAGCTTGATCTTGCGTAGCTAGGCCAATGCGTTCAGCGATCTGCAGGTGCGTCTCGAATTCCTTCAGCGACCCTTGGGCTATCCGGAGGAATTGCTGATAAGAGCCTCTGTTGTCTCGGCCATAACCTTCCGCGATGTTTGCAGGGACTGACGTTGCCGAGCGGCGGATTTGGCTGGTCAACCCATACAATTCCTCTTTTGGCCATGCCTTGGTCAAGGCGTAGGTGGTGACGGCCAGATCCATCGCCTGCTGCCATACGATAAGATCCTTGTATGAATTGATCTTGCCGGTCATCTTGCTGCCTATTGCCTATTGCCTATTGCCTATTGCCTACTGCCTACTGCCTACTGCCTTCCCGCCCGATCAGCGCGCGTGCGATGATGACGCGCATGATCTCGTTGGTGCCTTCGAGAATCTGGTGAACGCGCAAATCCCGCACCAGCTTCTCGATGCCGTAATCGTGCAGATAGCCATAGCCGCCATGCAGTTGCAGCGCGTCGTTGGCAACGTTGAAGCCGATGTCGGTGACGAAGCGCTTCGCCATCGCCGACCATTTCGAGGCGTCCGGGGCCTTGCGGTCGAGCTTCGAGGCAGCGGCGTAGAGGAATATCCGTGCAGCCTGCAGTTCGGTCTCCATGTCGGCCAGCTTGAACTGCAGCGCCTGGAACTGGTTGATCTTCGACCCGAAGGCCCTGCGTTCGGCGGTGTAGGACAGCGCCTTGTCGAGCGCCGATTGCGCCCCGCCCAGCGAACAGGCGGCGATGTTGAGCCGGCCGCCGTCGAGCCCGGCCATGGCGATGCCGAAGCCGGCACCTTCGTCCGAGAGCAGGTTTTCAACCGGCACCTTGCAGTCCTCGAAGACGACCTGGCGGGTCGACTGCATGTGCCAGCCCATCTTGTGCTCGTTGGCGCCGAAAGACAGGCCGGGCGCATCTTTCGGCACGACGAAGGTCGAAATGCCCTTCGGACCGTCGGCGCCGGTGCGCGCCATGACGATGTAAAGGTCGCTGTCGCCGGCGCCCGAAATGAACTGCTTGACGCCGTTCAGCACATAGTCGCCGCCGCTCCTTACCGCACGCGTCTTCAGCGCCGCAGCATCCGATCCCGAACCCGGCTCGGTCAGGCAATAGCTCGCCAGCCATTCCATCGAGGTCAGCTTCGGCAGGAAGTGCTGGCGCTGCTCGTCGCTGCCGAAGCGGTCGATCATCGAAGCCACCATATTGTGGATCGAGATGAAGGAGGAGAAGGCCGGATCGGCGCGCGAAAGCGCCTCGAAGATCAGCACCGCGTCGAGCCGGCCGAGCGCTGAGCCGCCGCCGACATCGTCACTGACATAGATGCCGCCAAGCCCGAGCGGGCCAGTCTCGCGGATCACGTCCGCCGGAAAATGCTTGTTGCGGTCCCAGTCGAGCGCGTTCGGCGCAACGCGATCGGCAGCGAAGGCCTCGGCCATTTGCTGGATGGCGCGCTGGTCGTCGTTGAGTTCGAACTGGCTGGTGCCCGCATCGACAGCGGCGTCCATGGCGTGCTCCGTGATGTCTTCGGCCGGCTGGCCTGTCGTTTTTGGCTTTGCGCGCGGTCCAATCTAGACCAATGATGCCGCCGCGCAAGCCGACTAGCTCCATCCAACGATCTGGGGGGCGGCTGTGTGATAATGCGTGTCTGGGGCAAGGCATGACGACAAATTTCGATGAGCTGCTTGAACGGTTCCACGCCACGCTCGAAACATTCGATGATGCGCTGGTGCGCGATGCGGTGGCCCGGATCGGCTGGGCCATGCCGGCGCGTCCGCTCGAGCCGCGTCCGCTTGCCTGCCTGCGCCAGCTCGACCGCATCGTCGAGCTCGCTCCGGCCAACGCCCAGCCGTTGGCGCGGCTGCTTGCGGAGCGTCGCGGCGAGCTGCGCTGGGGGCAGACCTACAGCGAGGCGGATCTCGGCAAGACATTCATCGACAAGTACGGCTGGCTGGAGGTCTTCGGCACACGCGGCCATTTCGTCAACGACGAGGTCGCGGCCGGCTTGCTGATCCTCGGACCTGAAATCGTCTATCCCGACCACCATCATGTCGCCGAGGAGATCTACATTCCACTGACCGGCGGCACCGAATGGCGCATGGACGAAGACGACTTTCGCAAGCGAGAGGCGGGTGAGGTGATCCACCATGCCTCTGATGTCAGCCATGCCATGCGCACCGGCAAGGAGCCTCTGCTGGCGCTCTACATCTGGCGCGGCGGACCACTGGCCGCGAAATCCACGATCACCGGCAGCGTTTCACAGGGCAGGAATTAATGGCGGCCAAGACGATCATGCTGCAGGGCACAGGCTCCGATGTCGGCAAGACGGTGCTGGTCGCGGGCCTCTGCCGCGCGGCGAAAAAGCGCGGGCTGAAGGTGCGGCCGTTCAAGCCGCAGAACATGTCGAACAACGCCGCCGTCGCCAATATACCGGGCGACAGACGCGGCGGCGAGATCGGCCGCGCCCAATGGCTGCAGGCGATCGCCTGCGGCGTTGCGCCCACCGTCCATATGAACCCGGTGCTGCTCAAGCCGCAGACCGATATCGGCGCCCAAGTGGTGGTGCAGGGCAAGGTGTTCGGCGAGGCGCGGGCACGCGACTACCAGGCGCTGAAAGCCCGGCTGATGGATGCCGTGCTCGACTCCTGGGCCAAGGTCGGCGAGGATGCCGACCTCGTCATCGTCGAAGGCGCCGGCTCGCCGGCCGAGATCAATCTCAGGAGCCGCGACATTGCCAATATGGGCTTTGCGACGCGCGCCAACGTGCCGGTGATCCTGGTCGGCGACATCGATCGCGGCGGCGTCATCGCCTCGGTCGCCGGCACCCATCTGATCCTGCCGGAAGAGGACCGGCGCATGATCGTCGGCTATCTCATCAACAAGTTCCGCGGCGATGTCTCGCTGTTCGATGACGGCATCAAGGCGATCGAGAGCTTCACCGGCTGGCGCTGTTTTGGCGTGGTGCCGTGGCTGAAGGCGGCGGCGCGGCTGCCCTCGGAAGATTCGGTTGTGCTCGAACGCCTGGCGTCCGGCGAGAAGCGCGCGCTGAAGGTGGCCGTGCCGATGCTTTCGCGCATCGCCAATTTCGACGACCTCGACCCGCTCAAGGCCGAGCCGCAGGTCGAGGTCGTCTTCGTGCCGCACGGCCAGCATTTGCCGGACGACGCTGGGCTGGTGATCATTCCCGGCTCGAAGTCGACGATCGGCGATCTGCTAAGATTCCGCGAGAATGGCTGGGACCGCGACCTTGTCGCCCACCGCAAGCGCGGCGGCCACGTCGTCGGCATCTGCGGCGGCTTCCAGATGCTCGGCCGAGTCGTGCGCGATCCCGACGGCATCGAGGGCAGCGCCACCGAGACCGAGGGGCTCGGCCTGCTCGACGTCGAAACGGTGATGCAACCGGAAAAGACGGTGCGCAATGTCAGCGCGCGCTCGGTCCAGTTCGACCTGCCGCTCGAGGGCTACGAGATCCATCTCGGCCGCACCACCGGTCCCGACACGCTGCGGCCGTCCGCCGTCATCAACGGCGCCGATGACGGCGCCGTCTCCGCCGACGGCAAGGTGTCGGGGACCTATCTGCACGGGCTGTTTTCCGCCGACGCTTTTCGGGCGAAATTCCTGGAAAATCTCGGCGTCAAAGGCGGCGGCATCGATTATCGCGCCGAGGTCGAACGGGCATTGGACGAGGTCGCAGCCGAACTGGAAACCCACCTCGACTGCGACGCCATCTTTGGTCTGGCGCGTTAGCTGGCGGGCTCACCGGCCTTTGGCCAATAGGTGCCGAACGACCAGACATTGCCTTCCGGATCGCGGCAGATGAACTCGCGGCTGCCATAGTCGCGGTCGGTGAGCTCTTCCAGTATTTCGGCGCCGGCCTTTTTTGCTCTGGCATAAGCGGCATCGGCATCGTCGACGGCAACATAGATCGATCTGCCGCCACCCGGGCCAGGCGCACCGACCATCTGGCCAAACTTGTCGTCGCGTGCGGTGCCCAGCATGATCATCGAAGAGCCGAAAGTCAGTTCGGCGTGTTGGACGATGTCGCCTTCGCCGTAGCGGGCATGAACGGCAAAGCCGAAGGCTTCACCCAGCCAGTCGATCATTTTCGCGGCATTGCGGTAGCGCAAGGTCGGATAGAGCCTGGGCGGTTCGACTGACATGGTCATGGCGATCTCCTTCAATTGGATTGGACGATAATCCAGTCTGGGCGAAGGCTTTTCCCACGTCTTGAAGAAATGTTACCTGCGCCCTATGCCTGGGCGGCCAGCGCCGTCGGCGTTTCGCCGGCAAGGTCGCGGAATTCGCGCACCAGATGCGCCTGGTCGGCATAGCCGCAATCGGCGGCGATATCAGCCCAATCGGATTTGCCCTGCCCGGATTTGCCCTGCCTTGACAGGCCGAGCGCCCGGTTGAAGCGGACGATGCGCGACAGCGTCTTGGGGCCGACGCCGATCGCGTTGGAGAATTTTCCGGCGAGATGCTTGCGGCTCCAGCCCAGCCTGTCGGCGAGCGATGCGACGCGAATGCGGCCACCCGAGACGATGATCCGGTCATAGGCCCAGGCGATTTCGGCCTGCATTTCGCGGGCGTCAGTCAGCCGCGCGGCGACGAACGTCTCGACGATGGCAAAACGTGCGCTCCAGCCGTGCGCATTGCCAAGTCTTTCGCGCAGCGCGATGCCTTCGATCCCGAGCACATCGTCGAGGCCGACCATGCGGTCGGTCAGTTCGCTCATCGCAAGGCCGAAGAAGCGTCGGGCGCCGAGCGGGGTGAAATTGACCTGGATGCAGCAGGCGCCGCCGCGGGATTCGATCACCACCGGACCGGCATAGAGGCCGGCGGCGAAACTGGCGAAGCGGTCATTGTCGCCCGGCTCCTTGCCGAGCCCGATGGCGAAGGGTTCGGCAAAGCTGATGACCAGCGGCACGGTCAGCGATGCGTATTCGACGTTGCGGAAACGGCCGGGCATGGTTTCGCGGTAGCCGCAGATGTCAGTGACTGAACCCTGGAGCCAAGGGCCAGGCGCACGCTGAACCATCTCGAACCGGTCGAGGCCAGGACTGTGCTGGTTGCTGCCGTCTTCGCTCTGGGCAGACATGAGCTTTCCTCCGCCCGCGGATGGTAGCAGACCAACCCTCAGAATCAAAAGTGCCCGGCTTGTGGCCGGGCGCTCCGAGTTGCCTGAGAGATCTGAGGGCTTAAGCGCCGCGAACCAGGCAGCCGCCGGCAAGCACGACATAAGCGATGAGGACGATCCACACCGCGGCCAGGGGAATGAACGCAAAAACGCCGAGAGCGGCGAGAAGACCGATGATGGCGATAACAAGGGATATGATGAAAATAAGCTGCGTAGGCGCACTGAGATTCATGTGTGGCTCCTCCCGACATGATTCGTATAACCGCATCCTATCAGGCGCCCCGTTCACACACCAATAAGCGTGCGCAGTGGGTTCGCCCGGTCAGCCGGTAGCTTGATGGGGGTGGCCCGGAGGATGCGGCGCGTTGCTGCGGGCGCCTTCTCCCTTCTCCCCTTGTGGGAGAAGGTGGCCGAGCGAAGCTCGGTCGGATGAGGGGTGTTCCAGCTTGGCACCGACAGCGCTCCGGCCAGCACCCCTCATCCGTCTCGGCGCTACGCGCCGATCCACCTTCTCCCACAAGGGGAGAAGGGAAGAGCAGCCGACCATTTGCGCAAGCCCGATTCCGCGCTACCTATTTGCAACGAATCGGAAAGGGGTCGCTGATGGCATTCGCATTGCTGGAGCAGATACGCTCGATCTTCGACGGCGACCCCGGCGTGCGCAAGGTCGCGGACGATCCGGTGCTGTCGGCGGAACTGCTGATGCTGTTTCGCATGATTTTGGCCGACGGCACGGTCAACGAGAGTGAAATGGCCGCCTTCAGGCGCATCTGCCGGGAAGCCTTCGGCATTCCGGAAGCCAGCATCGACAGCGTCATCGAATATCTCAACGAGTTCGGCTACGAGACCAACGGCTCGCAAGCCATCGCGCAGTTCCGTGACCTCGACATCGAGAGGCGCAGCCTGCTTGCCCGCCATATGGCCGAGATCGCCAAGGCCGATTCGCAACTTGCCGGGACAGAGATGCAGCTCTTGCGCCGCACCCTCGACTTGCTCGACATCAGCCCGGCCGATGTGGTGAAGGCCGAAGAGTAAGCCTCTCCCGACGGTCGGCTGTTTACCCCTGTTCCTGTAATCGCCGGGCAATCGCGCGGTGCAGGTCCGGGGCCGCAGCGACCAGCGCCTTGGCGGCTTCGGACTGCGGATGGTCGAGAACTGCGCTCGTCCTGCCGCGCTCGACGATCTTGCCGGCATGCATGATCATCACCTGGTCGGTAATGGCGCGGGCAACGGTCAGATCGTGGGTGATGAACAGATAGGCAACGCCGAGCTTCTGGTTGAGCTCGGCGAACAGATCGAGAATCTGGGCGCGGATCGAGACGTCGAGCGCCGAGACCGGCTCGTCGGCGACGACCAGCTTGGGGCGGGTGATGATGGCGCGGGCGATCGACAGGCGCTGGCGCTGGCCGCCTGAAAATTCGTGCGGATATTTGTCCATGTCGCGTGGACCAAGGCCGACCTCGTGCAAGGCCTTTGCCACCATCTCGCGCCGCTCTGCATTCGTCGGCCTTTTCTCCAGGACATGCAGTGGCTCGGCGACCAGTTTTTCCACCTTCTGGCGCGGATCGAAGGAGCCGTATGGGTCCTGGAACACCACCTGCATGTCGCGGCGCGCCGGCTTGAGCTCCGCCTCGCTCTTGTCGGTGATGACTTCGCCGCGAAACCGGATCGTTCCCGATGTCGGCCCGTCCAGCGCCAGGACCATGCGGGCAAGCGTGGACTTGCCGCAACCGGAACGCCCGACCAGCGCCACAGACTGCCCAGGATCGATCGAGAACGAGACATCGTCGACGGCGCGGGTCGGAACCGCGCGCTTCAGCAGCGATTTGCGCCGTCCCGGATAGTCCCGCGTCACGCTTTCTACCTGAAGAAGAGGTTTGGCCTGGAGCATGGGATTGTCTTGGCCGACCTCGTTTGTCCTGGCACGCGCCGGCACATGCATCGAGGCCTGCGCAAGTTGTCTTGTGTAGGGATGAAGCTGCTCGGACAAGGTGCGCGCCGTGTCGCCGGCCTCCATCACTTCGCCGTGGCGCAGGATGGTGATGCGCTCCGCCATTTCGGTCACCACCGCGAGGTCATGCGAGATCAACAGCAGACCCATGCGGTTTTCTGAAACCAGGTCGCGCAACAGGTCGAGGATTTGCGCCTGCAGCACGACGTCGAGCGCCGTCGTCGGCTCGTCGGCGATCAGCAGTTTTGGTTTCAGCGCGCAGGCGATGGCGATGACGACGCGCTGGCGCTGGCCGCCGGAAAGCTCGTGCGGATAGCGCGACAGCGGGAATTGCGCTGCGGGCAAGCCGACCCGGTCGAGCATTTTTCGAGCGCGGTCCTCGGCGTCGGCGCGGCTTACCCTGGTGTGCCAGCGGATGCCTTCGGCGACCTGCTCGCCAATGGTCTTGACCGGGTTCAGCGCCGTCATCGGTTCCTGGAAAACCATGCCGATATCATCGCCGCGCAGCGCGCACATCTGGTCTTCGCTGGCCGCGAGGATGTCGATGCCGTCGAAGACGACGCGCCCGCTGGCGCGCGCCGCCCAGGGCAGAAGCCGCATCACCGTCAATGCCGTGATCGATTTGCCCGAGCCGGATTCGCCGACCAGTCCCATCACCTCGCCGGGCGCGACGGAGAGCTCGACATCCCTCAGGATCGGCGTGTCGCCGATCGTCAGCGACAATTTCTCGATTTCGAGCAGGCTCATCGCTGCCGCCGCGATTTGGGGTCGAGGATGTCGGCAATGCCGTCGCCGAGCAGGTTCAGTCCAAGCACGGTGACGACGATCGCCATGCCTGGAAAGATCGCCATCCACGGCGCCATCCCCATGCGCGTCTGGGCGTCGAACAGCATCCGTCCCCAGCTCGGCATCGGCGGCTGTGTGCCGAGCCCGACATAGGAAAGCCCGGCTTCGGCCAGGATGCCGAGCGCGAACTGAATGGTGCCTTGCACCAGGAGCAAAGTAACGATGTTGGGCAGCACGTGTTCGATGATGATCAGTGCTTTGCCTTTTCCGGCGGCACGCGCGGCGAGGATGAATTCGCGCGGCCAGATCGCCAGCGCGCCGGCCCGGGCGACGCGGGCGAAGACCGGGATGTTGAAAATGCCGATGGCGATGATGGCGTTGAGCGCGCCCGGGCCGAAGATGGCGGTGATCATGATCGCCGACAGCAGGGCAGGGAAGGCGAAGACGAGATCGTTCAGCCGCATCACCGCCTCGTCGACGACGCCGCCGCGCGCCGCGGCAAGGGCGCCGAGCGGCACGCCAACGCCCATGCCGATACCGACCGCCACCAGCGCCACGGCGATCGAATTGCGGGCCCCGACCATGATCATGGAAAAAATGTCGCGGCCGAAATGATCGGTGCCGAACCAGTGCGCCGGCGAGGGTGCCTGGGTCTTGTCGGCGATGATCAGCCTGGTGACGTCAAAAGGCGTCCAGAAGAACGAGACGATGGCGACGGCCGCCACCAGTGCAGTGATGACGAAGCCGGTGAGGAACGAGCGGTTGGTGAAAGCCTTGACGAGGATGTCGGCAAAATTTTCCTCCGGGATGCCGAAGCGCAGCGTCATTGGCGGCGTCTCAGACGCGGATCGACGACCGCGTAGGAGAGGTCGACAAGCAAGTTGACGGCGATGACGGCGGCGACCAGCAGCATGACGACGCTTTCGACGACGATCAGGTCGCGCTGGGTGATCGCCTGGAACACCAGTCGGCCGAGGCCGGGCAGATAAAAGACGTTCTCGATAATGATGGTGCCGGCGAGCAGGAAGGCGAACTGCAGGCCGAGAATGGTCAGCACCGGGATCATCGCGTTGCGCAGCGCGTGCCGCCACAGCACCGCGCGATAGGGCAGGCCCTTGGCGCGGGCAGTGCGGATATAGTCCTCGTTCAGCACTTCGATCAGCGCCGAGCGGGTGACTCGGGCGAGGATCGCCGCTTGCGGCAGAGCGAGCGCGATCGCCGGCAGGACCAGCGATTTCAGCGCCGGCCAGACGCCGGCGCTCCATCCCGGAAAGCCGCCGGCCGGCACCAGCCGCAGCCAGACGGCAAACAGGTAGATCAGCATCAGCGCAAACCAGAAGTTCGGCACCGCAACACCAAGCTGGGCGGCGCCCATCGCGATCGTGTCGCCGGCCCGTCCGTGCCGGCCGGCGGAAAACAGCCCGACCGGAATGGCGATGATGGTGGACAGCGCCAGCGCGATCAGGGCCAGCGGCAGCGAGACCACGATGCGCTCGCGGACCAGGTCGATGACCGGCACCGAATAGGTGTAGGAACGACCGAAATCGAGGCTCAGCAAGCCGCCGGCCCAGTGCAGATAGCGCGCGGCAAGCGGCGCGTTGAGGCCCATCTGGTTGCGCAGCAACTCGACCTGGTCGGCGCTGGCATTCATGCCCAGCATCAGCCGCGCCGGGTCGCCGGGAATGATCTCCAGCACGGCGAAGACCACCATCGAGGCCAGGACCAGCGTGATGAGCGCGATGGCAAGGCGCTTGAGGAGATAGGCGGTCATGGGGGGAGGACCGCAGCTTTGCTCAGCGCGGCAACCGGATGAAGGTCGCGGGAACGCAAGCGTCAGCCCCTCACTCCGTCCACTTCACCTTGGTCAGATCATTGGCCTGGATCGGCGCATTTGCCCAAAAACCCTCGAGCTTGGCGTCCCAGACGCCGACTTTCGGCAGTTCGTAGAGGAAGCCGACCACGGCATCGTCGGCCAGTATCTTCTGCGCCTCGCCGAGCAGCGTCATGCGCTTGGCCTCATCGGAGGTGAGGTTCAGATCGGCGATGATCTTGTCGAAGGTCGGGTTGTCGTAGTTGAAGTAATAATCCTTGCGCGAATAGATATCGATGTCGTTGGGTTCGGTGTGGGAAACGATGGTCAGGTCGTAGTCCTTCTTGGTGAAGACCTGGTCCAGCCACTGCGCCCATTCCACCGGCACGATCTGCAGATCGATGCCGACGTCGCGAAGCTGCGACGCGATGATCTCGCCGCCAAGTCGCGCATAGGGGGGTGGCGGCAGTTTCAGTGTCGCCTTGAAGCCGTTCTCCAGGCCAGCTTCCTTCAGCAGTTCCCTGGCCTTCTCGACATTGTGCGGATAGAGACCGGTGAGGTCGACATAGGCCTTGTTGGCGGGCGACATGTGCGAGCCGATCGGCACGCCAAGGCCGGCCGAGGCGCCGTCGATGATCGCCTTGCGGTCGAGCGCAAACGAAATCGCCTGCCTGACCTGCAGCCGGTCGAAAGGCGGCTTCTTGTTGTTCATCGAAAGGATGGTCTCACCCTCGGTCGCGCCGATCACCACCTTGAAGCGCGGGTCGCCCTGGATCTGGGCGACGCTGTCGGGATCGAAGAACGGGAAGGCCTGAACATCGCCGGAAAGCAGCGCCGGAACGGCGGCTGCGGCATCCGTGACGATGCGGAACTCGGCCTTGTCGAGGGAGACCGGGGCACCCCAGTAAGCGTCGGACCTGATCAGCGTGATCGACGAGCCCTTGGCCCAGGTCTGGAACTTGAACGGGCCGGTGCCGACAGGCGTTTCCTTGTTGGTGTCGGCTGTCTCCGGCGCGACGATGACCGCGTCGCCCCAGCCCATATTGTAGAGGAACGAACTTTGCGGGTTCTTCAGCGTGATCCTGACCGTCGCCGGATCGACCATTTCGACCGTATCGATCGCGGCGAACAGGCCCTTTTGTGCGTTGACGGAGTTGTCGGCACGGGCGCGATCGAGCGAGAATTTGACGTCGTCGGCATTGAAGTCGGTGCCGTCATGGAATTTCACGCCGCTATGCAGCTTGAAGGTGTAGACCTTGCCGTCGTCGGAAACGGTCCAGCTTTCGGCGAGAGCCGGCAGCACCTCGCCGTTCGGGCCGATGCGGGTCAGCCCCTCGAACACATTGGCGTAAAGCACCTCGTCGATCGCCGCCGCAGCACCTGCGGTCGGATCGAGATGCGGAGGTTCGAGCGTGATGCCGATGACCAGATCGCGCGCGGCAAATGCCGATGTTCCGGCAGACAGCACCAGGGCCGCAGCGGTGAGAATGGTTTTCCACAATTTCATCGTGCAACTCCCGATATGCTCAAAAACATGCTCGAAACCCGGTGGATAGAAGCGTGATTTCACCAAGGAGTAAATTGCGTTTCGTGCTTTCCGGCGGCGCCGGCAGGAATGTTTTTCCGCCTATCGCCGGCTACCGAGCGCCCGCGCCCCTCAGCAGCACGTTGAGCCCGATCGCCATCACCTTGGCCGATTCGACCATGTCTGATATCCCCACCCATTCGTCGGGCCTGTGGGCGAGGTCGAGAATGCCCGGGCCATAGGCGATGCAGTCGTAGATGTGGCCGATGCGGGCAATGTGCTTCTGGTCGTAGGTGCCGGGCGAGATCACGTAGGCGGGCTCGCGGTCGAATACCTCCATGATGCCCCGCGCCACCGCCTTGACCACCGGCGCATCGCGCTCGGTCATCAGCGGCAGCACCTCCATGAGATCGCGGATCTCGTAGTCGAATTTCTTGCGCTCGCGCTTCAGCCGGTCGAGGATATCGGTCACCTCGCGCTTGACCGTGCCAAGATCCTCTTCGAGCAGGAAGCGGCGGTCGATGGTCAGCCGGCAGGAATCGGGGACATTGGGCGAGGGCAGGCCAGGCCGGAAATCCTCGGTCTGGCCGCCATGGATCGAGTTGATGTTCATGGTCGAGCGCTTGGCCCCGTCGGGCACGACCGGCATGCGCGTCACCTTGCGGTCGAGCGCCGGGAACAGATCGTCCTCGAAAGCCCTTAGCAGGGCGCCCATATGGCGTACCGCATTGTCGCCGAGGAACGGGATCGAGCCGTGCGCGATCTCGCCCTTGGTCTCGATCTCCGCCCACCAGACGCCGCGATGGCCAAGGCAGATGCGATCCTTGTTCAACGGCTCGGGGATGATGACGTGGTCGACCTTCGGCTTGGAGAAATAGCCGAGCTTTGCCAGATGGGCGACGCCGCCGAAGCCGCCGGACTCCTCGTCGACCGTGCCCGAAATCTCGATGGCGCCCGGGAAGTCGGGGAAAACCTCCATGAAGGCCTCGGCGGCGATGATCGAGGAGGCTAGGCCGCCCTTCATGTCGCAGGCGCCGCGGCCATGGACCTTGCCATCCCTGACGATGCCGGCGAAGGGATCGAGGCTCCAGCCGTCGCCGGCTTCGACCACGTCGATATGCGAGTTGAAATGCACGCAGGCGCCGGGCGAGCGGCCATCGAAGCGGGCGACGACGTTGACGCGCGGGTAGCGGTCGGTGTCGCCGGGCGTGCCTTCGGCGCGGATGAATTCGACTTCGAAACCGCGCTTTTTCAGCCGCGCTCCGACGTATTCGGCGCATGGCCGATAGGCCTCGCCGGGCGGGTTGATAGTCGGAAAGCGGATCAGGTCCGCGGTCAGCGCGACCAGGTCGTCGACCCGATCATCGACCGCTTTCAGCAGGAGTTCGTTCATTCGACGAATTGAGCAGCCAACGGTGCGTTTTGGCAAGCCTGTTGGCGGGTCGCGCCCTAGTTATGTGGTTACATGTCGCCACGGCAACTATCGCGGGAAATCGTTCAAATTTGCTGCTTTGGATTGGTGAATTCGTCAGAGGTGTGTGGTTACCTCATTCACTTGCGATTAAAGGATGAAGAATAGCGTGAAGGCAGGCAGGCAAGGGCAATCAAAGGGGTTTGATCGCATGAAAAAGACCGTTCTCATGGCAGCGGCACTGGCAACGATGCTGTTCGGTTCTTCGGTCGAGGGCTGGGCAGCCAAGCTGGTTGCAAGGATCGACGTGTCATCGCAGACGATGACTGTAAGGTACGGCCGGGCGGTCTACCGATGGCGCGTATCCACGGCGCGCAAAGGCTATATCACGCCGCGCGGCAGCTACCGGCCGCAACGAACGGCACGGATGTGGTATTCGCGCAAATACGACATGTCGCCGATGCCTCATTCGGTGTTCTACCGCGGCGGCTATGCCATCCATGGCACAGGCGCAGTAAAATCTCTCGGGCGCCCAGCGTCGCATGGCTGCGTGCGACTGCACCCGTCCAATGCCGCCGCCTTCTATTCGATGGTGCGGCAAGCCGGCTTCCGCAACACGCGGATCGTGGTGACCAACTAGAGCGCGGAAAACACGCCGATCGCCCCGACCAGAACCAGGCTTAGCGCCCAAATCACATCTAGATCAAACCAGCTTTTCGAAAGAAACCTTAATCCCAGCCACCGATAGACGCCGAAGGCCAAAGCGCCGCCCGCAGTGATCATCGCGCCGGTGTGGACCGCTGCCACGCCGATCGAGAGCGCTGCAGTTCGTGCAATGAGGGCGGTCGCGGCACGGTGCCCGGCATCCGTTTCAACGACGCCGCACAGGCCGAGGTAGATCGGCACCAGCATCAGGCCGGCGCCATGCGCGACGGCGACGAGAAAGGACCAGAGCGCCAGTCGCGACGGCGGCACGCGCGCCAGAAATCTAGGATGCCGCCGGTTGAAGAGCAGCCAGACTCCGAGCGCGACGACAATTAGACCTGCGCCAACGCGGATCTCGGTTTGCCAATCAACCAGCATGGTCATTAGCGCGAAGGGCAAGAGGACCACCGTCATGGCGACAAGATGCCCGAACGCCAGCGCCAGAAGTGCGCCCGGCAGCGCATAGGCTCGCCGTTCCATCAGGGCGGCCGAAACAGCAAGCGGCCAGCCCATACCCGGGTTTACGCCATGGTAAATCCCGCTGGCGACCACAGCAAACCAGAGGCTAGCTGTGGTCGAAAGGAGTTCGGGCAACACCTAGGCCGATGGGTAGCAGAAACTGTCGGTAGAGCAGTCGCCGCCTTCAAGCCGGATCTGGTGCGTTCGATAGCCTTTGGGGAACTCGACGAAGAAGTTGGTGTCGAGCGTCAGGCCACCATTGGCGCCAACATCGGCCTTCACCATCGCCCCGCCGCGCTCACCGGGATAGAACTGATCGTCCCAGGTCGAATAGAGCGAATTGGTCCAATAGACACGCTTGCCGTCGCGGCTAATCTCGACCATCTGTGGCCCATAGCCGAAGACCTTGCCACAGGGGTGCTTGGTCTTCTTGACGATCCCACCCAGTTCGACCTTGCCCGCCAGAACCGGCTTCATCGGGTCGCTGACATCGTATTGATGCATTTCACCCGTACCCCAACAAGCCACATAGAGATATTTGTCGTCGAGGCTGAGGTCGATGTCGGTGACCAGCGGGGGCACCGCCGAGAAACCCTTCAGAAGATCCGGCAGATCGTCGGCATTGGCCGGTTGAGGCGGGATGACCGCCGTCTTCTTGGCCTGGAACTTGCCATCTGCGTCGCGCCACCAAGTCCAGATCGAGCCTTCGAGATTGGTGGTATCGACCACAACGCCGCAGAAGCCGTATTGCTGGACTGGATCATGCGCCGGGCGGATTTCGAGCGCCATTTGGTGATTGGCGCCCAGATCGATCGTCTGAATGTTCTTACGCGCACGCAGATCCCAGAAATGCATGCGGTGGCCGTACTTGTTGGACAGTAGATCCTCAGGGACGATGCCGTTTTCGAACTGCGGCGGCAGGGCCCATTCGGAACTGACCATGTAGTCGCGCGGCAGGTTCCACCAGAAATCGTAGTGCTTGTCCTGGGCGCCACGATCTATTTCATAGCGGCCAATGACATCGAAGGTCTGGCAATCCATGATGAAAATGCCCGGAGGACCGTCGGTACCGTCCTTGCCACCGCCGCCGAGGGTCGACACATAGATGCCCTCGGGTCCGCAGTGGATCGTATGCGGGCGGGAATAGCCCGTCTTGGCAAAGACTTCTGCGGGTTCGATGATCTTGTGAATCTTGGCGGCTGTCGGCCCGCCCTTCACATCAATTATGTAGATGCGCGACGAACGAATGCCCGGAATGATCAGATAACGACGCTCCAAAAAGGCGTGGCCAGTCAGTGGTGACAGCGCCGAAGAACACGCATTCCAGCCGAAGTGATGAAACTCATCGCCCTTGTTAGGCATGATCACAGTGTGGACGATCTTGCCGAAATCCAGCGAATTTGGATCGACATTCACCACAGCCAAACCGTCAGGTTGCGAGAAGTCCGGGCTAAGCATCAACGTGTAGGCCAGAGTCTCCGGCGGCCCTTCCATAGCCAGCCTAGGTGACGGATAGAATGTGGGGTCTGGTCGCAGATTCATCGCGGTATCCTCCCTACGCGTTTGTGAAACTTTATTTTTGGTGGTCTCCGTGTCGCTCCCTTTTGAAATGCGGCCCAGGTAGGGATCACAATACACCAAGTCTCCTCGTCTGTCTGACACCGCGTCGCGCTAGCACTATTTACGTGGGCAGACTTTGGGCAGAATATACCGGGTGGGAGGGAGCATTCGGAATCCTGAATAAATGCGCCCGAACGGCTTCCGACCGTTGGTTGCAAGGGAGGATAATTATGAAACGTATTTTCTCGCTCGCGGCATGTGCCGCGGCGTTATCGCTCGGCGTATCGAACGCCTACGCACAATCGGGCGGCGTCGACAAGGCGGTCGGCGGCTACAGCTTCGAAGAAGCCGCAAAGGAGGCCCCCGGTACCAAGGACTTCCATTCGGCCGATGGTCACCTCACATTCGCTATCGTGACACACACTGCCGGCAATGGCTTCTTCGATCCGGTCTACGTCGGCGCGACCGTCGCCGGCAACCTGATCGGCGCCAAGGTCCTGCTGCTCGGCTCGGAATCGCCGACTGACGACCCTGCCCGCGAGATCGAAATCCTGAACCAGATCGTGCAGGATCCGACGATCGACGGGCTGATCATGACAACGCCCCAGGTCGGCGCCTACAACGACATCGTCAAGGCTGCCGAGGCGAAGGGCATACCGGTCGCTACGACCAATTCCTTTGACGGCACGCTCCTCAACCGCAGCAGCATCGGCCACACCGGCCAGGACGCCTCCGCTGCCGCAATCGCCGGCGAGGCGCTCGTCAAGTGCCTCGCGGACAAGGGTATAGAAAAGGGTTCGATCGTCCTGCCGTCGTCGACCGCAATGGGCAACATCGAGGTGAACAACCGCGTCACTTCGGCTTTCAACGCCATCGTCAAGGGCTTGAAGGATGCCGGCAAGCTTGATGCCTTCAAGGTCGACGCGGGTCCGGAGAACACCGGTATAGACACCAATCCGAATGACCCGGTGAACGGCATCGTGACGCTGTTCGAATCGCGCGGCGACGTCGTAGGCGCGTTCGCCGGCAACAACGTGTTCACGCCGGCGCTTGCCAAGGCCGTCGCTCAGACCGGAATGACCGGCAAGATCTGCGCCTACGGTTTCGACCTCGGCCCGGCCCAGCAGGACGCGATGAAGAGCGGCGATCTGACCGGCGCGCTCGGGCAGCAGCCCTTCTTGCAGGGCTTCTGGCCGGTCATGCAGCTCTATCTGGAGATCGACCGCGGCATCGCGGCGGCCAACCTCGACACACGCGCCCAACTGGTGACGAAGGAGACCGTCGAGGATGTCGGCAAGCGCTTCGAGAACTGAGTCCACTTGGAACGTCTGAAATCATTGCGGGAGAGCGCAGGCTCTCCCGCAATGCGGCAGCAGGAAATCGACCAGAAGAGACCATGGCGCTTACCGCGACCACATCGCTCGGCCGTCCGCCGTCCCAGATTGTCGGCGG
Organism: Mesorhizobium sp. WSM4829; assembly: GCF_055811475.1. Classification (NCBI taxonomy): domain Bacteria; kingdom Pseudomonadati; phylum Pseudomonadota; class Alphaproteobacteria; order Hyphomicrobiales; family Phyllobacteriaceae; genus Mesorhizobium; species Mesorhizobium sp. WSM4829. The sequence goes on along the minus strand of NZ_JBVVQJ010000009.1, from coordinate 60,873 downwards.
CTGGGAGGTGGGGCTCGTTGCCTTGCTTTTGCTGCTCTATCTCGGCGGCGCTCTCGTCAATCCCGCGTTCTTCGGGTCAACAGGAGCGTTTCACTCGCTGCTCCGCGACACCTCGCGGGTTGCCATCATCGCGGTCGGAGTGACCTTCGTCATCGTCAACAAGGACCTCGATCTTTCGGTCGGTTCAACTTACGGCCTAGTCGCCGTCGTCTTTGCCAGGCTGTTCGCGCCGAACTTCCTTGACCTCGGCGTCGTCACGTCGGCGATCCTCTGCCTGCTGCTCGGCACGCTGATCGGGCTGATCAACGGCGTGCTCGTCACCATCCTGAAGGTGCCGGCGTTCATCGCCACGCTGACCGTCCTCTTCATCGGCCGCGGCTTCGTGCTGGCGCTCACTCACGGCCAGGCGATCTACTACCCTGCCAAGGCGACCGGCTATCCGGGTTTTTTTCACCTCGGCGAGACCAACCTCCTCGGCTTCAACAACCAGATCGTGATCTTCCTCGTTGTCGCCGTGATCGGCGCCTATGTGCTTGCCAAGACGCGCTGGGGCTACGAGACCTTCGCCACCGGCGGCAACGAGCAGGCGGCGTCCTATGCCGGCATCCCGACCAACTGGGTGCGCATCCGAGCCTTCCTGATCTCCTCACTCTGCGCGGCGCTGGCCGGCTTGATGTCAGCTGCGCAGGACAAGGGCGTGACGCCGCTCTACGGCGTCAGCGGTGAGCTGACCGTCATTGCCGCCGTGATCATCGGCGGCGCCTCGATCCTCGGCGGCCGCGGCCGGGTCGCCGGATCCTGCCTTGGCGCCCTTCTGGTGGTGCTGCTCGACAAGGTATTGCGCGAGGGCTGGCCGATCACGCGCATCATCAAGATCGGCGACGAGGAGATCACGGTCAACGCCGTTTTCTCGCTACCGGTCGGCGCGGTGCCGGTGTTCCTCGGGCTGCTACTCGTCGTCGCTGTGCTCATCGAGCCCTATCTCATCCGCCGCCAGGTGGCAGGGCGCCTCTGGGCCTGGCTCCGCGGCCGGCCGCCGCCACCGGCCTACGAGATCGGCGGCATCGCGATTGAGGGGGTGCAGACCAAGGGCGCGATGGCGACCGACATGGCGTTGTCGGCCACCGGGTTCGGCAAGTTCCTCGCCCGGCGCGACGCGCTCGCCATCATCCTGACCGCGCTCCTGTGGCTGACCGGCCTCGCGCTCCGGCCGGACTACTGGTGGAACCTGTCCAACAGCTTCGCTATCTTGCTCAACTACACCGAGCTTGCGCTGATCACCATCGGGCTCACTTACGTCATCGCCGCCGGTGATATCGACCTCTCCGTCGGGGCGGTGCTTGCCCTCGCCGGCAGCACAGCCGCCTATTTTCTCAAGGTCCTCGGCGCCGACCCCGTGACCGCCGTGGCGATGGGCCTGCTGGCGGGCATGTGCGCCGGCCTCGTCAACGCGATCGTCACCGTCGGCTTCAAGCTGCCGGCCTTCATCGCCACGCTCGGCATGTTCTACATCGCCCGCGGCCTCGCCGCCTGGTTCGTCGCCGGGCAGCAGCTCACCGGCTGGCCCGAGGGCTACAACCTGCTTGGCCGCAAGGTGAACGACATCCTGCTGCACTACCGCATCTCGCTGCCGGACGGGCTGCTGCGCTCGATCGCCGAGGTGGTGAGCGTCCAGACCATCTGGATGCTGTTGGTCGCCCTCATTGCCGGCGTCGTGCTCGCCTACATGCCGTTCGGGCAGAAGGTCTATGCGACCGGCGGCAACATTCGCGCCGCCGCTTATGCCGGGATCAACACCAACCGGGTGCGGTTCTTCGCGCTCATGCTGGCGGCGCTCTGCGCGACAATGGCCGGGATCATCAACGTCGCCTACTTCCGCAGCTTCAACCCGGTAGCCGGCCAGTTCCGCGAGCTCGACGCCATCGCTTCGGTGATCATCGGCGGCGGTTCGATCTTCGGCGGCTACGGCACCGTGATCGGGGCGCTCGCCGGGGCGGCGGTGATCACCCTGATCCGCGCGCTGCTGCAGCTCAACGTCCAAGGCTTTACCATGCCGCAGCACTGGATCAACGTCTTCATCGGTGGCATCCTTATCGTGGCGGTGCTGATCGACATCTGGGTGCGCCAGGCCAACATCTTCGGCCGCCTGCGGGCGCGCCTCGCGCGGCGCACAAGAACGGCGGACACGACCCATGCGTGACGCGACCAGGCCCGCACCGATCGTAGAAATGCGGGGCATCGAAAAAGCCTTCGGTGCGGTGCAGGCGCTCCGCAACGTCGACCTCGTGCTCTATCCAGGCGAGATCCTGGGCCTCGTCGGCGACAACTCGGCCGGCAAGTCGACGCTGATGAAGATCCTGACCGGCGCCTACCAGCGCGACGCGGGCGGCGAGATCTTCGTCGCCGGGCAGCCGGTGCACTTCAAGAGCCCGCACGAAAGCCGCGACGCCGGCATCGAGATGATCTACCAGGATTTCGCTCTTTGCGGGAATATGGATGTCGGTCAGAATATCTTTCTTGGCCGTTGGCCGCGCAGGGGCCTTTTCGTCAATCGGCGGAAAATGTACGCGGAAGCCGACAGTGTGCTGAAGCGGCTGAAGGTCGAGGTGAACTCCGTCTATCAAAAGGTCGAGAGCCTTTCGGGCGGCCGCCAGCAATCGGTGGCGATTGCCCGCGCTATCTCCTTTCAGCCGCGCGTGGTGATACTCGACGAGCCGACCGCCAATCTCTCGGTGATGGCGACCGAGCGGCTGCTCGAAACCATGCTGGAACTGAAAAAGCAGGGCGTTGCCCAGATCATCATCTCCCACCGCCTCGTTGACATCTTCGCTGTGGGCGACCGCGTGATGGTGCTTAAGCGCGGCGAGAACGTCGGCGATCGCTACATCAAAAACACCGACGAGCATGAGGTCCTGGAGATCATCGTCTCCGGCACGCGAGAGCATGCACTTACGGCCGATGAGGCAATGCTTTGATCGATCAGGATCACTTTTCTCCTGGCGTCGCAGAAATGCGGCTAAAACCACCCGCTCTAAGTCCATCGAGATTGTGGCCCGAGATGGCGAAGGGACCGGTGTTGGCTGCGCTTTCTCGCCGTTGCGCCGCGATCACCACCCGAAGGTCGCATTGATTGCACCCAACGGGCGCCGAACCATTCGATGAGGATGTCAATCAGCGCACGCACCTTTCTGGGCGCAATCCCGCCAGGTGGCCGCACCACATAGATCCCCGCCTCTGGCGAGGGATAATCCGCCATCACTTGTCTCAATGTACCCTCCGCGATCGGCACGTCGGTAAGGAAGTCGGGCAGCGCAGCAATGCCCAGCCCAGCCAAGAATGCGGCGGTTCAGAATAAAAGCGCTCTGTAGTGATCCTTCGCGCCCCCGTCTGTCCTGCCGGACAGAGGGGGGCGCTGTCCGGGCGCTGTCCCTCCGCGATCAAAGGTTCTGCACCGCAGCAGCGCGAGGGCTGGCGGCAGCGGCGAGCAGGGCTGAGCCCGCCAGCAGGGCGGCGGCGAGCAGGAAGGCGCTCCACCAGCCGGCAGTGTCGAACAGCATGCCGCCCGCGGAAGCGCCGCCGGCGATGGCGAACTGGATCAATGCGACCTGCAACCCGCCTCCAGCTTCAAGATCGTCGGGAATGATCTAAGCCATCCATGTACCCCACGCCGCCGGAATCGGGGTGTTGAACAGCCCCCAAAGAACCAGAAGCGCAGCCGTGGCCCAAAGCACCGGTCCCACTGCGATCAGGAGCAGGGCGAGGAGCGCAAGCGCGCTCGGCAGCCCGATCAGCACGGCGGTGAGGTTTCGCCGGAGAACAAAGCCGGCGATGGATAGTCCCGCCATGCCTCCTAGGCCGAGGCCCAGGAGCACCAGCGACAGGACGTTCACGTCGAGGCCGGTGACGCTTTCAAGGAATGGGCGCAGATAGATCGACAGCGAATTCATTCCCATGAATGCGAGTCCAGTTGCGGCCATGCCGATGGTGAATGTCCGATTGCGCAGCAGACGGAACATGCTGGATACCGAAACGGCCTCCATCGGCGGCATCTTCGGCAGAACGGCCAGTTGCCAGACGAGCGCCGCGACGCCGACCGGGACTGTGACGAAGAAGGTGCCCCGCCACCCGATCAGTTCGCCGAGGAAGCTGCCGAGCGGTGCGGCGATGACGATCGCCAATGCGGTTCCGCCCTGCAGCAGGGCGATCGCCTTGGGCAGGTCGGAGCCTGGGGCCAGGCGCGCCAAAATGGCCGTGGAGAGCGACCAGAAGCCGCCGATCGCGATCCCGACCAGGGCCCGTCCGGCCAGAAACACCAGGAAGTTGGGAGCGAGGGCAACAGCCAAACTCGATGCGACCAGCATTGCCGTGTACAGCAGGACGACCGTTCTCCGGTCGAACCTGGCCAGGAGTGCGTTGCCGAACAGGCTGGTGATCACGGCAAAGAGCCCCGACACGGCGATCGCCTGTCCGGCCTGGCCTTCCGAGATGGCCAGGTCCTGCGCAATCGGAGTCAACAGGCTCACCGGCATAAACTCCAGGCCGACGAGGAGAAAGGTCAAAAGCGAGAGGCAGGTGACGGCGGCCCATGGCGTTACCGCCCCTTCAACCGCCAGCGTGTCATCCAGTGTCAGTTCGATAGCCATTCGTGCGCTCCTGTCCGTCGCCAGACTAGGTAGCCGGGCTGGTCTTGTCAGACTAGCGGCTATAATCTGCATGTCGTAGTGAACGGAGCTCACCAATGCCGCGTGACGAGTTCAGTGAGATGCGAGCCTTCCTTGAGGTCGCTCGGCAGCGCAGTTTTACGCGAGCGGCGGCCAAATTGGGTGTTACCCGATCGGCCCTCAGCCACACGATCAGGGCAATGGAGGAACGGCTTGGCGTCCGTCTGCTCTCTCGCACGACCCGCGATGTGGCGCCCACGGCGACCGGAGAACGCCTCGTCGAAAGCATCGAGCCGCATTTCGAAAGCATTGCCGCCGGGATCAGCGCGATCAGCGCCCTGCGCGGCCAGCCCTCGGGCCAGATCCGTATCGTGTGCCCCGATGATGCCGTCAATCTGGTCTTTCGCCCCAGGCTGCCAGCGTTCCTGCGAGACTACCCGGACATCAATGTGGAGCTCATTGTCGACAACGGCTTCACCAACATCGTCGAGCGTCAGTTCGATGCCGGTGTTCGACTTGGCGAGGCAATCGCCCGTGACATGGTGGCCGTTCGCATTGGTCCCGATGTCGGTTATGCCGTCGTCGGCTCACCCGATTATTTCGCTCGTCGGGATGCGCCGAAAAGCCCTCAGGACTTGACCGACCACAACTGCATCAACCTGCGGCTTCCCAGCTCAGGCGCGCTATATGCCTGGGAATTCAGGAAGAACGGACGCGAGTTCAGCGTCCGTGTGGACGGCCAGCTGACCCTGAACAATATCGCGCCGGCGCTTGACGCGGCCCTCGACGGCATCGGTTTGGCCTATGCACCGAAGGATCTTGTTCAACCCCATGTTGAGGGTGGTCGGCTCGAGGAAGTCCTTGCCGACTGGTGCCCGACCTTTCAAGGCTATCATCTTTACTATCCCAGCCGACGCAATCAATCGCCGGCGTTTGCAGCCTTTGTCGCGGCTTTCCGGTATCAATCTCGATAGACCCTTTCGACCCGCCCCAAGATCGCAGATCACGACGTGGGCTCGATCGGCACCGGAGCCAGGGTGCGCCGCCTGATCCTGGGGGAACATGCCCATCGGACCCGTTAGCGTCGAGGAGCGCGAGGCGAAGGACTCACGCGGCCCGTTCGGCCGTGCCCTCGAAGCTGTCGAGGTTCGTCGAAGTGAAGCCGGGGCAGGCAGCGTCGGCGCCGGCATCCTCAAATTCGATGGCGAAGGCGAGCGTCGTCGCATCGAGGGCAGTCTCCGAGGGGCTGTAAACAGGGCCGAACAACGCGCGCTGTGGACTGGACGGGTCGACGCTGACGATGCGTGCCGCCGGCGCTTCACCAAGCAGCCGCAACATCGCCTGCGTGACGGCGACGACGCCGAACACGTTGGTCTCGAACACCGCGCTTCCCTCGAGGGGCGCCGCATGCGAGATGCCCTGCTTTCCCGCATCGGAAGTGCCTGCATTGTTCACCAGGACGTCGAGGCGACCGAACTCGTTACGGATGCGCTTTGCCGCGGCGGCGATCGAGGCCTGGTTCGTGACATCGAGTTGGACGGCGCGGGCATCCGCGCCGATGCTCTTTGCAGCCGTCTCCGCATGCTCGAGCTTGCGCGACCCTACGAGCACGGTGAGGCCGTGCGTCGCCAGGTCCCTGGCGATCTGGAGGCCGATGCCCTTGTTGGCTGCAGTGACCAGGGCAATAGGTTTGACCCGCATGGTGATCTCCTCTTTTTGCATTGACGTGTAGGCAACGGCGCCATGCTGTGCTAATTTTCCCAATCGGAACTGCATTCCGTTTTATACGGAACATCGTTCCGTTTATCAAGTGGAAAAATCATGGACGACAAATCGGAGGAGCGGAGTGGTGGCTTGGAGCCCGTAAACTCGACGGATCGGCGCGTGCGTGCGGACGCGCAACGCAACTCCAAGGCGCTGCTCGAAGCAGCAATGGCAGTGTTTGCGGCTTCGGGGGTCGATGCTCCGGTGCGAGAGATCGCCGATAAGGCCGGCGTTGGCGTGGGTACGCTTTATCGGCATTTTCCGCAGCGTTCGGACCTGATCGTGGCGGTCTTCCGTAACGAAGTGGATGCCTGCGCAAATGCTGCATCTGCCATTGCCGCCGAATATGAACCCGGCGAAGCGCTCGCCCGATGGATGCAACGTTACGTGGACTTTATCGCTGCCAAGCGTGGACTCGCCGCGGCCTTCTCCTCCGGCGATCCGGCATATGAGTCTTTGCCGCTGTATTTTCTTGAGAAACTTCGGCCCGCGCTGCAGACCTTGCTGGATGCCGCGACCGAAGCTGGCGACGTTCGCTCGGACGTTGATGCGAAAGAACTATTGTTCGCGATTGCCAGGCTCTGCTCACCAGACCGCTATGGCGGAGGCCCCGACCAGGCACGACGGATGGTTGGCTTGCTGGTGGATGGACTTCGCTATGGCGCCGCTTCGGTTGGCTGATTGGTCTTGCCAGGACAGGCCACCGAGCGATCGGTGACTAAACAAACCCGCGTCGGCAACCGGGCGGGGTCGGTGGCGCAATTAGAACATTGCCAACAATAGCATAATTGCTGTCACTCACTTCTACTCAGGCGGCTTCGCTGCGGTTCCTCGCCCGCTTGTGCTTCCCGCGCGGGCCGCTGATTTCCCATCTTTTGTGGAACCACATCCACTGGCCGGGATCCTCGCGCACCCAGCGCTCGACCACGTCGTTGAGCAGCTGGGTGGTGCCATGGACGTCGACACTGCCGGCGGCGGTGCGCGGCAAGGTCAGTTTGTCCTCGATCTCGAGCCGGAAGCGGTTGCCCGGCAGGCGCACGCAGCGCGCCGGATAGACATCGCAGTCATAGTGCCGCGCCAGGGTGCCCAGGACCCGGTTGCTCTCGCATGGGCGGCCGAAAAAAGTCGTTTCGAGCCCGCTCGAGAATTTCTGGTCGACGAGCACGCCGATATTGCCGCCTTTCTCCAGGATGGCCGCCAGCGCGAACGAAGCGCCGGTCGCGGAGGGCAGGAGCGAGCCCATGGTCGAGCGGCGCGTCGAGAGGATGTAGTCGGCAAGGTAGGGGTTGTTGGGCGGACGAAACAGCGCCGTGATGTTCATGCCGAAAGTGGCTGCCGCCACCGGAAGCAGCTCGAAATTGCCGAGATGCCCGGTGAAGATGATATGAGGTTTTTGCTCGCCGGCGATTTGCACGAAGTGCTCGACCCCCTTGACCTCGATGCGGCCCGGTTTTGTCGCGGCGGGATCGTAGTCGAACAGGGCATCGAGAAAGACGTATTCCGCGGCAAGGCGAGCCATGTTGCCCCACATGTCGGAGGCGATGGCCTGGATCTCCTTGTCGCTCTTTTCCGGATAAGCCTTGCGCAGATTGGCGATGGCGACGTTGTGGCGCCCCACCCACGGACCAATGCGGCGGGCGGCGCGGTCGGCGAAATTGAGCGCGCTGTCGACCGGCAGCAGACGCAGCAGCCAAATCATCGTCATGGCGAGGCGCGCCAGCAGCCAGTAGTTGAACTGGCGCAGCCGCCTGCCGTGGCGGAACGCCAGGTCCCGGCGGAGCTTCTTGAAGGCGTTGCCGACCATTCCTAGACCATGATGTTTTCAGACAGCAGCATCATGGTCTAGCCGACGCGCAGGATGATCTTGCCGAACACGTCGCGGCCTTCCATGCGCTTCAGTGCGGTCTCGATGCCGTCGAAGCCGACTTCGGTGTCGATAACCGGAGAAACCAGCCCCGCCGCCATTTTCTGCATGGCGTCGGCCATGTTTTGCATGCGACAGCCGAACGAGCCGAGCAGCTTCAACTGCTGCTGGAACAACTGCATCAGGTTGATCTGCGTCGACACGCCCGAGGTCGAGCCGCAGGTCACCAGGCGGCCGCCGCGTTTCAGGCACAGCATCGAGGCGGCAAAGGTGTCGGCGCCGACATGCTCGAAGACGATGTCGACGCCCTTCTTCTTCGTCAGCTTGCGCACGACGCCTTCGAAACGGTCGTCGCGATAGTTGATGACGTGATCGGCGCCAAGCGCCTTCGCCTTGTCGATCTTGTCGTTCGAGCCGACCGTGGTGATCACGGTGCAGCCCATTTTCTTCGCCAGCTGGATCGCGGCGGAGCCGATGCCCGAGCCGCCGGCATGGATCAGGATGGTTTCACCGGGCTGCAGCCTGGCGTTGTCGAACAGCATGTGCTCGACCGTGCCGAAGGTGACGGGCGCGACGGCGGCGCCGACGTCGGTCACGCCGGGCGGGGCAGGGACCAGCAGGCGCGCCGGCAGGTTTATCTTCTCTTGCGCAAAGCCGTCGAGATGGAAGCCGTGCACGCCCGAAACATGCTCGCAGAGATTGTCGCGGCCTTCGCGGCAGGCGCGGCAAAGCCCGCAGGTGCGCGCACCGTAGATAGATACAAGCTGCCCGGGGACGAGACCGGAGACGCCGGGGCCGACTGCCTCGACCTCGCCCGAGGCTTCGGCGCCGACGACCAGCGGTAGCTTGCGCTTGGCGAAGGCCATGCCGCGCCAGCCCCAGACGTCGATATGATTGAGCGCCACGGCCTTGATGCGCAGCGTCACTTCGCCCAGCGCAGGCTGCGGCGGAAGCGGCAGGTCCACCTTTTCAAGGCGGCGGTCCTCGATAAGTTGCAATGCGCGCATGGAGCCTGTCGGTTCTGTTGGCGAAGAACGGTCGCTTAGACTGGTTCCCGCGCCATGACAAGGCAGGTGTTCTGGCCGCCGAAGCCGAAGGAGTTCGACAGCACCGTGCCGACCTCGGCGTTGCGCTTCTGGTTCGGCACCACGTCGAGCACGATCGCCGGATCGGGATTGTCGTAATTGATGGTCGGCGGGATAACGCTTTCGCGCATGGTCATCAGCGAAAACGCCGCCTCGACCGCGCCGGCGGCCGACAGCGTGTGGCCGATCATCGACTTGTTCGACGAGATCGGCATCGAGCCGATCCGCTCGCCGAACACGGTCGACAGCGACAAATGCTCCATCTTGTCGTTTTCCGGCGTTGAGGTGCCATGGGCATTGACATAATCGATCTCGTCCTCGCCCAAGCCGGCATCGGCGAGCGCGGCGCGAACCGCCGCGATCGCCGGCGAGCCGTCCGGCTTCGAGCGGGTGCGGTGGAAATCGTCGGCCTTCTCGCCGCAGCCGCGCAGGATGCCGAGGATGTTTGCACCACGGGCGAGTGCCGCCTCCAGCGATTCCAATACCAGCGCGCCAGAACCCTCAGCGAGGACAAAACCGTCGCGATCCCTGGAAAACGGTTTTGACGCCTTTTCGGGGATGTCGTTATGGGTGGAGAGTGCGGAAAGCAGCGAGAAACGGATCAGCGCCTCGGCGGTCGCCGAGCCGTCGGCGCCGATCGACAGTGCCCGGTCGCATTCGCCGCGGCGGATCGCCTCGACGCCGAGCTGGATCGAGGTGGCGCCAGAGGCGCAGGCCGTCGACAGCGTGATCGGCAGGCCGCGCGTGCCAAAACGGTCGGCGAGCCGGTCGGCGATCGAACCGAATTGGGTGGTCTCGAAAACATCGAACCCCTTCAAGCCGCGCGCCACCCGAAGCAGCCGTTCGGCGCCGATGTCATGCTTGTCGGAATTGTAGAGTGAAAAGCGCTCGCTCCAGTCGAGCTCGACCGGCGGCGAGGCGAGGAAAAGCGGCCCGCCGAAATCGCCCGAATCGAGGCCGGCTTCGGCCACGGCTTCCTGCGCGGCTATCTCGGCGAGGTCGTAGGTAAGAAGGGAAGCGCCCTTGGAGCTCGACGGCAGGAAATCGACCGTGCCGGAGATGCGGGTGTTCAGATGGTCGACCGGAAAGCGGGTTATCGGATGGATGCCGGACGTGCCCGCGGTGAGCGCTGCCCAATTGTCGGCCTTGCCGACGCCCAGCGACGTCACCACGCCGATGCCGGTGACGGCAACGATCGGCCTGCCCATGTGGTCGTTCAGATTGGCCATGTTTTTGTCCCAAAACCCTCTAGGCGGCGTTGACCAACGCCATGCCCTCGAATTGGTGATAGCCGATCGCCGTTGCAAGCACGGTCGTGGGAATGCCGTTGAACGGCTTCTCGGTGGCGGCGTCAAAAGCCGGGTAGGCGGCCTTGCGTTCGACAGCCAGTGCCGCAAGCGCCACGGCGAAGGGAAACTGCGCTTCCTTCATGTGGCCGGTCAGCGTCGAAAAACCGCGTGCGGCAATCGCCGGATTGGCGTCGAGCGCCGATTTCTCGGCAGCAGTCGCGGCATGGGCACCCGAAGCGCCTGAAATCGTCAGCAGCTCGCCGTTCGGCAATGCCGCCTGGCTGAGCAGCGCGGCAATCTCGGCATTGAGCTCGCCCTGCCGGCGTATGGCGCGTCCGGATACGACGGGGCCGAGTTCGGCATAGATCTTTCGCCCGCGGCTGATCGCGTGCTCGCGCTGTTCCAGGACGAGAAACGCACCGCCCGATCCAGTCACCACGCCGCCGCCGTCCAGGCCCTGTCTCTGCCAGACCGGTCTCCAGGGGCCGCGATGCAAGTAGCCGGCCAGCTCATAGCCAAGCAGCATGTCGGAATGTTCGGTCTGGAATGCGCCGCCGACCAGGATATGCGTCGATTGGCCGGAGCGGATGCGCGCGGCGGCTGTCTCGACGGCGGCGACGCCGGCACCTTCCTCGCCCATGAAGGTGCGCGACGAGCCGGTCACCTTGTGGACGATCGAGATGTTGCCGGCGAGCAGGTTGGAAAGCTGCGCCAGAAACAGCGTCGGCCGCAATTCGGTGGTCAGTTTCTCGTTGAGCAGCACGTCGCGGTCGTTGCGGCTTTCCGAAGCGGCGAGAATGTCGGCGTCGACCGCCTCATCGCGCTCGCCGCCGCCGGCAGCCACCACCATGTCCATCGTCGTGCAGAGATCGTCATTGCCCTTGATGCCGGCGTCGTCCAGCGCCATGCCGGCGGCATAGGTGCCGAGCCGCTGCCAGGTTTCCATCTGCCGCTGGTCGCCGCGCTTGGCGATCTGCAGGTTCCAGTCGATCTCCGGCAGCGGGTGGACGGTGTAGGGCGAGAAGCGCGCGGCTTCGAGCACCGGCTCCAGGCCGGGCTGGACTAGCTTGCGCCAATGCGCATCCGAGCCTTCTCCCAGCGAAGAGACAAGGCCGATGCCTGATATGACGACGTCGTGGGAGCTCATGGGCGAGGGGTCATGGGGCGGCTGTTGTGGGTCTTAGGCGTTTTTTGCCATGACCAGCGCGTCGATCTTGGCGCACAGGTTCCTCATGACGAAGTAATCGTCGGTCGAGGCCTTGCCGTCATTGACGTCCTGCGTCCACTTTTCCAGCGGCACCTTGATGCCGAATTCCTTGTCGATGGCAAAGACGATGTCGAGGAAGTCGAGGCTGTCGATGCCGAGATCGTCGATGGTGTGGCTTTCGGGGGTGATCGTGTCGATATCGATCTCACTGGTGTCGGCGATGATCTTGGCGACTTTGTCGAACGTGGTGGACAAGGGCTTTTCCTTCGGTTGCGGGCGGAATCTGTCCGCTGGTGTTTGCGCGCTGTCTAATCGGTTTTTCCAGGCAGGAAAAGGCCTGAACGCCGGGCGCAGATGGGATACCCACTCCGTAAACGCAAGAAGAGCCGTTGGCGACCCTCCCGGCGATATGCCGCAACCACCCCATCTCTGGTGTACCCGTGGTACAGAAATCTATGACCATAGAACGCGTGCAGACCGGAGTGCGCCTCGAAAAACGATTGGTGACGGTCCTCAAGGCCTTGGCCGAGTATCGCGACATGAGCCTGGGTGACCACATCGAGGGCATCGTGCGGCATGCCTTCGAATGCCAGACGCCGTTTTCCCCGGCGACCCTGGAAACAATCGGCCAATTGAAGCGCTTCCGCCGATGAACGCGCAGGCTTTCTCGAACACAGCTGGCCACAGCGCGGGGTCGAGGGAGGCATCGTAGATGTCGCGACCAGCGCTGAAAATACCTCAATTTCGGGCATTGCAAAATCCGCGTGGTGAACAGGTGTACTATCGACCGATAGCATACAGGGCACAGCCGCGCAGCCTCCGTCACCGAATCGGCGGCCGCCAATCATGCGGTAACGACTGGCTGGGGTGGTGAGCCGACTTTCAGTCGCACGGCTGAACGGCTCAATGCCAGAACGCGACGCCGGCAGGGAATGGCTCGTCAATGGAGTTGCGCACGCGCGATCCTTTGCGTCATACTAGGCAGGTACGCGGAAAGGGGCCGGCGTCATGCAAGACGACGAGAGCAGTCCTCGGCGCCGTTTCCGCGATGTCATCACGAGCGAAGAGCAATTGCGAGCGGTTTTGGGGGCCCCCACAGACCGAGCAGTTGCCAAGGTCGTTCGAGTAATTGACGAACATGCTCGCCGCTTCATTGCTCATGCGCCTTTTGTGTTCGTAGCGTCCGCCGGCGCCGATGGCATGCTCGACATCTCGCCAAAGGGTGATCCCGCCGGCTTCGTCAAGGTGCTGGACGAGAGACTCTCGCCATTCCAGACCGCCCCGGCAATCGTCGACTCGATACTTTCCGTAACGTCCTGAGCAACCCGAATGTCGGCCTGATTTTCGTAATCCCCGGTGTGACCTACACGCTTCGCGTGGCCGGCAAGGCGCTCATTGTCCGCGATACTGAGCTGCGTGAGGCCATGGCTGTCGACCGTAAGCTCCCTGAGCACATACTCGTCATCGAGATCTCGCACGTACTTTCTCATTGCCCGAAGTGCATGGTCCGCTCGGGCTTGTGGCAGCCGGAAGCGTGGCCTGATACCAGCAACCTTCCCTCGTTTGCGGAGATGTTGGTCGCCCACGGCAAACTCGCGGAGACGGCTGAGGAGATGCAAACGATCATCGACACGGGTAATCGCGACCGGCTCTACTAACTTGATGAACCACCGGTTGCCGGCTTCATGCTGACGGCGGCGTGCTACTCTGCCAACAGAGGGGATCATGCAGATTATCGATCATAACCTTCAGCCGACAGAAGAGTGGCGTCCCGGCGTGTTGACCAGAATGCGCGTTTCTGCGGTCACCGAGGCAGCCACGCTGTGCATATTCGAACAGTGGGTCGCACCAGGAAGTGGCACACGTACTCACACCCATCCCGTCGAGGAAGTCTTGACCGTGCTGGAAGGCCAAGCCGAGCTGTGGTTGGATGATGAACGAGAAACAGTATCGACGGGACAATCAGTCATCGTGCCGGCCGGCCGCTGGCATGGCTTTCGCAATACCGGAAGCGCGACATTGCACATGCAGGCCATACTGGCCGCGCCAACCTTCGAGGCCTCTTTCGAGGGGCAGCCGGAAGTGACGAGGCATTGGGCTGCCGCAAAAGCGTAACACCCGCCATCTTGACCACGGGACCCGCGCCTGGCTGCAATCTGATCCGTGGATCGTGTACTCGGGATCGGGGATCAGCGGATATGGGCGAGGAGGGCTTGGCAGAGATCTCAACCCGGTATCTTCGCTTCGCCGATACGGAAGCTCGCAGTCGCTCACCGCTCTATGAGGAGTTGACTCGTGCGATCGCAGGGGACCGTGAGACACTCGGTTTCCTGTCGACCCTCCCGGACGTGAAGCGGCAACCGAATCTTCTGCTTGCCGTGGTGCGTCACCTGTTCGGCACACCGACAGGGTGGACCGAGTTTCGCCAGGCGCTTCTGGCGCATCCCGAGCTTGTCCGCTCGCTCATGCTCGAGCGCTCGACGCAAACCAACGAGCCGGGAAGGTGCGCCACACTGCTGCCCGTCCTGGCGCGCCTGCCGCAGCCGCTGGCCCTCCTGGAGGTCGGGACTTCCGCAGGGCTCTGCCTTATGCCCGACCTCTACAGCTACGACTACGTGCTCCGCACACCCGTCACGGCCTCGGAACCGCCTGTCTTCCGATGCTCAGCCAGCGAGACAACGCCATTGCCGACGGCCCCGCCGCATGTCGTCTGGCGAGCGGGATTGGACCTGAGTCCGATCGATGCTTCAAACCCCTCGCAAGTCGCATGGCTTGAGACGCTGGTCTGGCCGGAGCAGACGGTGCGGCTTGCCAATCTGCGGGCGGCCCTAAAGATCGCTGCCACAGTCAAGCCTCGGGTGGTAAAGGGCGACCTGCGCGGGAGCGACCTCGTGCGGCTCTGCAGCGAAGCGCCAAAGGACGCTACCCTCGTTGTCTTTCACACAGCCGTCCTCGACTATGTCTCCGATCCGGCAGACAGAGAGGCCTTCGCAGAACAGGTGATGCGTCTTTCTCCGTATTGGGTATCGAACGAGTTCCCTCGCGTATTCCCGTCCATCGCCACACGCGCCGGAAAAAGCTGGCCGCCAGGCCGCTTCCTCCTATCTGTGAACGGCTCCCCTGTCGCTTGGACCGACCCGCATGGCGCCTCGCTCGAATGGATCGCGGACGAGGCGTAGGCGGTATTCCGTTTAGGGACCCAAGCGTTAGATTTCACCACTGGCGAACGCTTCAACTGGCTCCAGCGCAGATTAGAAAGTGACGCGGCCGAGCACGCGCAGGCCGTCGTCTTGCGGCTCGACGATCACGGCTTCGCCTTCGCGCGGCGAGATGCCGGTGAGCGCCATGATGTTCTCCAGATGGGTGACCATGACAACATTGTCGGAGCCGGAATAGGCGCTGATCTCGTTCATGATCGCCTCGAGCTGGGCGGCTTTCTCGCTGGCGTCGGTCTTCAGCAGGTCAAGCGGGGCGAAAGGTTCGGGCTCTTCTCTGAAAGCGGTGCGAGCCGTGTCGAGGGCGCGGCAATAGCGGCTGGACAGCACGCGCTCGACCGGCGCCGCGCGGGCGTCGAAAAGCGCGCCGATCTTGCGGGCCTGCTGCTTGCCGCGCACCGAGAGATTGACCTGGGTGGCGCATTTCTCGATGTCGAAATTCGCCGGATCGGTGGTGCCGGTGACCATGGCATGGCGAAGCAGCACGACATGTCCGCCGTCGCGCAACAGCGCCCAGCCGGCTTCGGTCGCATGGGCCGCGGCGGGAAAGACGAGCAGCAATAGGGCCAGCACAGATCGAAGCATCAGGCGTCCTTTCCGGTCACCGGAGGTGGGTTCCGGTGACCGCATATAGGGACGGCAAAGCCGGCTGAAAAACAAGGCATCACCTATCCCGGCTGTTTGCGAGAACGGACCGCTTTGCAAGGCGGGGCGGTTGCGCTCAAATCCCGGCTCGCCTATCAGGGGAAAAATGTCCCCACTCATCGAAACCGTCCTTTTTGTCTTCGGCCTTGTCGCGCTCGGCTATCTGGCCGGGCTCACCGGCTATCTGAAGGCCGAGGCGGGTGGGGCCATCGCCGAATTCGCCGTCGGGGTGGCGATGCCGCTGCTTCTGTTCCGCACCATGGTCAACGCCGATTTCCATGGCACCGCGCCCTGGTTGTTCTGGGGAGCCTATTTTACGGCTGCCGCGGTGACGTGGGCCGCAGGCCACCTGGTCATCACCCGGGTGTTCGGGCGCGACTCGCGTGCGGGGGTCGTCGGCGGCGTGTCGTCGGCTTTTTCCAACCTCGTCCTGCTCGGCATCCCGTTCTTCCTCGGCACATTCGGGCCAAGTGGATTCGAAGTGCTGTCGCTGCTGATTTCCGTGCATCTGCCGACGATGATCATGGCATCGATCATCCTGTTTGAGATCTTTGGCCGCGGTGACGAGCATGTGCATCCGCTGCGCATCATCCGGCGCTTCTTTCGAAAGTTGCTCTCCAATCCGCTGATCATCGGCATCCTGGCAGGATGGGTGTGGCGTATCACCGGCCTGCCATTGCCGGCGCTGGCGGTCCGGCTGGTCGACGCGCTGGCCAACATCGCCGGACCGGTCGCGTTGTTTGCCATGGGGCTGGGCCTGTGCCGTTTCGGCATCTCCGGCAATGTGCGGCCGGCGCTGGCGCTGTCGGCGCTGAAGCTGATGCTGATGCCGGCCGTCGCGCTCTGCCTGGTCTGGCTGCTTGGCCTGCCGCCGCTGTCGGCGAAAGTCGCGGTCGTGGCGGCCGCGCTGCCATCCGGGGTGAATTCCTACCTGATTGCGACGCAGTTCAACACCGGCCAGGCGCTGGCATCGAACCAGATGACCATCGCCACCGCCTGCGCGGTCGTCACCACGGCCTTTTGGCTGACGGTGGTGGTCCACGTGTTTGGATAGGTATGATCGATATTGATGCCTGCGAAGGGCGGTTTCCTGGTGCTTCCGGTACTCGTATACCCAAACGTTACGCTCCGTTCCGGTTCTCGGGAGCCACCGGTCCGGTCGTTTCCTCACACATCCTCAAGCAAAAACGGGAGCGCAACGGCCTCGCCATGTGCTGGCCCAAACCCTATATGCCATCTTGCGATTGATTGCGGGGCTTGCCCTAGGTAAAGAGCAGTGGCTCCAGGCGTGCCGGCATCGATGCCAGTGCGCACGCCCGTCAAGGAAATCCAGATAGCGGCCCGTCAGCGCGCCGAACGGAGGCTAGACCATGCTTCAGAAAACCAGCCATTTCATGCGCCAGGCCAATCTCATCAACGGCGAGTGGGTGCAGGCCGACAGCGGCCAGACGGTCGACGTCAACAATCCGGCCACCGGCCTCAAGATCGGCACCGTGCCGAAGTCGGGCAAGGTCGAGACGCGCCGCGCCATCGAAGCTGCCGACGCCGCCTTCCAGACATGGCGCAAGACCACCGCGCTCGAGCGCTCGAAGCTGTTGCGCAAGCTGCATGACGCCATGATGGACAACCAGGATGTGCTGGCCGAGCTGCTGACCATCGAGCAGGGCAAGTCGCTGTTCGAATCGAAGGGCGAGATCGGTTCGGCGGCCTCGTACATATTGTGGTTCGCCGAAGAAGGCCGCCGCACCTATGGCGATGTCGTGCCGTCGCCCTGGGCGGACCGCCGCATCCTGGTGACCAAGGAGCCGGTCGGCGTCATCGCCGCCATCACGCCGTGGAATTTCCCGTCCTCGATGCTGGCCCGCAAGCTCGGCCCAGCACTTGCCGCCGGCTGCACCGCGGTCGTCAAACCGGCGTCGCAGACGCCTTATTCCGGCCTCGCCTGGGGCGCGCTCGCCGAGGAAGTCGGCTTCCCCAAGGGCGTCATCAACATCTTGACCGGCGCCGCCGGCGAGATCGGCGACGAGATCTGCGCCAACCCGCTGGTCAAGAAGATCACCTTCACCGGCTCGACCGAGGTCGGCAAGATCCTGATCCAGAAGTCGTCCGTCACCGTCAAGAAGGTGTCGATGGAACTTGGCGGCAACGCGCCGTTCTTGGTCTTCGACGACGCCGATATCGAGCGCGCCGTCGCCGGCGCGATCACCGCCAAATACCGCAATTCCGGCCAGACCTGCGTCTGCACCAACCGCTTCCTGGTCCAGGCTGGTGTCTACGACAAGTTCGTCGAAAAGCTCGCCGCCGCCAGCGACGGGCTGAAGGTCGGTTCCGGCCTCGATGACGGCGTGCAGCAGGGGCCGCTGATCGACGAGAAGGCGGTCGAGAAGGTCGAGGAACTGATCGCCGACGCCACCGCCAAGGGCGGCAAGATCGTCGCCGGCGGCAAGCGCCATGCGCTCGGCGGTTCGTTCTTCCAGCCGACGGTAATCGCCAATGCCACACCGAAGATGCGCTTCATGAAGGAAGAGATCTTTGGCCCGGTAGCGCCCGTGTTCAAGTTCGAAACCGAAGAGGAGGCGATCGCGCTCGCCAACGATACCGAGTTCGGCCTCGCCTGCTATTTCTACACCGGCGATCTCGGCCGCGCCTTCCGGGTCATGGAAGGGCTGAAATACGGCATGGTCGGCGTCAATGAAGGCCTCATCACCACGCCCGAGGCGCCGTTCGGCGGCGTCAAGGAATCGGGCCTCGGCAAGGAAGGCGGACATCAGGGCATCGAGGATTATCTCGACACCAAATATGTCTGCATCGGCGGCCTCGGCCTCTGATCGGGCAGGGCCTGTCGAACGTCAACAGACCAAGCCGGCCCACGCGGCGAGCCGGGATCGATCAACCAACTGGCGTTTCGGACATGGCGATGAAGGACGGCGAGGTTTTTGGCACGACGCAGGCGGGCGAGGCCATCCGCCGCTTCAGCATCCGCGGCGGCGGCCTCACCGCCAACATCATCGGGCTTGGCGCCATCATTCAGGATCTGCGGCTGGCCGGCCACGATGCGCCGCTGGTGCTCGGCTATGACAGTTTTGAGCCCTATGAAACGGATACGGCCTTCTTCGGCGCCGTCGCCGGACGCTATGCCAACCGTATCCGCGATGGCCGCTTCACCATCGCCGGCCAGCGCTACCAGACCGAGCGCAACTTCCTCGACAAGCACACGCTGCATGGCGGCTCGCAAGGTTTTTCGCACCGGCCATGGGAGGTTTCGCTGCATGGCAGGGATTTTGTCACCCTGACGCTGCATGATCCCGACGGCACGATGGGCTTTCCCGGCGCGCTCGACGTGACCTGCACCTACAGGTTGAAGATCCCAGGCACGCTCAGCGTCGAGCTGACCGCCACCTGCGAGGAGCCGACGCTGTGCAATCTCACCCAGCATTCCTATTTCAACCTGGATGACGGCGGCGCCGGCGATGTCCTCGATCACCGGCTGATGCTGAACGCCGGCGCCTATCTTCCGGTCGATGGCGACCTGATCCCGACCGGCGTCGTGAAGCCGGTCGATGGCACGCCGTTCGATTTCCGCCAGGCGCGGCCGCTGCGCATGGAGAGCGAGGGCAAGCAGCTCCCCTACGACCAGAATTTCTGTCTTGCCTCGACGCGCGGGTCGCTCAAGCTGGCATCATGGGCGCAAGGCGCGAATTCCGGCGTCGAGATGGAGCTGTGGACCACGGAACCGGGCGTCCAGCTCTATACCGGCCAGTATCTGGCGCCAGCTTCGCCGGGGCTCGGGGGAGTTCATTACAAGGCCTATTCGGGCTTCTGCCTGGAGCCGCAGGTCTGGCCGGACGCACCGAACCGGCCGTATTTCCCGCAGGCCACGCTATGGCCGGGCCAGATCTACCATCATGTGACGGAATACCGGTTCCGACTGCCTGGCGCCTAACGCTGGAAGCCGGTCTTTCGACTCCACCTTCGGTTTGGAAAGGGTCATGTCCGCCGTCTGTGTCGGTCTGGGCCAGTCTTTCTCAGATACAGCGAGACCGGCGCTAATTCAGCGCGGTCCTCACGCGCTCCGCTTCGCACTGCTTCATGCGGAACATGCCGGTATCGGTCTTGGCCTGCTCGACCGTCATGCAGACCGGAAGTCCGGCCTTGGCGGCGCTTTCGGCCAGTAGGGTTTCGTCCGAGAAGGCTGGATACGGAAACATGCTCTCCGCCGTCCAGTCGGGCTTCATACGCAGCACCTTGGCCGCGGCGGCGGCTGCTTCCTGCTTCTTTCCGATCTGCGCGGCGCTCATGGCGACAAAGGCGGCCTGACTGGGCGACTCGCCGAGCTGCTTCGCCGTCGTGTAAGCTTCATCGAACTGGCGCGCCGCGAAATAGGTTTGCGTGATCGGAAAATTCCACCAGGAGGGATAGCGCGGGTTGAGTTTCAGCGTCCGTTCCACAAGCTCCAGGGCGCGCTCCGTCTGCCAGCCGGCGTAAGTCCAGGCCAGCTGCATCATTGTGTCGGCATTATTAGGACCAAACTGCAGCGCGAGCTTCTGATAGCGTTCCGCCTGTTCACTGTCGTTCTGGTAGGCGTAGGCCACCGCCATCGTGAAATTTGCGGTGGAGTCGTTCGGGTCTAGGGCGAGCGCTCTTTCTGCATACTTCCGCTGGGCATCGACCCATGCTGGAAAGTCGATGACCGAGCCGATTTCCATCTCGATCGCATAGGTGATCCCCATGTCGCGCACCAGCGGCATGAAATCGGGAGCGAGCTTCAGCCCCCTCTCGAAATACGCCCGCGCCTCGAGCTGACTCGCCATGGTCATCTTGTGCTTCGCTTCGATGCCCAGCAGCCAGTAATCATACGCATTGAGGCCAGTTGCATTCTTGCGTCGCGCCAGCGTGCGCTCGGCCTCCGTCACCTGACCCTGCCAGCCGGTAAGCGTGGTCGCAATTTTCTGCGTGATCTCGTCTTGAACTTCGAGCAGTTCCGCTGCGAGGCGATCGTAGCGCTCCGACCAGACATGTGCTCCTGTCTCGGCATCGATCAGCTGTGCCGTCACCCGCATGCGGTGGCCATCTACTTGCAGGCTGCCTTCCAGCACATATTTGACGTCAAGCGCTTCGCCGATCTCGCGCACATCGTGGGCCTTGCCGCGATAGAATTCGGCGGAGGTCCGGGCGATTACCGATATATCGCGGTAGCGGGCCAGATCGGTGATGATGTCCTCAGTCACGCCTGTGGCGAAACGGTCCCACCTGTCGTCGCCGTTGATGTTTTCGAAGGGCAGCACGGCGATAGCCGGTGCCTCGGCGCCAGATTTCGTTGTCGGAAGGAGATAGGCGGCGGCTGCACCGATCAGGATCATGAGACCGGCGGCGAGGCCCAGCCAGGATTTGCTGCGTAGCCCGCGCAACCGAGCGCCGGCAACTTTCCTGCTATCTTCGATCGCCTTTTCCGCCTCTAGCACATAGCCGCGCTTCGGCAGGGTCCGGACGATCTCGTGCCGCTCGTCGCCGAGCGCTTTCCTGATCTCGATGACGCACTGGACAAGGCTATCATCGGTGACGGCGAGGTTTCCCCACACCGCCTGCATCAATTCATCCTTGGTGACGATTTTTCCTGGCCGGGCGGCCAGCACCTTCAGTACCTCGATGGCCTGCGGCCGCAAGGCTATGACATGCCCGCTCTGGTCCGTGATGCAGCCGCGCTGAAGGTCGACCGTGCGGCCGTTCAGGCGAATCGGCGTCAGCGCCGAACTGTCCATCGGAACGTTCCCCACGGGGCGAGGCCGGTTGGGTCTCGTTGCGGTCAATCTACAGCAAAGCCCGCCGTCATTCCAGCAATCGTCGAGGATTTAGTCGGCGATCGGAAGATTTCGTCCGATTTCGTCGGCCCATCGTGCTGCTCTCGTTACGAATGGTGCCGTCGGGTTCATCCTGTGTGGAGTCGAGGAAAGAGGCGGAACGCAACGATTGTCTGTGTGCGTCCGCCCGCCCGATGGAGGAAATGACCATGACCAGACTTTTCGCAGCATTCGCATTCGCCGGCCTCGTCTGGACCGGGACCTCGGCTGCAGCCGAACTGGCGCCAGGCAACGGGCATAGCGTTCATCTCGCCGCCTTCGACGGCGTCGTCTACTATACGGTCGAGCAGGACGGCTACCGGATCGTGGCAACGTTGGCATCGGGAGCAGACGCGCTGCCGCTGCGGATGATTTCCACGCTCGCCCCCGGGCAGCGCGTGACCATTTCCGTGCCCCAGTCGGCCGGCCAGCCGTCGATCGATTTCGAGATTCTGCGCGATGGTGATGCGCTCGTTGTCAGCGACGCCATTCCCGCTGCGGTGGTCGATCTCGTGGACGTGGCGCCGACCCCGGCGGCGTTGGGGGAGTGAGTGCTGCCGTAGAGTTCGAGGCGAGCGCACGGGTTTGTCGAGAATGCTTCCGTAGCTCTCGGACCATCCGTGCACAGGGAGGCTATGATGCAGATCAGATTCGGATCATACAATGGAAATATCACGCGCAGGACACTGCTCGCGGTTGCCGTTGCCACAGTCGCGACACCAGCTGCGGCGCAGCGCTGCCAGATCGGACCACCATCCCACCAGAAGGGTCCGCTCGTTTTCAGGGACTATGACCAGGTCGAGCTCGACGCAGCGTACAGCCAAGTACATTACGAGCCGCTGGAAGGCCGGACAACCAATCGGATCTTCGCGAACAGCGCAGCCGCCCGGGACCGGATTGGCTTGCCACTCCGCGTCGCTTACGGACCAAGCGAAGTCGAGAAGCTCGATATTTTCCGTACCGATCGCCCCAAGGCGCCAATCTTCCTGTTTGTTCACGGGGGCACTTGGCGCGGCGGCTCGGCGAGGGATTGCGCCTATGCTGCGGAAATGTTCGTCAAGGCCGGTGCGCACTTTATCGCGATCGATTTCGCCTCAGTGACCAACGTGAATGGCGATCTCGGCGTGCTCGCTGCGCAGGTGCGCCGAGCGATCGCCTGGGTGCACGAAAACGCGGCAACTTTCGACGGCGATCCAGATCGCCTCTACGTTGGGGGTCATTCCTCCGGCGGCCATCTGTGCGGCGTTGCTCTCACTACGGATTGGATGAAGGAATTCGGCTTGCCCACCGGCACGATCAAGGGCGGTCTCTGCATGAGTGGCCTGTTTGAGATGAAGCCGGTGCGACTTTCATGGCGTGGCGGCTATGTCAATTTCACCGATGAGATGGCGGAGGAAATGAGCCCGCAGCGGCATATCAACGAGTTGAACGCGCCGGTAGTTGTTACTTACGGCACTTACGAAACGCCGGAGTTCCAGCACCAAAGTCGCGATTTTGCCGCTGCAGCGGAGGCGGCAGGAAAGACGGTCGAGATAATAGAGGCACTCAATTACCACCATCAGGAGATGGCGGAATCGCTCGGCAATCCCTACGGGCCCAACGGCCGAGCAGCGCTGGCGCTGATGAAACTGGATTCATGATGCTTGGTCGCGGCGCACCTGATGGCGGGGAGCGGGGCACGTTTCTACCTGAAACCAAACTGGCGAATCCACCCAACCGCAATGTTCGGTAGTGGGTCAGTTTGAAATCTAGCTGGGCGACACGAGCTGGCTTTTGGTGACGGTTCGCCGTTGGGAGACTGATGATATCATGGCGCTCTTGGACTGCTAAGCAAGCCCAGCGAAACGTGGCTCTTACAAGAAGCGCGGGGCAGCAAAAGAACGGACCGGCATATGAGGGAGAAGATGCCCAGGCTGGCTCGGAAGATGGCGCTTACGCCGGAGATTATTGCGCGTGTTCATGGGGTGTTAGAGGACCCCGGCTCGGCACCTGGTCTCGATTACCACACCGAGGAGGACTACGATGCGGCGGTGCATGAGACGCTCGCCTCGCATCCCCGAGGCGAAGACCTTTGGTTGTTCGCCTATGGCTCACTGATTTGGAAGCCGGAAGTTGAGCACACTGAGGAGCGCATTGGCACGGCTCACGGCTGGCATCGTTCATTCTGCCTAAAGATGACCCGGTGGCGGGGCACGAGGGAGCAGCCTGGCCTGATGATGGCCCTCGACCGAGGCGGCCAGTGCCGGGGGATGCTCTATAGGCTCGCCGGCAACACAGTGGAATGGCAGCTCGGCAAGCTGGTCCGCCGAGAGATGAAGGCGAAACCACCCAGCAACCCGCCCCGTTGGCTTACCGTCAAGACGGATCAGGGGCCTGTCCGCGCCCTAGCCTTCGTGATGAACCGAGAGGCGGGCGCATACACCGGCAGGCTCCGGCCTGATGAGGTGGCGGACATTATGGCCAAGGCATGCGGCCACTTGGGCTCGTGCGCCGAGTATCTCTATAATACCATCACGCATCTGGAAGAGCGCGGCATCCACGACAGCAATCTATGGCGGCTACAGCGTCTGGTCGCCGAACGCATTTTGGGTTCCATCGTAACACCAATTTCAAGCTGACCATTGCCGATCTTCGCGAACAGCGCACCTATAGGCTGAAAATCCCAGGCACGCTCAGCGTCGAGCTGACCGCCACCTGCGAGGAGCCGACGCTGTGCAATCTCACCCAGCATTCCTATTTCAACCTGGATGACGGCGGCGCCGGCGATGTCCTCGATCACCGGCTGATGCTGAACGCCGGCGCCTATCTTCCGGTCGATGGCGACCTGATCCCGACCGGCGTCGTGAAGCCGGTCGATGGCACGCCGTTCGATTTCCGCCAGGCGCGGCCGCTGCGCATGGAGAGCGAGGGCAAGCAGCTCCCCTACGACCAGAATTTCTGTCTTGCCTCGACGCGCGGGTCGCTCAAGCTGACATCATGGGCGCAAGGCGCGAATTCCGGCGTCGAGATGGAGCTGTGGACCACGGAACCGGGCGTGCAGCTCTATACCGGCCAGTATCTGGCGCCAGCTTCGCCGGGGCTCGGGGGAGTTCATTACAAGGCTTATTCGGGCTTTTGCCTGGAGCCGCAGGTCTGGCCGGATGCGCCGAACCGGCCGTATTTCCCACAGGCCACGCTATGGCCGGGCCAGATCTACCATCATGTGACGGAATACCGGTTCCGACTGCCTGGCGCTTGACGCCGGAAGCCGGTTTTCGATTCCACCTTCGGTTTGGAAAGGGTCATGTCCGCCACCGGTGTCGGTCTGGGCCGGTCTTTCGCAAATAGGGCGAAACCGGTCCTAATTCAGCGCGGCCCTCATGCGCTCCGCTTCGCACTGCTTCATGCGGAACATGCCGGTATTGGTCTTGGCTTGCTCGACCGTCATGCAGACCGGCAGCCCGGCCTTGGCGGCGCTTTCGGCCAGTAGGGTTTCGTCCGAGAAGGCTGGATAGGGAAACATGCTCTCCGCCGTCCAGTCGGGCTTCATTCGCAGCACCTTGGCCACGGCCTCGGCTGCTTCCGGGCTTTTTCCGAGTTGCGCGGCGCAGTCACAGCTCCTGGCGGTATCGTCTTCCTATTTCAGTCGTCGCCCCGGCAAACCTTTTTGGTCGTCTTCGGGCTGATGACCCCAATGGCGCAGGCGAGACCATTCAGCTGATCGAGCAGTCCTAAGCAGGTTCTCGGCTGACGGACCCCCGGACGACGAACAGAAAAACGCCAGACGCGCCACCGTCGCGCTGCAGGCTCTTCGGGTGGCCGACAGACGCAATTAACGACGCCGATGACATCATCGCGACTGGATCTGCGCGCGCCTGAATACTGGGCGGCGAAATAATCAAGCAGCGCACCCACTTCTCCACTCCGATTGAAGTGATTGTTTAGCGGTCTGGGGTGGCGAGATTCTGCACCCGCGGTTTTGGTCGGCGGGAATAGCGTCACACTTGTTACTCCCACTGGTCGTTTTCCGGTGCCAAACTATTTTAGGCCCAACAATCAGCGATGAGCAGCGAATGAGCCGTGCTTCGGCGACGCGGGAATTCGCCCAGATCAGGAGGAAGCCATGACTTCAGCAGCCAAGAGCGAACGGAAAAGCGGACAGACTGCCATGCGCACACCACCGGTGGTGTCGCCGCAGGAGTGGGAAGCGGCCCACGCGCAGCTGCTCGTGAAGGAAAAGGCCCAGATCCGCGCCCGTGACGCGCTGGCCGCCGAGCGGCGGCGGATGCCGTGGATGGCGGTGGAGAAGAATTATGCGTTCGAGGGGCCCGACGGGAAGGTGAGCCTGCTCGACCTGTTCGACGGTCGGCGTCAGCTGATCGTCTACCGCGCCTTCTTCGAGCCGGGAGTGTTCGGCTGGCCCGACCATGCCTGCCGCGGCTGCTCCATGGTGGCCGACCAGGTCGCCCACCTCGCCCATCTGAACGCCCGTGACACCACCCTCGTCTTCGTCTCGCGTGCGCCGCAGGCGGATATCGCGCGGATGAAGGCGCGGATGGGCTGGGAGATACCATGGTTCACCCTCACCGACAGCTTCGACGCCGATTTCGGTGTCGACGAGTGGCACGGCCACAACGTGTTCATCCGCGACGGCGACCGCGTGTTCCGCACCTACTTCATCAACAATCGCGGCGACGAGCAGATGGGCGGCACCTGGAACTATCTCGACATCACGCCGTTGGGC
This sequence comes from Mesorhizobium sp. WSM4829, assembly GCF_055811475.1. Taxonomy (NCBI): domain Bacteria; kingdom Pseudomonadati; phylum Pseudomonadota; class Alphaproteobacteria; order Hyphomicrobiales; family Phyllobacteriaceae; genus Mesorhizobium; species Mesorhizobium sp. WSM4829. The sequence continues at coordinate 34,583 of NZ_JBVVQJ010000009.1, read as the reverse complement.
CGGCAGGAGGTCTGGGAGGACTCGCCCGAGGGCTATCCCCAGACCCCAGCCTACAAATGGTGGAACTGGCACGACAGCTACGCCGCAGATCCGGCAGCCGACAAGAAGTGGGCCGAGGTGTCGGAGGCCGGAGAGGCGGCGTTCCGGGAGGCGAGCACGAAGCAATGAGCCAGGCCTGATCGCTGAGATCGACGGCGGCGGCGTCGAAACGCAGGAATCCTGTTCCCAGCGGCGCTGGCGCGGCGGCTCATGAGCGATCCGTGCGCTGTTGCCGTGTTGTTCCCCCAACCGGACAACCTCGGAGGGCGTCCGGCGGTAGTGCTGGATCAGGTCAATTGATCACGGCCGATTCACGCTGTTCGTCAGCCCATTGACGTACATGACCAGGTTCAGCGGATCGAACCTGAGGCCGTGGAACTTGGCCGCGAAGCGCCCGCCGCGGTCGATCACGTGCGTCACCAAGCCATGCATCTGCTGGCCGCCTTCGAGCGGATCGAAACGGACGTTGTATTGCTCGGACAGCTTGCGCGTCGCATCCTCCGCCTGCCCTTCGCGGGTGGTCAGGAAGGTCCAGTTGCGCGGGTCGAGCCCGTGCGCTTCGCCGTATCCCTTCATGACCTCGGGCGTGTCTGACTTCGGGTCTGTCGTCACCGTCAGGAACTGCACCAGGTCCTTCATGGGCGTTTCGTTGACCATCGCCTGGACGCGGGCGATCAGGTCGGAGTGCAGCGGGCAGACGTCGGTGCAACTCGCGAACACGAAATTGAGTACAACGACCTTGTCGGCGAAGTCCGAGAGGCGGACCGGATTGCCTTCGTCGTCGGCCAGATCGAATCCCGGCGCTGCGGGAGCGTCGATCGCCTGGAAATACTTCTCCTCGCTGCCCATAAGCCTGTCGAGATCGGCGCCCGGATGATGGGCAAATGCGGGAAGCGCGAGGACAGACGTGACGGCCATCGCGGCGAGAAGTGTTTTTCTGTTCATCTCCGTTCTCCGGTTTGGTCGAGTTCTCGTACGATGATCCCTTCGAAGAAGGAAACCATCTCGGGGGTGTCCCATTCGGCGGGTCCGGCGAGCCGCGCGAGCTCGTTTCCGTCCGGGCCGATCAGAAGCGTGGCTGGCAGGCCGAACAGTCCCAACGCGCGGATCGCAGTCCCGTCCTGGTCGATGAAGACGGGGAGTTTGACCCCGATCTGGTCGAAGAACTTCCGGACTGCGCTGGCTCCCGCTCGGTCCACCGAAAGGGCGACGACATCGAATCCCTCGCCGCCGAGCCGCTCCTGAAGGCGGTCGAGCGTGGGCATTTCGGCCCGGCAGGGCGCACACCAGGTCGCCCACACGTTGAGCAGCACCATCTTGCCGCGCCAATCTTCGAGAAATTGCAGCTCTCCCGCCTCGTCGGCGAAGATGAGCTCCGGCAAGGGCTGCGGCTCCTCGTGCAGCGGCATCACTGTCGGTTCCTGCGCGTGCGCGTTGCCCACGGCCACAAGAACGGCAAGTAACAGCGCCGACAGGATCGTCTTCACTGCGTCTTCTCCTGCTCGCGGCGGCTCATCTCCGCCTGGTAGGCGCGCTCCCGCTCCGGCCATGTGCTCTTGATGAAGGCGAGAACGGCGCGGATCTCCTCGTCGCTCAAAATGTCCTCGAATCCCGGCATGTCGCTAGCGTACCCGTTGCCCACCACGGCGGCTGGACCCTTTTTGGTGATCCGGAACAGCACCCCGTCCGGGTGGTGCCAGGTGTGCCCGGATGCATCGTGCGGCGGGGCGGGCATGCGTCCCGAGGGAAGCTGCCTCTTCCAGTCAGGCTGGCCTTCGAGGCTGGCCCCGTGGCAGGAGGCGCAGTTCGCGGAATAGAGCTGCCGTCCCCGCGCAATTGCCGCGGCCTCGCTTGCTCCGAACGACCAGATCAAGGCGAGGGCGGCAACTCCCAAGAGCGCCGCGAAGCCGAGGATAACAGCCTGCCTGCTCATTTGCGGCCGCTGAAGAACAGGTACTTCACCAAGGTCGCGACCGCGAGAACGAGCGCAACTGCGAGCAGGAGCCCACACCCATGCCCAGCATCATGCCGCTCATGCCTTCCATCATTCCGCCGTCCATCGTTGTCGGCTCCTTTTCCGCGTCTCGTTGCAGGCCTATTCCCGCGCGTATACGCCGCCCACGCTGCCAGACTTGGTGATCTCCAGCATCTCGAACGGTGCTTCCTTGGTGCCGCTCATTCCCGGCGAGCCCATTGGCATGCCGGGCAGCGTCACGCCCTTGATGTCGGGCCGCTCCGTGAGCAGCTTCTTGACCGTGCCGACGGGGACGTGGCCGCTGACGACGTAGCCATCCACGAATGACAGGTGGCAGCCCTGGAATTCGTCCGCGATGCCTGCCTCGCGGCTCATCTCGGCGAGGTCGTGGGTGGCCTTGCTGGTGACGGTGAAGCCGTTCTCCCGCAGGTACTCGGCATAGCCTTCGCAGCAGCCGCACTGCGGGTTCTTGTAGAGGGTGACGTCCTTCTCGCCCGCGAGCGCCGGGACGGCAGCCCAGACGAAGGAAGCGAGGGCGACGGCATTCAGGATAGTACGCATTTTCGGTTCTCCTTTTGAGGGATTGGTCAGGCGACGCGGAAGACGCCCATCATCCCGGCGGCCTGGTGTTCGAGTATGTGGCAATGGAGCATCCAGTCGCCCGGATTGTCGGCAACGAGGGCGATCTCCACCCGCTCGCGCGGAGACATGAGCACCGTGTCCTGCCACTCGCGGTGCTTGCTCGGCTTGCCGTTCCGGGAGATCACCCGGAAGGAATGGCCGTGCAGGTGGATCGGATGATGCCAGGCCGTCGCGTTGGTCATCGCGATGGCATGGCTCTTGTCCCGCGCAAGCGTCAGCATCGGGTCCATGACGTGCCCTTCCGCCGCGATGCCGTTGATGAACCAGATGCCGCCGGAGTGCATCATGTTCATCATGCCGCCCATGCTGCCCATCATGCCGCCAACGGCGCCGGGGAAATGCTTGCGCGTGTCGCCCATGCTGCCGCCCATCTCCTGCATGACCATGGCTCCCATCACGCCGCCGTTGAAGGTGACCTCGTGCCGGACGGCCGATGCAAGGTCCGGCTCCGGCAGCGGGTTGGGCGGGAGGGCGACAGGCCAGTCGGGAGCCGCCTGCCTGAGCGGATTACCGGCATAGGCTAGGTCGACCAGGCGGTATTCGAGGCCCTCGTAGAAGCGGTCGATCACGGAAACCCGGCTTCCGGCGTCAGCCGTCATGTCGAGGATGAGGTCGGCGCGCATCGCGGGCCCCAGCACGACCAGTCCGCCTTCTGGCGCATGCGGCTCCACTGGCTGCCCGTCCAGCGCGATGACGGCAGGCTGATGGTTCCCGAAGTCGAGGCCGAAAATGCGGGCGTTGGCGGCGTTGATCAGCCGCAGCCGGATGCGTTCTCCCTTTCGCACCTGAAAGACATCCGGCACGCGGCCATTGATCGTGACCGTGTTTCCGACCCGGCCGTTGTGCATCATGTCATGGCGGTTGCCGAAGTCTTCCCGCATCTCGGCGGTTTTGGTCAGCCGCCAGTCGGACAGCACCCATGTGACTTCGCGGTCGACCCGGATGGGATCGGCTTCCTCCACGATCAGCGGGCCGTAGAGGCCTCTGCCGACCTGCTCGAAACTGCGATGGTGCGGATGGTACCAGAAGGTGCCTGCGTCGACGGCATCGAACTCGTAGGCAAAGGTCTCGCCGGGCCAGATCGGCGCCTGCGTGAGGTGCGGCACGCCGTCCATCGCGTTCGGGACTCGCAAACCGTGCCAGTGCACAGTCGTCTCTTCGTTGAGTTTGTTCTCGACCGCCACCCGCAGGCGTTCTCCCTGGCGGATGCGAATTTCCGGACCGGGCAGGCTGCCGTCATAGCACCAGATGGGGGTATCGCCATGCGGCTCTGGCGCGATCTGGGCGCGTCCCGGTCCGGCGCGGATCCGGAACTCGCGAAGGCCTGCGGCGTCGGATCGCGGTGGAAGCACCACGCCCGCCGAAACGGCGGCGGCCGATGCGAGGAAGGTTCGACGCGTCAGCGCCGGCACACGTGGATAGGGCATTGGATCAACCATTCCGGAATAGGCTTTTTTGGCGCGCGGACGTAGCCGGGCGCGTCGACGGGTCGGTCGCGAGCGGATGCCGCGGCCGTGTCAGCTCAGGAAGGTAGTTCGGGGAGGATAGGGCTCAGGCGGACCGGTGCGGCCGTCGGACGGTTCTCCGGGAGGCAAGGATACGATACCGGCGAAATGCGGCAGCTCGGCCGCGGCAGGCGTGCAGATCGCGACAAGCGAGGTAACGCAGAACTGGTCGCATGCCGACGTCTGGCCGTCATCGCCGGGACAGTTCTGGCAGTCGGGCATGTCGCCGTCCATCTCAGCCATGGACATCTTCAGGGACATGTCCGTCAAAGCCGCGGCATGCGCCGCCGTGCCGAGGGCGAAGGCCGCGAGGAAGACGACTGCGAGGATGCGGACGAACCTGCTCATTGAGTAGACAGTAGTCCTGGCTCTGCGCCGTGTCCAGATTCGGTCGCAGGTGAACCATGACCGCCGCAAACGGATGCCGACGGGAGGCGATTTGTTGCAGACTGCCTTGGAATGTCTGACTAGGTTCCGGAAATGGTCTGGCGTGAGATTATAACCGCCTTTGGTGCCATTGCGCTGGCTTCTGGACCGCGGCGGCATTAAGCGGTTCCGAGTAGCCTAAGACGCGAAGTCCGCTAGTTATGATTCTAGAGTGGCCGGCCGGCGCGGATCATGGCGCGTCCGATCGCGAGTTGCGCCTCGACCTTGGCGTTTCCTTTTGCGGGAGCCGCGCCGCCTTCACTGAGTTGGAAGCGGCTGTGGAAGGGCCTCCAGCATGCCGGCGAGGCGGCCAAGGAGATGAAGAAGCGGCCGACGATGCAGTGGGTTAAGCCGGGTTCACTAGCGTCACGCACCGCTGTCACGGCAAGAACAATTCGCACTCCGAGTTCCTTGTGTCGTCAGGCAGTTATCCATCCGGCCCTAGGCTCAAAACCCAACGGAAGATCAGTTGACTTTGGGCCGCAACGGCTCATCCTTGACTTGTTGGCCTACCTTTCCGACCAACTTTTGATAGGGAGGAAGCAATGGAAGCCGTCAATCGTAGATCCACACTTGCACTCGGTCTTACAGTGGCCGCAACGCCACTGATCGCTTGGGCGACCCCAGCCGCCGCACAGACTTACGGCCCCGATGAGGGCAAGGAGGTCGGCCCCGGTGTCAGAGTTGTAGCGCTTGGTGAGCGGGCTTCGGTCATACCAGCTTATAAAACGGTCATGCTACGCGATGTTGTAATCCAACCCGGGGCGAAGACGCCGGACAACGTGATGAAGAATGACATGCTCTGCCACCTGACCGAGGGAGAACTTTCTGTCGTTCAGAACGAGAAAAAGTTCACCGTCAAGAAGGGCGATGTTTGGACCTGCGCCAAAGCAGATACGACCGAAGGCACCCAGAACACGAGCAGTGCCGTCGCAATCATGCGGGTCATCGATTTAATGCCCGCATGAAGTAAGCGATGGGTGGAAGTGTGGCTATGGCTGCCCTAAAAGAGATACGCGAGCGCCTATCTGTCGTGGTGGGGGAACATCCAGCGACGGGCCGCCTTCCATCCCGGCCATTGTCGATCACCGGCTGATTGAGTTTTGACCCTAGTCCCCCGACAGCTGCTTGATCTGTTTCCTGATTTCCTTGGATCGCCACGCGAAACGATGGCGATGATCGCCAGTAGTTCGGCCAGTTCGCGGCGGCGGCGCAACCGGCGAACAGCAGATCTCCCCGCGTCCAGCCTGCTCCCAGCATGCAGTCGACGATCGCCTGAAAGCTTGGCTCCATCGCCTCCTGGCAGTCGATCTCACGGTCGGGATAGTCGCCCTGTCCTTCTCGCTCGGTTCCGCCTCGCCGATGTCGAGCTTATTTGGGCGACAGCTATCGGGAGCGGCTTCGATAGGAGAGACCCCAGCAATTGGATGCACGCATTCGGCTGGGACAAAGCCGCTGGAAGCGGCAACGATCGCTAGCAGGGCTCAGATCGCTCCGCCGCCATTCATGCCGACTTGACGATCGACAATGTGCGTTTGTAGGTGGCCGGTTTGGTGCGGAAATTCGCGGCGGGAGCAGGGCGGCCGACGTGAAAGCCCTGGATCTTATCGATGTCGAATTCGCGGATAAGGGCCAGCTGCTCGTCGGTTTCCACCCCCTCGACCAGGATTTTATGGCCGCGATTTCGCACCAGGGCAATAATGTCCTGCAGCATCGCCTTGCCCCTTGGGGTGCCGCAGTCATGCAGGAACGAGCGGTCGATCTTCACCGTATCGAAATCGATGAGGCGAAGCCATGAGAGGCCCGCGAAGCCCGTCCCGAAGTCGTCAAGCCATATCCTGACCCCCAGCAGCTTCAGGTCGCTGATGCAGCGCAGAATGTCGGAGTGCATCTCCATCTCCAGCCCTTCGGTGATTTCGAGGGCCAGCCTGCTGCCGGCGACGCCGGTCTCGCTCAAAATCGTCGCAACCGAAGCTGCGAAGCCGGGCGTCTTGAGCTGAATTGGAGAGACGTTGACACTGACGACACGGACGTGATCGTCCGCCAGGAGCTCAGTGCATACTGTCCTTATGGCCCAGCGCCCGAGTTCCAGGACCGCGCCGGTTCGTTCCGCAACAGGAATGAACAGGCTCGGCGGAACCGATGTGCCGTCGAGCATTTTGAGGCGCATCAGGGCCTCGACGGCTTCAACCCGGCCAGACGCCACATTCTGGATCGGCTGATAGACGAGCGAAACGAGATCCTGGCCGATTGCGATCTTCAGCAAAGCCGCAATATTCTCGCTCTCGTCGCTGCTCTGGGGATCGTTTGGATCGAACAGCCAGGTACAATTGCGACCGCCTGCTTTTGCCAGATAGAGCGCACGATCGGCCTCGTGGATGATCTTCTCCAGCTTGGCGCCGGTCTGCGGCCTGGTGAAGGCAGCGCCAACGCTCACCGTCACCACCGAGATGCCGTCCCTGCGCTGCTGGTGGGGAAGCGCGAGGTTCTCCACCGTGCTTCGAATGGCTTCCGCGAGACCTGCAACCTGTTCCCTTTTCTCCATGCGAGCCAGGACAATGAATTCTTCCCCGCCGTAGCGGCCGATTGAGCCATTGCGCTGCTTGATCATTTCGGCAAGGGCATTGGCGACGAGTATCAGGCAGCGGTCGCCTTCCTGATGTCCGTAGTAGTCGTTGAACCTTTTGAAGAAGTCCACGTCGATGAGGATCGCCACAAAACCGCTGCCGTGCCTTTGCCAGTCGCTCCAGTAGTCGCGCAGCTTCTCGTCAATCGCCCGCCGGTTCTCCAGACCCGTAAGCGGATCGGTTCTCGACAGACTCAACAGCGCCTGGCCGCGCTCGGTGGCTTCCTTGTGCTGGATTTTGGCTTCGAGGGCGTTCAGGAAGACGTTGTAACGTTCCTCGTTCAGCTTCCAGTTTACGTAAGATGTAAATGTGAAGCATGATATGTAGAAAGTTCCAAATACCATCTTGTATGTCAATGCGGAAGGGACAAAGTAGTTTACAATATACAGTATTATCAGAATTATACTTGAAGTCACGATAGACAGATTGAATTTAAACGTAAAAAATAGATTTGCGCTCATCATAAAGATGGTGCCGAAGACCATATAATAAGAGACGCTTTCCTTGTCCGCGCCCATAACCGCTGGGGACAACCAACCAATATAGCCAAAGATGATGGCAGCGGCGCAAGTCACGTCAATCCATTCCGTGGCGACCCCCCGGCGAAGTTGTGCTTCCAGGGTCAACAGCGCCGTCACTCCGACCGCGAAGCGGGCCATGATCGTATAGAGTGCGACATCCGGAATCAGTAGCAGGTCCGTTGCCGAAAACAGCAGGTAGATGGTAACGGCGATCCAAAGCCCCGGCCTGGCGTCCATTCTTCGCTTCGCCTGGCCTTCCTCTCGGTAGAGTTTGCGAAGCTCGTCGGACCGCGGCTCGTAGCGCCGCTCAAGCGGTTCCGCATGGGCCATATCGGCCAATGCGGATGACGCATAATCGTTCGTCACCCTAAGCCCCATTTGAACCGGGCTTTGCATGCCGAACTCATTTCTAGCTTCTGCCCCCACGCCGGCCGACTCCTCGGGCGCGACAGCGAATTGCGGCGCCTCGCAAGCAATATGCAGTCGCGCAGATAGGTTTGCGTTAACTCGTATCGGGAATCCGACCCGCAAGGCGTCCAAAAAACCAGCATGGTTGGTGCGAATTTAACGACACCGCTAAAATGCCGGGGATTTGTCTTGGCAAAGATAAAATTTTAGGCAATATCTAACTATATCTAGTTAAATGTGATTATGGAGTTCTGCGGTGGCAACAATCCTCGATGGCAAAAGTCTGATTACTGCCGAGATGATCGCCGCCAGTCTCCCTCGAAGAAAGCTCGAGCCTCATGGCGAAGCGTTCGAAACCGCCCGCGTCGAGCTTGCCCTCATTCTCCACATCACGCACCAGCAGATCGAGCAGCAGAAGGACCCCGCGGAGGTCATTCGCCGTCTGATGTCGCATCTCGAAGCAATGCGTATCAAGGTTCATCCGGACGTTTGGCAAGCATTGATACCGGTGGTGCGGAACCACCCGGTCCTGGAGTACTTTCTTGAGGATCCGCTCACGCGGTGGTCCCACGACAAGCCCAGAGGTTATTCCGGCGACGCACAGTTGCTCGACTACATCTATTGTGATCCGCACGTGGCGGAGAGCGTGGCAAACGCCTCGGAGGTCGGCAAGGCGCTCTACAGGCATACCAAGGATGTGCCGTCGTGCGTCGCGGCACGCGAACGACGCGATCTTTTGACCCGATATGTCGATGAGATTGCGACCAGGAATGGACCTCAAACCGAGGTCCTGGCGATTGCGGCCGGCCATTTAAGGGAGGCCAATCGCTCGGCCGCCTTACAGGAGGGCCGTCTCAAGCGCTGGGTTGCGCTCGATCAGGATCCTCAGAGCGTTGGATTGATCACGCGCGACTTTCAGGGCACTGCGGTAGAGGCCATCGACGGTTCGGTGCGAACCATGCTCACGAGGGGCCACAAGCTTGGCAAGTTCGACTTCATCTATGCCTCCGGCCTTTACGACTACCTTGCGCACAACGTCGCCGTGAAGCTCACGAAAACCTGCCTGCAGATGTTGAAGCCGAACGGGACATTCCTCTTCGCGAACTACGCCGAGGGCAACCCTGACGCCGGCTACCGGGAGACGTTCATGAACTGGGTGTTGCTGCTGCGGTCGGAGGCCGATATGTGGAACATCATCAATGCCAGCGTCGACCGAAACACTGTCGAGGCGCAGGTGTTCTTTGGCGAGAACCGCAACGTCCTCTACGGCGTCATCGAAAAGCGCGGATAACGACCGCCCGGGCTGCAAGCTTGTGGCGGTTGGCGGCAGCCAGTCCGATTGCGTTTAATCTTCGAACGCTGCGCTTAACGTCTCGAATGGCGCCAGCGCGCCGCGCACTTGGACGACGGCCGCGGCGACGCGATGCGCGCGCAGCACCGCCTCGGTCGGGGCATGGCCGGCAAGCCGGGCGGCGAGATAGGCGCCATTGAAGGAATCGCCGGCGCCGGTGGTGTCGACGGGGGCGGCGACATGCACGGCCGGAACGGGTTGCAGGGTCCCGCTTGTGGCGATCAGCGCCGGTTCCTCACCGTTCTTGACGGCGACTTCGCCGACCAGCTTTCGCAGCCGTTCCGCGGTTTTCTGCGGCGCTGCGTCGCCGAACAGCATCTGCTCGTCGGGAAAGGTCGGCAGCGCGATGTCAGTGACTGCCAGCGCATCGAGGATCGCGGTCTGTGCTTCCTCGCGCCGGCGCCACAGCCGCGGCCGATAATTGGGATCGAAGGCGACAAGCGAGCCGTCGGCGCGCGCCTTGGCCACCGCCGCCAAAAGTGTCTTGCGCGCGGCGTCGTCCAGAATTGCCAAAGTGATTCCGGAAAAGTAAACAAGCGCCTGATTTTCAAGGCTTTTCGCCAAAGCGGCCGCGTCGGAGGCAAGCTGCCTCGCGGCGGCGTCGCCGCGCCAGTAGGTGAAGGAGCGTTCGGCGCCGGTCAGCGTGATTGCATAGAGGCCGGGCCGTGCGCCTGCTATGATCGGGCTGGCGCCGATGCCGATGCCGTTTTGCGCGAAGAAATCGATCTGGTCGCGCGAGAACGGGTCGTCGCCGAAGGCCGACACATAGGTCGCCGGCCGGTCACCGCTCAGCGCATGCAGCGCCCACAGCGTATTGAATGTGTCGCCGGCAAAGCCCATGCGCCAGTTCGGCCCGGCCTGGCCTGAAAGCTCGAGCATGCATTCACCGATCGAGGCAACGCCGTTTCCTGCCATGTATCTCTCCTGGTGCATGTCGCCCACAGCTTGCGCGGCGGTTTTGGGATAACGACATGCACAAAACCAAAGACCGGTGCTGTAGCTTTTTGCGGGCGCCAGCGCCATGCTTGGCGGCAGCGGATTTTGCGCCGGCGGCGTTTTCTCAGCGGCGCGGCGGGACGCGATCCGCTCAGTGAGACGTTATTTCTGGAAGAGGAACCGGTTTGGCATCGTTATGGCGCTACGTTCTGGCAGGTGTTGGTCTGGCTGCCTTGCTGGCCGGCATTCTCGCCGCCGTCTATCTGACCGCGCCGCAAGCGCCTCGGCTTGCCGATTCCGAGATGGCCGGCTCCGAGATTGCCCGGTCGAAAGAGACGGCGAACGGCCTGTTTGTAGCCAGTTTCGAGCCGGAGCGGGGCGTTGTCCGTCAAGGCGAGCTGGAATCCTGGCTGCTGACCCTGAAGACAAATGCGGGCACCCCGGTGGAGGGCGCCGCGATCTCGATATCCGGCGGCATGCCGCAGCACAGGCACGGTCTGCCGACCAGCCCGCATGCGACCGATTATCTGGGCGACGGCCGCTATCGCATCGGCGGGGTGAAATTCACAATGAGCGGATTGTGGCAACTGCATTTCGCCATTTCCGCGGCGGCCGGATCCGACACGGTGGTCTTCAATGTGTTGCTCTGAGCGCTGGAGCAAGATGAACCGCTTTTCGCGACTTTTCGCGCTGCTGGCGATGGCTGTGCTTGCCGGCTGCGGCAAGCCTGAGTTTTCCGATGCCGAAAAGAAGACCATCGCCTCGCTGGCGCTGTCAGCCCTGCCGCCGCTGAAAGCCGACACCACCAACCGCTTCGCCGACGTGCCGGCCGCCGCCGCGCTCGGCGCGACGCTGTTTTTCGACGCCGGGATGAGCGGCGACGGCAAGGTTTCCTGCTCGACCTGCCACAAGATCGACCGGCAGTTCCAGGACGATCTGCCGCGAGCGGTCGGTGTCGGCCGCACCAACCGGCGCACCATGCCGCTGGCCGGCGTTGCGCATGACGCATGGTTCTTCTGGGACGGGCGGCGCGACAGTCTCTGGGCGCAGGCGCTGGCGCCGCTGGAAAATCCGCTGGAGCAGGCCGGCAACCGCGCCGCCTACGCGCATTATATCAAGGCGCGATTCGGCGAGCGCTACGAGCGCATCTTCGGGCCGCTGCCCGACCTTTCAAATGTGCCGGCCAATGCCAGTCCGCTCGGCAGCGATGCCGAGAAGGCTGCCTGGAATGCCATGTCCGGTGCGCAAGCCGAGGACGTCAACCGCGTCTTCGCCAATATCGGCAAGGCGATCGCCGCCTTCGAGCGATCGATCGCGCCACCGCAGACGCGCTTCGACCGGTTCGCCGCCGCTTTGGATACCGGTATACAGGCACTGCCAGGCGACGACACCTTGTCGCCCGAAGAAATCCTCGGGCTAAAACTGTTCATCGGCAAGGCCAATTGCGTGACCTGCCATAACGGGCCGCGTTTTACGGACGGCGGTTTTCACAACACCGGCGTGCCGTCGGTGGCGAACCTGCCGCCGGATCGCGGCCGCATAGACGCGGTGCGCCAAGTCGAGGCCGATCCGTTCAACTGTTTTGGCGCGTTTCGCGATGGCGACGCCAGCGCCTGCGGCGAGCTGCGCTTCATGGTCAAGGCCGGGCCGGAACTCGTGCGCGCTTACAAGACGCCGTCGCTACGCGGCGCCGCCACTCGTGCGCCCTACATGCATGCCGGGCAGTTTTCCTCGCTCGAGGAGGTTGTGGCGCATTATTCGAAGGCGCCTGCCAGTGTCGAGGGTGTATCCGAAATCCACCCGCTGCAGCTTTCGGACCGCGAGCGCGCGGCGCTGGTGGCGTTCTTGAAGACGCTGGCGGAGTGAAGGGACTCAGCTGCTCGGTAGCGATCCTTCGCGCCCCCCTCTGTCCTGCCGGACATCTCCCCCACGAGTGGGGAGATTGGCTGTCCCCTCGGCTTTCGCCAATTTTCAACATTCAAGGAAAGGGGCACTGTCGCCGAAGCCGCCGATCTCCCCCCAAGTGGGGGAGATGTCCGGCAGGACAGAGGGGGGCGCTGTCCCGCCGGCATCGAAGGTTCTTACCGCACCGCAGCGCCTACCGGTCCTTCACCGTCTCCATCGCCACGAAGGTCGAGGTCTGGGCGACGTGGGGCAGGGCGGAGATGCGCTCGCCGAGCACGCGGCGGTAGGCGGCGATGTCGGTGGTGCGGACTTTCAGCAGATAATCGAAGCTCGACGCCATCATGTGGCATTGCTCGATCTCCGGCACCGGCTGCACGGCGCGGTTGAAGGCGTCGAGCGCGGCCGAGCGGGTGTCCGACAGTTTCACCTGGACGAAGGCAACATGGCCTTCGCCCATGCGCTCACGGTCGACGATCGCCTGATAGCCACGGATGATGCCGTCCTTTTCCAGCCGCTTGACCCGCGCCTGCACCGGCGTCTTCGACAGGCCGACCTTTGCCGCGAGTTCCGACATCGAAAGCCGGCCGTCGCTGCCCAGCGCCGAAAGGATGTTCCTGTCGATGCGGTCCAATTGGTCTTCTGTCATCAAATATCTGGTCAAATTGGAGGAAATTTGGCCGAATGATAGATCAATCGACCTCTCCTGTCGATTTCTTTGGACCGATCGAAACTACGCTTTGTGCTAGCTTGCGTCATTCGTCCGGTGACCGCCGGACCGCTCACTGATGCTCGCTCCACAGGACAGTCATGCCAGCGCTCGAAGCCATCCGCCAGCAGATCCGTGCCAATTACTTGCCTGACGAAGACGAGGCCGTGAAGCGGCTGGCCGAGGCGACAGGGCTTTCGACGAAAGAGCGCAAGGCAATCTCGGCCCGCGCCGCCGATCTGGTGCGGGCGGTGCGCGGCTCGTCCGATCCGCGGCTGATGGAGGTTTTTCTGTCCGCCTACGGCCTTTCCACCAAGGAGGGCGTCGCGCTGATGTGCCTGGCCGAAGCGCTGCTGCGGGTGCCGGACACCGAGACGATGGACGACCTCATCGCCGACAAGATCGCGCCGCATGACTGGTCGGCGCATTCTGGCGGCTCGAGCTCGATCTTCGTCAATGCGTCGACCTGGGCGCTGATGCTGACCGGCCGGGTGCTCGACGAGGGCGAGGACGGCATCGAAGGCACACTGCGCGCCATGGTGCGCCGTCTGGGCGAGCCGGTCATCCGCAGGGCGGTCGCCGCCGCCATGCGCGAAATGGGCGAGCAGTTCGTGCTCGGCCGCACCATTGCCGAGGCCGTCAAGCGCGGCCGGCCGATGACCCAGAAAGGCTATCTCTATTCCTTCGACATGCTGGGCGAAGCGGCCCGCACCGAGGCCGACGCACTGCGCTATCTCAAGGCCTATGCCGACGCCATCTCGTCGCTCGATGCCGGCGCCAACGGCCCCGACATCCGCCAGAATCACGGCATCTCGGTCAAGCTGTCGGCGCTGCATCCGCGCTACGAGGCGACGCAGAAGGAAAAGATGCTGCCTGTGATGGCCGAGCGGCTTTTGTCGCTGGCGCTGGCGGCGCGCCATTCGCGCATGGGCCTCAACATCGACGCCGAGGAGGCCGACCGCCTCGACCTGTCGCTCGAAATCATCGAGCGGGTGCTGGCCGAGCCGGAGCTTGCCGGCTGGAACGGTTTTGGCGTCGTCGTCCAGGCCTATGGCCCGCGCGCCGCCTTCGTCATCGACTGGCTCTATGCGCTGGCGAAGAAGCACGACCGCACCATCATGGTGCGGCTGGTCAAGGGCGCTTATTGGGACACCGAGATCAAGCGGGCGCAGGCGCTCGGGCTCGACGGCTATCCGGTGTTCACCCGCAAGGTCAACACCGACGTCTCCTATCTGGCCTGCGCGAAAAAGCTGCTGTCGATGACCGACCGCATCTATCCGCAATTCGCCACCCACAACGCCCACACCGTCGCCGCCGTCCTGTCGATGGCCGGCGATCGCGACTCCTTCGAGTTCCAGCGCCTGCACGGCATGGGCGAGGCGCTGCATGAGACGGTGCGGCGGGCTGAGGGCACGCGCTGCCGCATCTATGCCCCGGTCGGCGCGCATTCCGACCTGCTTGCCTATCTGGTCCGCCGGCTGCTCGAAAACGGCGCCAATTCCTCCTTCGTCCACCAACTCACCGACGAGGAGGTCGAGCCGGAGGATATTGCTCGCGACCCGCTCGAGACGGTCGAGAAACAGGGTCCGGCCGCCAATCCGGCGATTCCCGGCCCGTCGGCGATCTTCGGTGCGGCCCGCCGCAATTCGAAGGGCTTCGACATCACCGATCCGGTGACGCTGGCCGCGATCGACAAGGCCAGGGCGGAATTCGCCGGGCCGGACCGCTGGCACGCCAGGCCGATCACCCGTGCCGCCGGCTACGGCAAGCAGCGTCCGGTGGTCAATCCGGCAAAACCCGACGAGGTGGTCGGCACGGTCAGCGAGGCAACCGCCAAGCAGGTTGCGACCGCCGTGCGCATCGGTGTGGAGGCGCAACCGGCCTGGGCGAAGCGCGCCGTCGCCGAGCGCGCCGCCATCCTCAACCGTGCCGCCGACCTCTATGAGGCCAAAGCCATCGAATTCTTCGCGCTCGCCACACGCGAGGCCGGCAAATCACTGGCCGACGGCGTCGCCGAAGTGCGCGAGGCGGTCGATTTCCTGCGCTATTACGCGACGGAGGCGGCCAATGCCGAAACGGGAACCGAGGCGCGCGGCGTGATTGCGTGCATCTCGCCATGGAATTTTCCGCTCGCCATCTTCACCGGCCAGATTGCGGCAGCACTCGTCACCGGCAATTCGGTCATCGCCAAGCCGGCCGAGCAAACGCCGCTGATTGCCTTCCGCGCCGTCGAATTGCTGCGCGAAGCCGGCGTGCCGGAAGACGTCATCCAGCTTCTGCCCGGCGACGGCCCCTCGGTCGGCGGCCCGCTGACCGCCGATCCGCGCATTGCCGGCGTCTGCTTCACCGGCTCGACCGAGGTCGCCAAGCTGATCGAAAAGCAGCTGGCCGAGACCGCCGCGCCCGACGCCATGCTGATCGCCGAGACCGGCGGGTTGAATGCGATGATCGTCGATTCCACCGCGCTGCCCGAGCAGGCAGTGCGCGACATCCTGGCCTCGGCCTTCCAGAGCGCCGGCCAGCGCTGCTCGGCGCTGCGCGTGCTCTACGTGCAGAAGGACGTCGAGAAGAAGATGCTGGACATGCTGAAAGGCGCCATGGAAGCGCTCAGCCTCGGCGATCCCTGGCGGATCTCGACCGATGTCGGGCCAGTCATCGACGAGGAGGCACAAAAATCGATCCGCGACTATTGCACCAAAATGGGCCTGCAGGGCCGGCTGATCGCCAAGCTCGAAGCGCCGAAGGCCGGCCGCTTCGTGGCGCCGCATGTGTTTCGGGTCAAGGGCATCGAGGACATCGAGCGCGAGGTGTTCGGGCCGGTGCTGCATGTCGCCAGCTTCGACGCCGACGATATCGACGGGGTCATCGCCGCGATCAACCGCAAGGGTTATGGCCTGACCTTCGGCCTGCACACCCGCATCGAAGGCCGCGCCCAGCATTTCGTCGACGGCATCCATGCCGGCAACATCTATGTCAATCGCAACCAGATCGGCGCCGTGGTCGGCTCGCAGCCGTTCGGCGGCGAAGGACTTTCCGGCACCGGACCGAAGGCCGGCGGGCCGCACTATCTCAGGCGGTTCCGCAAGGGGCCGCAGGCGGGCACGCCGGTTCTTGACGGCCGCAAGGTGACGGCGACCGAACTTGCCGACAATCTGCCGGACCCGACGCTTGGCGGCTGGTCGACGCGGGCTGACCGGGTGGCGGTGCTGAGGAAGCATTTGCGCGGCAAGGGTGCTGCGGCCATCGGTGCCGCCGCCAGCATCGATTTCGGCCAGGTCGATTTGCCCGGGCCGACCGGCGAGGCCAACACGCTGTCGCTGTCGCCGCGCGGCCGCGCGCTGTGCCTGGGACCGGACGCCGACACGCTGCTTGCCCAGACCATCCAGGCGCTCGCCGCCGGCAATGCGGTGCTGGCCGTCGCGCCGGGTGCGCCGGCAGCACTGTCATCACTGACCGGCAAGGGCCTGCCGCTGGCGGCCATTGACGGCCGGCCCGACCCGGTCGAGGCACGCGCGCTGCGTGTCGACGTCGTTGCCTTTTCCGGCACGCCCGAGGCCGCTCGCATCGTGCGCAAGGTGATCGCCGACCGCGCCGGCCCGATCGTGCCGCTGGTCAGCGAAGTGCTCAACCCGGCCGCCTATGCGAATGAGCGCGCCGTCTGCGTCGACACCACGGCCGCCGGCGGCAATGCCAGCCTGCTGGCCGCGGCGTAGGGGTCGGTCGGGTGCGCTCATCTCGGGCAGGGCAATCACTTCAGGTTTGCGCTGCCGGCGAAGCTGCCGATCTCCCCCCTTGCGGGGGAGATGTCCGGTAGGACAGAGGGGGGTGTGAAGGATCACCAACTTTCGACTTTAGCCACTCCCAACCGGAAATTCGCCTGAGGGCGTGGCTGTGACAGTTTGATAGGTCGGCGGGACAGCACCCCCCTCTGTCCTACCGGACATCTCCCCCGCAAGGGGGGAGATCGGCAGCTTCGCCGGCGGCGACCTGCTCACGCGCCCTCGACGACCGAGAAGCCCTCGAACTGCGGATGGCCGAGATAGTGCACCTTGGTGGAGCCGGCGTTGCGGTGCGCGGCGCGGAAGTTCTCGGATTTGGTCCAGGCGACGAAATCCTCATGGCTCGCCCACACCGTGTGCGAAGCGAACAGCGTGTAGCATTCGGCCTCGTTGACCGGACCGCGCAGCAGATGAAATTCTTTAAAGCCTTTCATCTCCGAAAGGCTTGAATCACGGTTCTTCCAAACGTCCTCGAAGGCCTCCTCGGAGCCGTTCTGGACCTTGAAGCGGTTCATGGCGATGTACATTGGCTGTCCTTCCGGGATTGCGGATTATGATGCTTGGTGGATTGCCTGAAACGATGAGGCGCAGGCTGTTAAAATGGACCAATCCGCGCTTTAAACACCCAACTTGACTTGCCGGTTTCGCTTGGAATGGGAGGGAACGGCGCCTGCTTGCGCACCAGTGTCAAAGCGAATTGATCAAGCTCCGCAGAACCTGAGCTCTCGGCTAGCTGTATGTCGCTGATGCTGCCGTCGGCCATGACAACGAAAACGACCCTGGCATTGTTGCGAGCGCTCGCCTGTATCGCTTTCGAAACATGACGGTTGGCGCGGGCAAGCTTCTTCTGAACTTCACCGCTATAGCCGGATTCTATCGCATTGCCTGCCGCTGCCTGCTCCTTGCCCTTGCTGGAAGTCACCGCTTCGCGTTCTTCGCCATCCGCGGCGCCGCGGGGATCGTTCGTTTCGCCGGCCCCGCCAAGACCTGGTGTCACGCTCGGCCTTGGCGTCGGGATCGGCGGCTGTCCGATATCGGCAGGAGGGGCCTCGGTGCTTTCGGCCGGAGCAGCCGGCTCTGCCGGCGTTTCGATCTTCGGAACCACGCTCTGCTCGTCCAGCCGTGGGGTTTCGGCCATCAGCATGTCTGGCGTGGCAGTGGGTTGCTCGACAATCTGCGGCAAGGGCGGGGGTGGTTGCGCGGCCATTTCCCTAATGGGCCTGTCACCGGTGGGCCGGTCGGCAGGCGGCTCTGGCTTGATCTGGGGCTTGACCTCGGGCTTGGCTGGCCGCGGGTCGGGCACCAGGGTGACGTTCAACGCACCCTGACTATCCAAGGCGCTGCCGACCACGTTGGCGCCGGTTTGATCGGCGCCTTCCACCTCGATTGCGTCCCCGGCATCAAACCTGCCGGCAGGCGCGACGAGAAAAGCGGCCGCCACCGCCGCATGAAACAGGCAGGAGGCGACGATCGCCGTCGTCCATTTGCGGCTCATGGCTGACGGTCGGGCCGGCGCAAGCGGTCCGGTCGGCGCAATCGCCAGTTCGCCATCGGCGTCGGGGAGGGGACTGATGTTCTGCATGGCTCGCGGCGAGACCTGCCGCAACCGGCGCGGACTTGTCAAATCAACATCATTTGCCCTGGCGGCAACAGGCCAGCCTCGTACCCGCTTCCAGTCTGCCTTCTCAGACCCCGAAGGCGATGCCGGTCTTGGTCTCGGTCTTCAGTCCGCGCATGCAAGCGTCCGGCTTGATGCCGGTGCCGGCGCATTCGGTCGAGCTGTTGATCAGCACGCGGCTGACCTTGGCGCAGTCGGCGCCGGCAAGGTCGAAACGCGTCACCTTGGTCTTGCCCGCCGGCAGGTCCTTGAAGTCGAGCACGGTCAGCCGGTCGACGACGCCGGCCTCGTTGAACAGCGCGATCTCGAACGCCGCTTTCGAGAGGTCGGCGCCGAGCGTGTTATTGACCACGAAGGTCAGACGGCAGCCTTTTTCGGAGGCCTGCGCGCCATTGAGCTCAAGCGTGAGAGCTGGGGCCGGCGCAGACTGTTGCGCCCACGCCGGACCCATCGCAAGCGGCATGGCCAGCACCGAGGTCAGCAGGCGAAGCGATGCCGTCAAGCTTGTCATTGTCGTCAGCCTCCAAATCGCATTGTCGCCGCCAGCTTCAGCGTGACGCCAGGCTCGTAAACTACAACAGTGGCGGGTGCATTCAACGGGTTGGTGTATTTGACGCCGAACAAATTGTCAGCGCGAAAATCGACCTTGAGATTATCGGTCGCCTGGTAGCTGGCGAAGACGTTGACCAGCGTGTAGTCCCTGGCCACCGGATTGCCCTTCGGCCTGCCATTATACTGCACCTCGCCGCCGACGGTCAGCTTGTCCTCCAGAAAGCGGAAGCCGAGTTGCCCGGTGACCTGCGAAGAGGGGACGGTGACAAGGTCTGCCCGCTCGCCGTCGTAGGAGATGGTGTGGCCATCGATGATCGACGCGGAAAGCCCGGCGAAACCCCAGCCGGCGTCATAGACGGCTTCCATTTCAAAGCCGCGGATCCTGGCTTCTGCAAAGTTCTGGTACTGGAAGCAGATCGGGATACCGGGGCCGAACGGGCAGCCGCTGGTCGGATCGAAAGCCGACAGGGTGACGCCGTCGATGTAGTCGTCGACGTCGTTGTTGAAGTAGGCGGCCTTGAAACGAAACGCGTCGCCGGCCTCGAGGATGTCGTTGCGCTTGTAGTTGATACCGAATTCGACGGTCTTGCCGGTTTCAGGCTTCAGATCGGGATTGGGGAGGAAGGGAAAGCTGACGCCTGCCGGATGGTTGCCGCTGATGAGGGTTTCCGACAGCGACGGGGAGCGATATCCCTCGGCATAGGTGCCGTAGAATTGCAGTCCCGCAAGGCTGGCGGTTTCGAACGGCGAGACGCCGACGGTGATGCGCGGCGACAGCCGGTCGCCGGAGGTTTCGCCGACATCGCTTTCCAGCTTGTAGCTGTCGTAACGCAGGCCGGCGATGATTTCGAGCCAGCCCCAGGTGAGCTTGTCCTGGATGTAGGCGCCGGAAACGTTTCGCTTGCCCGAAGGGGTATAGAAACTGGCGCCGCCTGCGTCGCCACCCGTCTCGACGTCGTCGCCAACCCAGTCACCGCCATAGGTCAGCTCGTGCGCAATGGCGGCGGTCTCGAACCGCGAGGTGTTCCAGATGTCGATGCCCGAAGTTCCGACATCGAAAGTCGACATCGAGCCCGCCGGCAGGACGATGGGAAGACCGGTGACCGGATCAAAGCGGTTTTGCGCAACCAGGCTCGTCATCTCCATGTTGGTCTTGTTGTAGGAGGCGTTGACGTGGAGATCGAGCCAGCTCTTGTCCGCATCGGTGATGTTGTAGCGCGCCGTGAAGGTATTCGCCTCGAGGTCGACGTCGTTCACCGGCGTGCCGCCGCTGACCTCGTTCCAGCCGTCGCTCGTGCCATTCCAGCCCAGCTTCAGTTCGCTGTTTTCGCTGGGGCGGATGGTTGTCTTCAAAAGGCCGCTCAAAACGTCGAAGCCGGTGCCGTCGACCGTATCGCCGCCGCCATCCTTGTAGTCGTCATAGTCGCGATAGACGATGTTGCCGAGGACATCCCAGTTTTCGTTGAAACGGTAGGCGCCGGCAGCGCTGGTCGTCCAGCCTTCGCCGTTGCTCTCATAGCGCCCGGTCGCGGACGCCGCCCATGTCTCGCCGTCGCGAAGATAGTCGTCCGCGTCCTTGGTCTCGAACAGGACGACGCCGCCAATGGCGCCCGAGCCATAGGTGTTGGCGACCGGGCCGCGAATGACGTCAACGGATTTGATGAGTTCCGGGTCGATATAGAAGGTCGATTGCGGGCCGTGGTCGGAGCGCTGGAAATTCTGCCGCGCACCGTCGACGATGACCGCGACGCGGCCGAAATCCTGCAAGCCACGGATGTTGATGCTGGAGGAGACGCGCCTTGCGTCGGCCTGGACCGCTACACCCGGCACACCCAACAGCATGTCGTTGGGCGTCGTCGCCATGCGGCGTTGCAATTGCTCCTGATCAACATGGCTGACCGAAGCCAGGGAATCGATCGCCGTCTCGCCGGTGCGGCTGACGACCAGGATCTGATCGAGCAGCGTTGCGCCTGCCGCGGCCGGCTGTTCAGGCGCCTGCGCCTGTTCGGCCTGCTGCCGATCTGTTGCAGTTTGGCCGGCCTGTTGAGCATTGGCCGACGGGGTAAGCAAAGCGATCGCCGCAGCGCCCGCCAGCAATGCCGCCATGCCCGTTGCCATCGATCGATGCGCCGGACCTCTATGCCCCGGATCTGGGTTGCTATTCGCCAGACCCAGCCGTCCCCAATTCCCCAACCCCATGCCCCAACTCCAAAAATCCTGGTTCGATGCTGGCCGGCTTGACGCGCATGCATTTTTCGTCGTGTCCGGCTTCTTAAATCTTGACTCATCTAGTCCGGTATTGCACTGACTAGTAAACATGAGTATTAAAGTCAAGAAATGAATCGGCATTTCAGGCACCGCCGCGCCAGCCGACCAGGCCCGGCCCAGAAAAGGGATCGAACCAGATGAACACGCACAATCCCAAGGACTTTCGGCCCAGTGACTTTCGCCCCAATGACTTTCGCGATCGCGTTCGCCGTTCCGACGACAATTCGGCTCGTTTCGATCGGGTCCCGTTGACGGTGAGGACCCTGTCCAGCAACGCGCTGTTCCAGGGCGAGCACGAGATCGGCATCGAGCATCACGGAGCGCTCTACCGGCTAAAAATCACCCGCCAGGGCAAGCTCATCCTCAACAAGTAGGTAATAAAAATATGGACCAGCGCGTAAGGCCCGCGCCGCACGAGATCCGGCGGGCGCGGGCAGACAATCCGAAGACGCGCGAGCGCGATCTCGCCGCCCAGCTTGGCATTTCGGAGGCCGAGCTGGTCGCCGCGCATTGCGGCGACGGCGTCCTCCGCGTCGAGCCGCGCGTCAATGATCTTTTGACCGGCCTCGAGGCCGTCGGCGAGGTCATGGCGCTGACGCGCAATGAAAGCGCCGTGCACGAGAAGATCGGCGTCTACGACAAGGTCGTGACCGGCAACCACAATGCCATGGTGCTCGGCGAGAACATCGACCTGCGCATCTTCCCGAAAGCCTGGGCGCACGGCTTTGCCGTCGAAAAGCGCGACGGCGGCGATATCAGGCGCAGCCTGCAGTTCTTCGATGCGGCAGGCGAGGCGGTGCACAAGGTGCATCTGCGGCCGGCGTCCAACCTCTATGCCTATCAGAAGCTGGTGGCTGAGCTGGAATCGCCGAACCAGGAGTCGAGCGTCGCGATTTCAGAGGAAGGGTCGATTTCAGAAGGCGGGCCTGAAAGCGAGGCCGAGGCTTCCGCCGCTTCCGCTGACGTCGACGATCTGCGCGACCGCTGGAGCCGGCTGACCGACGTGCATCAGTTCTTCGGCATGCTGAAGACGCTGAAGCTCGACCGCCGCCAGGCGCTGCGCATGGTTGGCCAGGATTACGCCTGGCTGCTCGACAACGATGCCGTCAGCGCCATGTTCCATCATGCCGCCGAGGGCGAGATGCCGATCATGTGCTTTGTCGGCAATCGCGCCTGCATCCAGATCCATTCGGGCCCCATCAAGTCGATCAAGCCGATGGGGCCGTGGATCAACGTGCTGGACGAGACCTTCCACCTGCATCTGCGGACCGACCACATCCAGGAGGTCTGGGCCGTGCGCAAGCCGACCAAGGATGGCCATGTCACGTCTCTCGAAGCCTATGGCGCCGACGGCAAGATGATCATCCAGTTCTTCGGCAAGCGCCACGAAGGCGAAAGCGAGCGCGAGGACTGGCGGTTTCTGGCAGAGAACCTGCCGCGCATTCCAAGCCCGACCGCAGCCTGAGGACAACGACAATGGCTGCTTTGCTTGAACGGGCGCGTGTTTTTGGAATGGCGCTTGGGGCCACGATGTGCCTTTGCGTGGCCTTCGCGCTGCCGGCCCGCGCTGCCGAAGGCACGGAGGTCTTTGCGGACCCGTCGAAGATAGCGGCCATCGGCGGTTCGATCACCGAGATCGTCTTTGCGCTCGGCGAGCAGGACCGGCTGGTCGCGCGCGATTCGACCAGCCGATATCCCGAGGCGGCGCTCAAGCTGCCTGATGTCGGCTACATGCGCCAGCTGTCGCCGGAAGGCGTGCTGTCGGTCAATCCGTCGGGCATCCTGGCGCTGCACGGCAGCGGGCCGAAGCAAGCCGTCGATGTGCTGAAGAAGACGAGCATCCCGTTCATCGAGGTGCCCGAGCGCTACGACCACGAAGGCATTCTCGAAAAGATCCGCATCGTCGGCAAGGCGCTTGGCGCCGACGCCAAGGCCGATGCGCTGGCAGCCGAGATCGACGCCAAGCTGAAGGCCGCCGAAAAGCAGACGTCCGCGATCAAGGACCGCAAGCGCGTCCTGTTCGTTCTGTCAATGCGGGGCGGCAAGATCCTCGCTTCCGGCGGCGACACCGCGGCCGACGGCATCATCAGACTTTCGGGCGGCGTCAATGCGATCGACGGCTATTCCGGCTACAAGCAACTGTCCGACGAGGCTGTCATCACCGCCAGGCCCGACGTGATCCTGATGATGAACAATGCCGGTCCCGGCGTATCGGACGACGAATTGTTCGCGAACCCGTCAATCCGGTCGACACCGGCGGGTGCGGCGCGCAAGGTGGTCCGCATGGATGGCGGTTATCTGCTCGGCTTCGGGCCGCGCACCGCCGACGTCATCCGCGACCTTGCCGCCTCGCTCTACGGCGGGCAGGCCGCGGACTGAGCGGGCGCCCGATGGTGGATCAATCGATCGCTGGTGCGGGCACTATGGCGACAGCATCCGACGGCGACCGCTCGGGGCGCGCGCGCATCGTCATCCTGGCTTTGTGCCTCGGACTTGCCGTTGCCGTCCTGTTTTCGCTGACATCAGGCGCATCGGATGCCTCGGCCGTCAGCGTCGTCGGCGACTGGCTGTTGGGTGCAGCACCCGGCAATGAGGCGCTGAGCGCGCGCGACCGCCTGATCGTCTACGACATCCGCCTGCCGCGCGTCACGCTCGGTGTGCTGATCGGCGCAGCGCTGGCCGTCTCCGGCGCGGTGATGCAAGGGCTGTTCCGCAACCCGCTGGCAGACCCCGGTCTCATCGGCGTTTCGGCCGGAGCGAGCCTCGGCGCGGTGTCCATCATCGTGCTTGGCGCCACAGTGCTGGCGCCGATAACTTCGATGCTGGGCACACTCGCTCTGCCGCTGGCGGCGTTCTGCGGCGGGCTGGCGACGACATTGGTGCTTTATCAGGTGGCCACCCGGCGCGGCCAAACCTCGGTCGCCACCATGCTGCTCGCCGGCATCGCGCTGGCGGCCCTTGCCATGGCGCTGACCGGTATCCTGATCTTCATGGCCGACGACCGGCAGTTGCGCGACCTGACTTTTTGGCAGCTAGGCTCGCTCGCCGGTGCGACCTGGCAGAAAATCGGCTCCGTTGGGCCTGTGATCGTGCTGGCGTTGGCGGCGATGCCGTTCCTGGCGCGCGGCCTCAACGCGCTGCCGCTGGGCGAAGCCACCGCCGGCCATCTCGGCATTCCGGTTCAGCGGCTGAAATACACGGCCATCATCGGCGTCTCGGCGGCGGTCGGGGCGTCTGTCGCCGTCAGCGGCGGCATCGGCTTTGTCGGCATCGTCGTGCCGCATCTGCTGCGTTTGGCTATCGGCCCGGACAATCGTTATTTGCTGCCGGCCTCGGCCCTGCTTGGCGCTTGCCTGCTGCTGCTGGCCGACGCCGTCGCCCGCACCATCGTGGCGCCGGCGGAGCTGCCGATCGGCATCGTCACCGCGATCGCCGGCGCTCCGTTCTTCCTCTGGATCCTGCTGCGTAAGCGTGGCGTCATCGATCTGTGAGAGTGGCCCTATGAGAGAGTTTCCATGATCGAAGCGCGAAATGTCTCGGTGGCGATCGGCGGCAAGGGCATCGTCGCCAATGTCGATTTCGACATGCGCCCCGGTGAGATCGCGGCCATCGTCGGTCCCAACGGTTCGGGCAAGACGACCTTCCTGAGGGCGCTGTCCGGCGATCTTGCCTATTCGGGAGAGGTCACCATCAACGGTCGCGACCTGTCGGTGATGAAGCCGGTCGAGGCCGCCATGCTGCGCGCCGTGCTGCCGCAGGCGACGACCCTGTCGTTTCCGTTCACGGTGCGCGAGATCGTCAGGCTTGGCCTGCTCGGCGGACGCTCGGGCGCGCTGACCGGCGAGGACGAGCGCCTGCCCGATCGGGCGCTGGCGCGCGTCGATCTCGACGGCTTTGCCGGCCGTTTCTACCAGGAGCTTTCGGGCGGCGAGCAGCAGCGCGTCCAGTTGGCCCGTGTGCTCTGCCAGGTCTGGGCGCCGGTCCTCGACGGCAAACCGCGCTATCTCTTCCTCGACGAGCCGGTTTCCGGCCTCGACATCAAGCACCAATTGATCATCATGAACATCGCCCGCGATTTCGCCAGGCGGGGCGGCGGCGTTGTCGCCATCCTGCATGACCTCAATTTGACGGCGATGTATGCCGACCGGATCTTCGTCATGCACCGCGGCAGGCTTGCCGCCACCGGCTCACCGCAGGACGTGCTGAGCGACGATCTGATCGAAAAAGTGTTCGATTGCCGGCTGAGGGTCGGCGTGTTGCCGGCTGGAGACATGCCGTTCGTCCTGCCGCAGTCGGCGGCGTAAGTTCCAGCTGGCAAGGTCGGCGCCGCCCCTTCTTCCTTCTCCCCTTGTGGGAGAAGGTGGATTGGCGCGCAGCGCCAAGACGGTTGAGGGGTGTTGGACGGAACGCTGTTGGTGCCAAGCTGGAACACCCCTCATCCGACCTCGCTTCGCGAGGCCACCTTCTCCCACAAGGGGAGAAGGGAGAGTTGCAAGCGCTGTCGGCTATGGCTCGACCCGACTCAGGCGGCCGGCGCCCTTTGCACCAGCATGTCGATGCCGAGCAGGTGGCGCACGTTCGGGCGCGCTGCCACCATGTCGGCGATCGTATAGCGCTCGAGCACGGCGAAGAAGGCGTTGAGCGCCTCGCGCAGCGACGAATTCAGTGCGCAACTGTCGACCAGCGGACATTCGGCGGCGTCGTTCTCGAAGCATTCGGCCATGGCGAAGCTCTCTTCGGTCACGCGCACGACGTCGAATAGGGTGATCGATTCGGCCGGGCGGCCGAGCCTGACGCCGCCGTTCCTGCCGCGCACCGTCTCGACCAGACCATGCTCGACCAAAGGCTGCAGGATCTTGAAGAGAAAGAGCTCGGACACCGAGTAGGCGGCAGCGATCTCCGGGATACGGCTCAGCCGGTCGGTATTCGCGGCGCAATACATCAGAATGCGCATGGCGTAGTTGGTCTGGCGTGTCAGCCGCATTGTGTCCTCACGAAGCAATAGCTCAACCCTAATATGGCCTATACCTTGGAATAATTCCAGACAAGCACCGCATGATAGTTGAATATTTTTATCATGTTTGTGTGGGCGGTCGTGCAACCATGACCCTGATATGGCGCGCATTCGGGTGGGCGGATCACTAAGTTAAGTCCGCGACATCGACCAGGAGCAGTTCATCCATGCCACAATCATCACCGGCTTGGGCATCCGCCCGGTTCGATGCCGACGCGGAGGCCAAGCTTTCGGCGCTTCGGCGCACAAAATTCGTCGCCACCGCAGCGCTCGCGCTCTGCGTCCTCATCTTTGCGGTGTCCAAGTCGTTCGAGGGCCGCTATCCGTGGCTGGGTTTCGTCGCCGCTTTCGCCGAGGCGGCGACGATCGGCGGGCTGGCCGACTGGTATGCGGTGGTGGCGTTGTTCAGACGGCCGCTCGGCCTGCCGATCCCGCACACCGCAATCATCCCGGAGAACCAGAACCGCATCGCCGATAATCTCGGCCGCTTCATCGAGGTGAATTTCCTGGCGCCCGAGCCGGTGCGCGACAAGCTTGCCGAGGTCGATTTTTCCGCGCTCGTTGCCGACTGGCTTGCCGACCCCAACCGCGCCGCCGATCTGTCGCATTTCGTCGGCCGGCTGGTGCCGCAGACACTGGCGGCGATCGAGCAATCCGGCCTGCGCGGCTTCGTCAGCAGCCGCATGCTGGAGCAGATCGAAAAGGTGCCGCTGGCGCCGCTCGCCGCCGAGTTGCTGTCGGCGCTGACCGATGATCGCCGCCACCAAAGACTGTTCGACGAATTCACCAAGGTCGTCGGCCGCTTCCTGAGCGACGAGGCGGCGCTGGCGACGATGCGCGAGAAGATCCGCGAGGAACTGCCGTCGCTGTTCAACCTGTTTCGCGCCGACGCGTATCTGCTGAAGAAGATCGTCGCCTCGGCCGGATCGCTGCTCGACGAAGTGAGGGCCGATCCCGATCACCCGATGCGCGCCGAGTTCGACCGTTTTGTCCTGAGCTTCGTCGAGCGGCTGAGGACATCCAAGCAATACGCCAAGCGCGCCGAGAAACTGAAGCGCGATTTCCTCGCCCGGCCGGAGCTGAAGGCGCTGGCCGGCGACATGTGGGAAAGCCTCAGCGTGTTCATCGAGCAGGACGCCAAGGCGCCGAATTCGATGATCCGCGCCCATCTCGCCAGCATGTTCGTCGAGGTCGGCCGCCATCTTGCCGGCGACGCCCAGATCAGGGCCGACATGAACCAGGGGTTTATCGTTGCGCTGTCGTCGTTCGTCGAAAGCCAGAAGAGCGGCGTCTCGAAATTCATCGCCGATCAGGTCAAGCGCTGGGACCTTGCGCAACTGACCAGGCTGATCGAAATGAACATCGGCAGGGACCTGCAATATATCCGCTTCAACGGCATGGTCATCGGCGGCCTGGCCGGCGTCGTGCTCCACACTTTGGAACGGCTGTTCCTCGTCGGCTGAGGCGCGATGTGTGCGCGGCCGAATGGACCGCGAAGCTCCGCTGTTCTATTGTTTCTCTTTAGCTGCCGAATTCGCAGCAACAGAGGAAAACCACCATGGCAAAGCGACCGGAATCCGACTCCTTCATCGACATGTTCGGCAGGTTTGGCCGCGACCTGAAGCTGCCGAACGTCGATGTCGAGGCGATCCTCAGCCATCATCGCAAGAACCTCGAGGCACTCGAAAAGTCGGCCAGGGCAAGTGCTGCCGGAGCGTCATCGATGCTCTCCAGGCAACGCGAGATGCTGCAGGACACGCTGCACGAGATCGCCGACATGGCGCAGGACTACAGGGCGCCGGGCGATCCTCGGGAGCTGATGGCCAAGCAAACGGCGTTCGCCAGGAAATCCTTCGAAGCCGCATTGAAGAATGCCGGCGAGGTGGCCGAGCTGGCCAGGAAATCCGGCACCGAATCGGTCGAGATCCTGCGCGAGCGCATCAAGGAGGCGATGGAGGAAATCCGCAGCGGCTACGACAAGCAGTAGGCTGTTTCCCAAGTCGCTGGACTTTTCTGTCGTCATCCCGGCTGGCGAAAGCCTTGGTGTTGGTCCCGCCGAGGCGCACAAAGATCCTCTTGCTCGATAATCCTGTTGCCAGCTCTACACCGGCACTGGCGCGATCCGGCCGAGGATATCGCGGCGGAACACACTGAGCGAATTGACAGAGGCGGCCGGTTCGTGGTCCGGAGGCAGGGCAAGCGATCGGGAAAGCAGGAATGACGCAAATACGGCTGAGGCCGCCGCCGACCTACGAACAGCTCAGGACGATGACAGGGCAGGAGCTTGGCGTGTCGGACTGGACGACGGTCGACCAGAGCCGCATCGACCAGTTCGCCGAATGCACCGGCGACCGCCAATGGATCCATGTCGATCCAGAGCGGGCGAAGCGGCAGAGCCCGTTCCGCGCCACCATCGCGCATGGCTATCTGACGCTGTCGATCATCGGCGCGCTGGCGCTCGACATGGGCATCGTGCCGGAAAATACGCAAGCCGTCTTCAATTATGGTTTTGACAAGGTGCGGTTCCTAGCGCCGGTCAGGGCCGGGGCGCGCATCAGGCTGCGGATCACGCTGTTGTCCATGGAGGACAAGGGCCCCGGCCAGTATCTGATGAAGGCGGCCAACATCGTTGAGATCGAAGGTGAGAAGAAGCCGGCGCTGACCGCCGAAACCCTGGTCATGCTCTATGAGCGGCGACGCAGGAGGGCAGGGCCGTGAGCAGAGCGAAGCGCCGAGACGGTCGAGGCCGGAGTGCTGTTGGTGCCAAGCTGGAACACCCCTCATCCGACCTCGGTCGGCGAGGCCACCTTCTCACACAAGAAGGGGAGAAGGGACAGTGCGGGAAAATCAACGCGACATCGCCTCTTCAAGCGTCCTGAAAATTCTCTCATCCGCCGACTGCGCGACATTGAAGCGCAGGAAACGGCTGGCGGTTTGGGACAGGCTGAACGCATTGCCGGGCGCCAGCACGACATTGGCCGACAGGGCGCGGCGGGCTATTTCCGCTGCATCGACGCCTTCCGGCAGTCTGCACCACAAGAACATGCCGGTCGGCTGGTCGATCCACGGGGTGATGCCGATCGCCTTCAGGCGGCTGCCTGTCTCAGCCATGGCGCGGGAAAGCCGCGTTCGCAGCAAATCGACGTGCTTGCGATAGCTGCCGTCCTTCAGCAGCGTTAGCACCAGTTCGGAGGCAAGCCTGCCGCTGCCGAAGGACGTGGCGATCTTGAGATCGGTCAGCCCTTCTATCCAGTCGCGCGGAGCCGCGATGAAGCCGCAGCGCACCGACGCCGAAAGCGTCTTGGAGAAGCTGCCGATATGGACGACGCGACCAAGACCGTCGAACGCCGCCAGCCTGGGTGCCGAGGTGTGTTCGAAGTCGGCAAAGATATCGTCTTCGATGATCGTCAGATCCGATTGGTCGGCGAGCTTGAGCAATCGGTGGGCGACGACCGGCGACAGAATTGCACCCGTTGGATTGTGAAGCGCGGAATTGGTGATGTAGAGGCGCGGCCGGTGCTCGACCAGCGCCTGCGCGAATAGCTCGATATCCGGTCCCGATGGCGTATAGGGAACGCCGACCACCTTGGCCCGATGAGCGCGCAACAGGGCATGGAAGTTGAAATAGCAGGGGTCGTCCACCAGCACCGTGTCGCCCGGTTCGAGCAGGAACCGGCACAGGAGGTCGATGGCCTGGGTGCCCGATTCCGTCAGCATGATCTGGTCGGGAGACGCCTCGATGCCGTGCTCTGCCATGCGCCGGGCGAGCAGATGACGCAGCGGCGGCAGCCCGAGCGGAGTGCCGTAATCGGTCAGCGTGACATCATCGCCGCGTGCCATTGTCCGCAGCGCCCGGCGCAATCCGGCCTCCGGCATCCACGCGGCCGGCAGCCAGCCGCAACCGGGTTTGAGCACGCCGTCGCCGGCTTCCAGCGACTGGCGCGAAACCCAGAGCGGATCGACGGCACGGTCAAGCCTGGGGCCGATCTCGGCCAGCGACAAGGGAGCCAACGGTCCGGCGGCATAAAAGCCCGAACCTGGACGCGAGCGGATGATGCCTTCTGCGGCAAGACGCTCATAGGCTTCGACCACTGTGGATTTCGAAACCTGCATGGTTTTCGCGAAAGCCCGGATCGAAGGCAATCGTGTTCCCGGTGTCAGGCTGCGCGCGGCGATCCTGTGCCTGATCGTCGCCATGACGCTTTCGACAAGCGTCCCGCTGCCCACATTTGCCGTCGTCTGCTCGTCCATCCGTACTGCTCAATCTGCCATGACAGTTTCATCAAACTGTACCTCATTGTCTCTGGCGGCGCCATAGGTCCGGCCCGATAGAGGGCGAGAACATCAGGAGCATGCGATGGACAAGACGGCGGGCGGCTGGATCAACGGATTTGTGGGCGTGCTGATTTTCAGCGGATCACTTCCGGCAACGCGGGTTGCTGTGATGGATTTCGATCCGGCCTTCCTGACCGTCGCCCGCGCTGCCACGGCAGGCATCCTCGGCCTGGCGCTTCTGCTCGTTTTTCGCCAGAAGCGTCCGGAACGGCAGGATCTGTTGTCGCTGGCCATCGTCGCGCTCGGCGTCGTGGTCGGCTTTCCGCTGCTGACCGCGCTGGCGCTCAAGCACGTCACCTCGGCCCATTCCACCATCTTCATCGGCCTGTTGCCGCTGGCGACCGCGATCTTCGGCGTCATTCGCGGCGGCGATCGCCCCAAACCGGCCTTCTGGCTGTTTTCATGCCTTGGCAGCGCCCTTGTTGCCGGTTTTTCAATGACCCAAAGTGTCTCGGCCTCGCCGCTTGGCGACATGCTGATGCTGGCGGCAATCATCGTGTGCGGACTGGGCTATGCGGAAGGCGCCAGGCTGTCGCGCAAACTTGGCGGCTGGCAGGTGATCTCATGGGCGCTGGTGTTGTCGCTGCCGGTCATGCTGGCGCTGACGCTCATCACCATGCCACTGTCGCTCGAAAACGTCGGCAAGGCCGCCTGGATCGGCCTGGCCTATGTCTCGCTGTTCAGCATGCTGATCGGTTTCGTGTTCTGGTATCGCGGGCTGGCGCAAGGCGGCATCGCCGCGGTCGGGCAGTTGCAGCTTCTGCAGCCTTTCTTCGGCCTCGGGCTGGCGGCAATGCTGCTGCACGAGCAGGTCAGCCCCGCCATGATCGCCGTCACCGCCGCCGTCGTGCTTTGCGTGGTCGGTGCGAAGAAATATGCGAGATAGGGCAGGCTGCCTGAATGCAGCCGTTGCGGTGTTGTGTTGAGCGCGCTAGGCGCGCTCAGTCTGGTTTTGCAGCGCTGACTGTAACCTGCCATATGTTGGCGCAAGTGTTCGCAGCGCAGTGGCGGCTGCCGCGTCGTCGCCAATGACCAATGGGTGCTGAGTCGAGCCAATGAGCCGCGCCTGTGCGGCCGCGATTCGCGCGGCTTCGGTGTATCCCGCTCGCGCCAAGCAGGTCGCGGCATCTGCAACACGGCGAGCGCCAACCCGGATCGCAAAGTGGATCAGATGGCCACGCAATTCCTCATCGCAACCGTTTTCGATGAGCGCAGCGAGACCTTCAGCGGCTTCGCCGTTTCCGAGACTTCCAACTGGCATGTTGTGATCACCGCACATCGATAGCCACTGGATGGCGGTTGGGATTGACGCCTTGATGGCTTCGACATCGGACACTTTCGCGAACTGACTGAAGCCAGTGCGCATGGTATAGGGCGTACCGTAGTCGATCGTCTCGGCTCGCCAGGCCGCTATGAAATCCGTCAGTGGCAGAGAAGTATACGGATAGCCCTGAGGGTCGTGCATGAGAACACGGTCGTCGACCACATCGATGACGACGACATAATGATCCGCGCCGATCGGCCCCGTCTTGCCCGGTTGATGCGACAGGTGCCCCATCTCGATGGGACCAATCCATACCGGGCCATCCGCAAGGGAGACCCGCAAGCGGGCGAGGGCGTCTGCGGCATTGCTGCCCGTGACGACCGACGACCTCCAGCCAAGCGCGGTCAATGCTGCGTCAAAACCTGCCTCGGGCGTCCAGCCATAGGGATCGAAGAACGGCAACGTGCCGCCGATCAGCTGCATCCCAAATGGGCTGCCCGTAGCGATCTCAATGACTGCCGTGGGCGGTGCATCGGCTCCGAACATCATCGCAAACGAATTCGCGTAACAGTACGGACCAGAGCCGGTGTAGGGAACATGCGTCATCTTGCTGTCTCTCACCAAAATTCGGAACGAGACATAACAAAGGGGGCAATTTCACAGAAATTGTCAACCTAAGACCGGCTCTGAATCGCCCAAACTAATTGAGAGCGCCGCGCCTGAACTCGATAACGTCAAGAGTGAAACAGTACCTTGCCGCCTCCACAAGAAGCCTGAGCATCAACGTGAAACAGTGCCGTTCTGACGTCGAAGAACAGTCTGCCCTTTAGAACTTCGTCACCACGCCGATGCCGATGCCTTCGAAGCCGCCCATCGCCATCAAGGCGGCCGGCGCCTCATCGAGGCTGATCCGCTTGCCGACCAGCAATTCTGGCTTCAGCTTGCCGGTGCGGATCATCTCCATCATCGCCTGGTAGCGGTAGGCTTGCATGCCGTGGCTGCCGCGGATTTCGAGCTCGAAGGCGATCACCTTGTCCATCGGGATCTGCGGCCTGGCATGATCGCCGAGCATCAGCCCGACCTGGACATGGCGGCCGCGCCGGCGCAGGTTGGCGATCGAGTTGAACGAGGTCGTCGGATGGCCGAGCGCGTCCATCGACATGTGCGCGCCGCCATTGGTGATCTGCTTGACCGCCTTGACCACGTTCGGCGTCGTGGCGGCATTGATCGTCGCCACCGCGCCGATTTTTTTGGCGAAGTCCAGCTTCTCGTCGGTCAGGTCGATTGCGATCACGTTGGCGCCCATGGCGCTGGCGATCATGATCGCCGACAGGCCGACGCCGCCGCAGCCATGCACGGCCACCCATTCGCCTGGCGTCACCCGGCCCTGGTCGACAATGGCGCGGAACGAGGTGACGAAGCGGCAGCCAAGGCTGGCGGCGGTGGCGAATTCCATCTCGTCCGGCAAGCGGACCAGATTGGTGTCGGCATGGTCGATGGCGACATATTCGGCGAACGAGCCCCAGCCGGTGAAGCCGGGCTGGGTCTGGTGCTCGCAGACCTGATGGTTGCCGGAGCTGCATTCGAAGCAACGGCCGCAACCGACGGCGAACGGCACGGTGACGCGCTCGCCGGTCTTCCAGCGGGTCACCTGGCTGCCGGCGGCCACCACGACGCCGGCAAGCTCGTGGCCCGGCACATGCGGCAGGCGGATGCCGTCGTCGTGGCCCATCCAGCCATGCCAGTCGCTGCGGCAGAGCCCGGTCGCCTCGACCTTGATGACAACGCCGCCCAGTGCCGGCTCCGGATCGGCAACAGTCTGGATCGTCGGCACCTCGCCGAATTTTTCGAAGACAACGGCTTTCATCGTCAATTCCTCATAATTGGATAGCGCTGCTATTCGGCATCGATCTGGTTCTCCGGCGCGGCCTTTTGGAAGGCCGGCAGCGCCATGCAGGCGGCGTGGATGCGTGTGACCGTCGGGTAGGGCGCTAGGTCGACGCCGAAACGGGCGTTGCTGGTGACCTGCGCGGCCAGGCAGATGTCGGCCAGCCCCGGCGTGTCGCCATGGCAGAACGTTTTTGTTTCAGGCGATGAAACAAGAATCTTTTCAAGCGGGTGGAAACCTTCGTTCACCCAGTGCCGGAACCAATTGGCGACGTCCTCGTCGCCGGCGCCGAAGAGCGTGCGCAGCGAGGTCAGCACGCGCAGGTTGTTCACCGGATGGATGTCGCAGGCGATCATCTGCGCCAGCATCCTGACGCGGGCCCGGCCAGGCGCGTCCTGCGGCAAAAGCGGCGGTTCGGGCCTGGTCTCGTCGAGAAATTCAATGATCGCCAGCGATTGCGTCAGCAGCGTGCCATCGCCCAGGATCAGCGCCGGCACCAGTCCTTGCGGATTGACCGAGAGATAGGCGGGCTCCAGATGCTCGCCGTGGCGC
This sequence comes from Mesorhizobium sp. WSM4829, assembly GCF_055811475.1. Taxonomy (NCBI): domain Bacteria; kingdom Pseudomonadati; phylum Pseudomonadota; class Alphaproteobacteria; order Hyphomicrobiales; family Phyllobacteriaceae; genus Mesorhizobium; species Mesorhizobium sp. WSM4829. Next base: position 272 of record NZ_JBVVQJ010000009.1, on the reverse strand, counting down.
AGATGATGCGGCACATATTGGTAGGTCAGGCCCTTCATCTCCAGTGCGATCCGCACCCGGTAGGAGGTGGAGGAGCGGTAGTAGTTATGCAGGACGAGGTCGCTCATTCCTGCACATTCGGCCGATTTGGACGACCGGGCAAGGCATGATGGTCCGGAAATTGCCATCTGAGAAACCGTTTGGAAATTCTACTCTGGCGGCCATCTGATGGCGGTTTCTGCGCTTCCGGTGCTCATATGTGGACGGCCCCCTGCTTGCAAGCGTTGGCTGAG